>JBMLQF010000049.1:0-8478 GCA_049241705.1 Fluviicola sp. | reverse complement strand
AGTTATTCCCAAAAATCTCCGGATAAAGCTCGATAGTTGCAATGCGATTAGAGCCATTCCACAAGGTGTCATAGACCACCGTTCCGGCACCTGTTGTAGCTAATCGGTAAACGGTTTCAGCGCGTTCCTCGTAAGTACCGCCTGGCAAGTTTGCTGCTAAGGCATAATTCCAAGTAGCATCTGCCAAATCAGTCCACAAATCCATATAAATCGTATTGGCACCTAATTGACTTCCGGGATTATTCAGCATCCAAACAAACGAAGTATCAGCATCTACATCACCATGAACATGGTATTTACCCCAAGCTCCTGAATTTCCAGCCGCACAAACTACAATTCGTCCGGGTTGCTCATCCAACAATGTCTCCATCAATTCGGCTGCAGGATCATTTCCATCATGACTACCGAAGTACGAGCCCAAGGACAAATTAACAACAGCAGGCAATCCCAATTCATCCGCTTTACTAAAGATAAAATCAACAGCATCTGCAATGGTTAAGGTCCAGTTTTGCAAATTGAAATCTGTTTCAACAAAAATGATCTTTGAGTCTGGAGCCATTCCTGTTTCTCTTCCGGTTGCCGATCCATCTGATGATCCAACACCACTTACAGAGGTACCGTGACCACTGGATTCCTCATTACTCGTACATATATCATTGTCAATGTCTGCAGCTGTCCATACTTGACCATATCCGTAAGCTGCTGGTGTTCGCACGGCGTCAAAAGGTAAGGTGTGATCCCAGTAATAAAGTACGCGTGTATTCCCAAGTGCATCTTGAAAATCCGGATGGTTGTGATCCAATCCTTGATCTACATAACCGATGATCACATCTCTGCCGGTAAATGGTGTTTGCAAACCTCCCAAACCTAGATGAACAGGTTTTACGTGATGTTTTACTAGTGTGGTATCATTCAACGCAACTGGCGGAGCAAATTCAAAATAAAAGGATTCAATTATGCCGGTCTTTTGAGCATTTGCGATCCAAGACGGAGTAGCTTGAACGTAAACCCATTGAGGAGTCACCTGTTTTACTAAACATCTTTTATCCGAAAGCAATCGTTGTAAAACACCATCACTATTCTTTATAGCAAAAGCTGTGGATTGATTCGGAGAATCAGCTAAAAATTTCTTGAATCTAAAATTATCCGATTGTGCAAATGTACCAGACGATAGGAAAAGCGCTAATAGCAATAGAATTCTCATTTTCATTGTTCAACCATTTAAAATCTGTACTCTCCGTTAAACACGTAAAACAGCAAATAATTAAAAAAGACCACTTTTTATTGGCTCAAATTACGATATTTGTTTGACTTCAAAAAAGCAAAACAAAAATAACCCTAATAATTCCGTATGAAAAAAAGATTTATCACCTTATCCATGGCCTTGTCTTTTGGCGTAATGAACTTCTTCTATGCTCAAGACAATTCAGAGATCCTGAACTGGTACAATGGAAAAGGTCCGGGGATGAACACAGAAAAGGCCTACAAAACTTTGAAGAAAAGAAAATCTTCTACAGTTATTGTAGCAGTTATTGACTCCGGAATCGATATCGAGCACAAAGATTTACAAGGAAAGATCTGGACAAATACAGACGAAATTCCAAACAATGGAATTGACGACGATAACAACGGTTACATCGATGATATTCACGGTTGGAACTTTTTGGGAAGCCCTGGTCAAAACCAAAACCACGCGCGTTTAGAAAAAACTCGTATCTACGCAGATCTTCGCGGTCGTTTCGAAGGCAAAGCAGAAAGTGATATCGCTGAAGCTGATAAAGCTGATTTTCAATTGTATAAAAAACTGGACAGCGAAATCAACGGAGACGTAGAAAAATACAAGGCATATTTACAGAACATTGAGCAATTCAAAATGATGTTGCCAATGATCAAAGCGTCTTTGGAGCAAAAACTTGGAAAAGACTTCACTGTTGAGGATGCTAAGAAAATGAAAGCAACTAACGAGCAGGAAGAAGAAATGAAGAATTTGGCGATCCAAATTGCTTCCGGAGAGTTGAGTGTAGAGGCATTGGAAGAAGGCGTACAGCAATTGACTTCGATGGTAGAATACCATTTGAATCCTGATTACAATGACCGCCAGTTCATCGGTGACGATCCACACGATTTCAATGACGTGAAATACGGTAACAATGACGTAGAAGGTCCAGATGCATTGCACGGAACTCACGTAGGAGGTATCATTGGAGCTGTTCGTGGCAATGGTTTAGGCGGCGACGGAGTTGCTGAAAACGTATTGTTAATGTCTGTTCGTGCCGTTCCAGATGGAGATGAGCAAGATAAGGACATCGCTTTGGCAATTCGTTACGCTGTAGATAACGGAGCATCAGTAATTAACATGTCTTTCGGTAAAGCGTATTCTATGCATCAAAAAGAGGTTTATGAAGCATTGATGTATGCAGATTCTAAAGGCGTATTGTTGATCCATGCTGCCGGAAACGATAATGAAAATGTTGATGTGAATGACAATTTCCCAACATCTTCTTACACTTTCCAAACGAAAAAATTGGATCATTACTTAACAATTGGTGCATCTACACGTAATGCTAAAAAATTGGCTGCTGATTTCTCTAACTACGGTAAAACGAAAGTTGATGTATTTGCTCCTGGTTATGAGATCTACAACACTGTACCTCAATCAGACTACAAGAAATTGCAAGGAACATCGATGGCTGCACCAATGGTTGCCGGAGTTGCTGCAATGTTGAAATCATATTTCCCAACATTAACGATGGCGCAGATCAAAGACATTATCTTGAAGTCAGCAAAATCATACGCAACTACAAAAACTCCAAAACCTGGATCTGAAGAAATGGTGAATTTCGGAGATCTATCTGTAACAGGAGCTGTTGTAGATGTTGCCGCTGCAGTTAAAATGTGCATGGCATTGGAAAAGAAAAAATAATCTTTTGAATATTAAGATAAAGTACCGTTTTTTGGCGGTACTTTTTTTTTGCTTTAAATTTTAATTATGAAAACAATTATCGTCCTGAGCCTAGGCCTGATCGTTTTAAGTTTCAACCAAAAAACGTCAACTGAGGATACACTGAACACCTTCATGGATGCTTGGCATGAAGCGGCTGCAAAGGCAGATGCGAAAGTTTACTTTGACGCCATGTCCGACGATTTCATTTTTCTGGGTACAGATCCGAAAGAGCGCTGGGACAAAAAGACCTTTTACGATTTTTGCAAGCCGTATTTTGATCAGGGAAAAGGATGGGACTTCAAACGGATCGAACGACACTGGGATTTTTCAGATAATGGAAAGACCGCTTGGTTTGATGAACGCATCGATACCTGGATGAAAGATTGTCGTGGAAGTGGAGTGCTAGAAAAAAAAGGAGGGAAGTGGTATTTAAAGCAATACAATTTGGCTGTACTGATCGAAAATGAAAAAGTACAATCCTTCATTGAATTGAGAAACAAAAAATAGCATCTGCAAGATCAATTAATTCGTATATTTCTCTTGTAAACTATCATTTATGCGCTACTACTTATCGCTTACCATTCTTGGTATAGGAATTCATGGTTGGGCTCAACAAATTTCACCTTCGGTCACAGCAACAAGTGGCAACACCCTTCAAAATGGATCTGTTGCACTAGACTTTACCATTGGCGAGCCAGTCACGAATAGTTATCAGAATGGTCCGGTTTTACTAACCCAGGGATTTCATCAACCCGTCATTTCTTTAGCAGATATTTCAGAATGGGAAGAGGCAAACATCCAGCTGTTTCCAAATCCATCAACGAATGAAGTCAGCTTGCAAATTCCTGTAAATAGTTATCAGCTACTCCGCATTTTCGATGAACAGGGAAAACTTGTATTTGAAAACGTCCATTTGCAAGAAATCAATGTCATCGATGTCCGAAGCTGGGCTACCGGAAAATACAATTTGATGCTACTTGGAACAGAGACCAAACAACTATCATTTATAAAACAAGACTCAGAACTATGAAAAAAATATTATTAAGCGTTGCTGCATTTCTTGTTGTTCTGCAACTCAACGCTCAAGCTCCACAAGGAATCAACTATCAAGCGGTAGTGCGAAACACTTCTGGAGCAGTGCTACCCAACACCAATGTGGGGATGAAAGTTTCAATCAGACAAAACTCACCAACTGGGACAATCGTTTATTCGGAATCGTTCACGCCCACAACGAGTGCAATTGGATTGGTAAACTTTGTCATTGGTCAAGGAAATGTCCTTTCTGGAACATTTTCCTCCATCAACTGGGGGAGCGGAACCTATTTCTGTGAGATTGCAGTAGATGTGACTGGAGGAACAACATATACTACACTGGGCGCACAACAGTTCATGAGCGTGCCTTATGCATTGTATGCTGCCACAAGTGGTAACGCAACATCGACTACAACATTAGATGCTGCTTATGACGGAACCGGCGCTGGACAAGGTAGAACTATAACTGCAGATTCAGGTCCTGTTCAAATTAATGGATCAGGTTCGAATACAGCTGCTTTGGGTGTAGCATTCACCGGAACTGGAAATTCGATCAACGCATCCAATACAAACGCTTCAAATACATTTTCAACGATTCAAGCAACGACAAACAGTTCAACGACAAACAATTCAGCTGTTTTTGGTCAAAGTACCGGAGCTGCGCGTGCTGTGACAGGGGAAGTAACTTCAACTTCGACTGCGGATGTCGCTGTTCGAGGAAATAACTTACGAACAACGGGCGGAATTGGTGTAGAAGGAGTTGGGTACAACGGAGTATCCGGTCAAACGAATTATCGCGATGGCTTTGGTGTTTATGGTGAAAACTTTGACCTAACGGGGCCTTTAACCGCAAACTCAGTTGGAGTGGGAGGTGTTGGATACGTTGGAGTGATCGGTCAATCTATTGATCCGGTGAATGGAGGAGGAATTGCCTCTTTGGACAATATCATTGCTTTGGGAGATTTGACCGTATCAGGTACAAAAAACTTCCGAATCGACCACCCATTGGATCCAAGCAATAAATATTTGAATCACTTTTCGATCGAATCAAATGAGGTGTTGAACATTTATCGTGGAACTGTTGCTTTTGATGCTAATGGGGAGGCAATTGTTCAATTGCCGGAATGGTTTGATGCAGTGAATAAGAATCCATCTTATCAATTGACGCCGATTGGCGCCTATGCTCCATTATTCATTAAAGAGAAATTAAAAGACGGCAGATTTGTTATTGGTGGTGGTGCTGCGGGAATGGAAGTTTCATGGGCAGTTTATGCAGAACGAAACGACCCGTATATGCAACAGCATCCGGATGCAAGACAAGTTGAGGAATTGAAAGGAGCTCGTGAGCAAGGGAAGTATTTGCGCCCGGATTTGTATGATCAAGCTCCGGAGAAAGGGATCATTCAACCAATAAATCGTTGATTTTCAGAATCGTTGCAATATTGCCATATTGCAATATTGTAAAATCGCCAAATTACCGGCAATTTTCAACAATTATAAAACAAAAAAGGGCATTCAAATGAATGCCCTTCTTCTTTAAAATCAAATCTGATTTACTTCTTTTTATTCTTCATTTGCTCTTGCTGTTGGCGTTGCATATCCTCCAAACGCTGCATGAAACCTGATTTCTTTTTCGGATTCTTGGATTTCTCTGATGATTTCACGCGCATCGCAGCCATTTTCTCTTTCAACTTAGCCTCATCTACGAAGAAACGTTTAATCGCAAACATCAATAAGATCGTCATCAATGTCGAGATGAAGTAGTAATAACTCAAACCAGCCGAGTAATTGTTGAAGAAGAAGATCATCATTACCGGGAAAATATACATGATCACTTTCATGTTTGGCATTCCTGGTTGCTGTTGCTGCGCAACGTTAGATGAATTCAAATACGTATAGATCAACGTGGTTGCCGACATCAACAAAGTAAACAACGACATGTGATTTCCATAGACAGGAATATAAGTACCAAAATCCCAGATCGAATCATACGATGATAGATCTTCAGCCCACAAGAAACTTTTCTGACGAAGATCGAATGATGCAGGGAAGAAACGGAATACCGCAAGTAGAATTGGCATTTGGAACAACATTGGTACACATCCAGCCAAAGGTGATGCCCCAGACTCGCGGTACAATGTCATCATATCCATTTGCTTTTTCATAGCATCCTCTTTGTTCGGATATTTAGCATTGATCGCATCGATCTCAGGTTTCAAAATGCGCATCTTCGCTGATGACACAAACATTTTCCATTGAATTGGCATCAAGATCAATTTCAAGATCAAGGTCAATAAAAGAATGGCCAAACCTGCTGCCAATCCACTTTCCATCAACCAATCAAACAATGGTTGCACAGCGTATAAGTTGATCCAACGGAAAATTCCCCAACCCCAGTTCAAAATATCGTCGTATCCCGAATCATAGGACGCCAAAACATCGTAGTCATTTGGTCCAAAATACCAGTTAAAACTCGCCAAACCATCTTTTGTAGAACTCAATCCCAAATTCATGGTCGCTTTGTACGTCTTAATGTGCGTAAAGAATTCTTTATCTCCAGACTTGAAGTTTTTGATCGAAACTTTCGACCCTTTCATTTTGAATGGATTCTCTGGGTGAAGGATAGAGGAGAAGTAGCTTTGTTTGAAAGCCAACCAATTCGCATCCATCTCAAGAGCTTTGTTGTCATCGGACATTTCATTCAAATAGTCCAATTGTCCGTCATTGTTCTGAAAACAAATAGTCGATACACGACGTTGCTCAGTCAACATGCGCTCTGTATGCTGCATTTTGGTGTTCCAATTAAACATCACTGAATTCGGTTGGACAACGCCATTCAGATCTTTTACGGCTAATGAATAATCTAGGTTGTAACCATCTTTCAATGCGTACGTGAATTCAACAGAACCGTTTTCAACAGCATGTTTTAACACCAACTTATCCTTCGTTTTTTCAACTACTTCAAAAGCTTTGTTTCCTGTTGAATACTTTTTACCGTTCACATTGAATACCAATTCATTCACGTTATCCTCGCGGCGGAATAAGTATACAGGAGTAATCTTACCGTCATTCTTTACGTAATTCGCATAAGATTCGTACTCTTTCAATTGAACCGATGACAGAACAGCACCTTTAGTAGAAACTTCAACGATCAATTTATCCGATTCAAGCGTTAAAAATTCTTCTTTTACTTGAACTGGTGCCGCAGCTTTGACAACATTGCTGTCTTTTTCTTTTTCCGCACTGGCAGTCTGAATTTTCTCAGGAGTTGCAGTTTGTTTTTCCTTTTCTTTAGACTTTGCCTCAGCTTCCTTTTTCTTTTTCTCGTTCAGCTCTTTCTTCTTTTGAGCTTTGATCTCAGCTTCTGAAGGTTGACTCATAATCGTGAAAGCAACCAACAAAACGCCAATCAAGGACAAACCGATAACGGTGTTCTTATCCATTCCCATTTTTTAATTTTTATTTTCGATCGCTGCTTTAATAAATGCCACAAACAGCGGGTGTGGGTTATCAACTGTACTCTTATATTCAGGGTGAAACTGTGCTCCTACGAACCAAGGATGACTTGGGATCTCAACCACTTCAACCAAACCGGTCTCAGGATTCTTACCAGTTGCCATCATACCTGCCTTTTCAAAATCAGCCAAATACTGGTTATTGAATTCGTAACGGTGACGATGGCGCTCAGAGATTGTTTCTGTATTGTACGCAGAAGACACTTTCGAATTTGGCTTTAATTGACACTTATACGCACCTAGACGCATTGTACCTCCCATATTCGAAATGTTCTTTTGTTCTTCCATCATGGAAATCACCGGATATTTACAATCCTCAGCAATTTCAGTTGTATGCGCATCATCGTAACCCAGCACGTGACGTGCAAATTCGATCACCGCACATTGCATTCCCAAACAAATTCCAAAGAAAGGAACTTTGTTCTCACGGGCAAAACGCACGGCCTCAATCTTACCGCTAATCCCTCTAGAACCAAATCCAGGAGCAACCAAGATCCCATCTAATCCAGATAATTCAGCAGCAATATTCTCTTTTGTTAAAGACTCGGAATGAATCCATTTTACATTCACGCGACATTCATTTGTTGCACCAGCATGAATGAAGGCCTCCGAGATCGATTTATAGGAGTCTTTCAACTCAACATATTTACCAACCAAACCGATATTGACCTCTTTAGTTGGATTTTTCAAACGTGATAAAAATTCTTTCCAACGAGAAAGCTCAGGAGTTTGCTTTGAAGGCAATCCCAATTTCTCCAAAACAACTTTATCCAATTCTTCAGCTTGCATCAATAGAGGAACATCGTAAATCGTATCCGCATCACGCGACTCGATCACCGCATTCATGCTCACGTTACAGAATTTAGCGATCTTCTTACGCAAGGTAAGATCCAGTTCATGCTCAGTTCTACAACAAAGAATATCGGGCTGAACCCCATTCTCCAGCAATGTTTTTCCAGTAATCTTCATTTGGTTCGGACGGATTGA
>JBMLQF010000048.1:16491-32107 GCA_049241705.1 Fluviicola sp. | reverse complement strand
TGTAGCCGGATTACATGAAATGTACACCAAATATTTGGCATCCAAAGCGATAACTTTTAATAATGTTTTTGGCGCAATCCCAGCTCGTGGTGGATCTAGCACGATCGTTCCGATCTTACCTTGGTATTCCGGATGTTGATACAAGAACTTGCCCACGTCAGCAGCGAAGAAATGTAAATGCTCAAAACCGTTCGTCGCTGCATTTCGCTTCGCATCTTCAATGGCTTCTTCTACAATATCTACTCCGATGATCTCTTTTGCTTGCACGCGTTTTGCGATCAATTGGCCAATTGTTCCCGTACCGCAGAACAAGTCCATGATTACACCATTTTCTGAAACATGTTCACAAACGTAATCGATGGCTTTGGTATATAAAAGCTCCGCACACTTTGGATTGGTCTGGAAGAAACTCTCCATACTGATCTCAAAAGATAACCCTAACATCTTCTCTACGACCACAGCTTCGCCACACAACAATGTCGAGGTTCCATTTTCGATCTTGGCACGATCGGCAATATTATCATTGATCGTATGCCAAAAACCGGCTAGTCGTTTGCCCAATTTCTCTTGCAGGAAATTTGCTGTAGCTACGGCGTCAAACTTTTTTAAACCCGCTGACGATGTCACCAAATGGATCAACAACTGGTCTTGATCGAAGGACTTACGCACGACAATGTGTCGGAAAAACCCTTCTTTTTTTGGCGGGTGCCATGCAGGAAGACCGAAATTGCGCAAGAATTCTCGAAACTCAGGCAACAAGGTTTCCCATTGCTCATCAAACAAACCACTAGGTTTATTCAGATTCTCCACTTTCCACCACGTACCACGACGTTTGAATCCCAGAGCAAAAGCATCATCGATCTCCTCTCCTGTTTCAGGCACATGTTCAATGCAGGAGAAGCTGTATTCCATCTTATTGCGATAAAAGAACACTTCCGGCGAAGAAATATACTCATCGAATAAACTGGCTGGTTCTTGAATACGTCCAATGCGACGATAAACGTCTAAAGTTGTTTTTTGCTTGTACTCTTGCTGTAATGTGATCGGAACAAACAAATAAGGCGCTCCAGAGATCTCCTGAAACGGCAATTCAATTTCTTGAGGAGAGCGTTTAACGATGTCTAACAACTTGCACTCTGCATGTCGCTTGCGTTTCTTTTCAACCTTCGCTCGAACTATTTGTCCGGGAAAGGCATTTTCAACAAACAATACAAAATGACCGTCTTCGGAACGCATGCGTGCAATTCCCTGACCACCAAACGCTAAATCTTCAATCTGAAGTTCTAAGATCTCTCCTCTATGTACCAATGCTAAATGTGTATTTCTTGATCAACTATATCTTGTATGGATTTGTTCTCCAAAATGCGCAGCGTCTCATTACGCACATCGATGAACACTTTATTCAGTCCACAACGTTTTTCATCTGTGCATTCCTCACAAGCCTGGTAGTAATTCAAACTAACGCAAGGTAAGAGTGCGATCGGTCCGTTGAAAATCCGGATCACAGTGGACAAACGAATATCTTTCGGTTCCATGCGCAGGAGGTAACCTCCGCCTTTCCCCATTCGGGATGTCAAGATCCCTTGTTTTTTAAGGTCGAGTAAAATGGCTTCCAGAAATTTACGCGGGATATTGGCTTTTTCAGCGATCTCAACGATCAACGTTGGTTCCCGGTCCTCTTTCTTGGCCAGATAGGTTAGTGCGTGTAAAGCGTATTTGGTTTTTTTGGAAAGCATCTCGTTTCAGTTCAGTTCACTCAAATTTACTTCACTCCACCCGACGCCAAATCAGCCAGCCGAACAAAATGAATAAAACTCTTGAAAGCTTAAATCATTCCGCGAATCACACCTTTATCTGATTTCTCGATAAATGTCAAAATGCGGTTTCTGATAGCTGTTTCGGGCATACTTTCTTTAACCTGCTCGATACCTTTTGATAGGTTACTGTTCTGAACGTACAATGTGCGGTAAATATCCTCTACTTCACGCACTTGTTCGTCGGAATAACCGCGGCGACGTAAACCTACCGAGTTTACACCAGCATAAGTAAGAGGCTCACGAGCAGCTTTCACATAAGGTGGAACATTTTTACGGATCAAAGAACCACCAGCGATGAAGGCATGCGCTCCAACGTGAATAAACTGCTGCGTTCCGCAACGTCCTTCCAGAATAGCCCAGTCTTCAACCACGCAGTGTCCGGATAAACCCGTGTAACTTGCCAAAATAACGTGATCTCCAATAGCACAATCGTGCGCGATGTGCACGTAAGTCATCAACAAACAGTCACTTCCAATAGTTGTTTTCCATTTGTCTTTCGTCCCACGGTGAATCGTTACACATTCACGAATAACGGTGCGATCGCCGATTTCCACAGTGGTATATTCCCCATCGAATTTCAAATCCTGAGGAATTACTCCGATCACTGCACCCGGAAAGATCTCACAGTTTTCACCAATTCGAGTTCCAGGATAAAGTGTTACGTTGGGATGAATGTGTGTACCTGCACCGATCACAACATCATCATGAACTGTACTGAACGCGTCGATAACGACTCCCTCCGCCACTTGGGCTTTTGGCGATACTTGTGCTAATTGGCTAATCATGCAGGTTCTTTATCTTTAATTACTTGTGCCAACATTTCGGCTTCCATTACCAATTTTCCGTTAACGAAAGCCTGTCCGGCCATTTGCACCAAACCACGACGGATCGGTGACATCAATTTCAATTCGAACACCAAGGTATCCCCCGGCAAAACTTTTTGCTTGAACTTCACGTTGTCGATCTTCATGAAGTACGTTGAATACAAGTGTGGGTCCTCTACTTTACTCAAAGCAAAGATTCCTCCTACTTGTGCCGTTGCCTCAATTTGCAAAACACCCGGAAAAACAGGGTTTCCAGGGAAGTGTCCTTGGAACATTGGCTCGTTCATCGTCACATTCTTTACACCAATGATGCTTTCCTCGTTGATCTCCATGATCTTGTCAACTAACAAGAATGGATAGCGGTGAGGCAACATTTTTTCAATATCATTGATGTTGTAAAGCGGCTCTTTTGTCAAATCGAAGTAACGCCCTTCTGCGGCTTGTTTCTTGATCTGTTCCTTCAAGACTTTCGCAAAACGCGTGTTTCCTGAATGTCCAGGACGTGCGGCTAGGATGTGTGCTTTGATCGGTTTTCCAACCAATGCCAAATCCCCAACGATATCTAATAATTTATGACGAGCAGGTTCATTCTCAAATTGCAATTTAATGCTATTCAAAACCCCGATTCCATCATAATTTACAGACAGGGTATCCTTCCCTAATTTCTTAGCCAAGGCATCCAATTCATCTTGGGAAACATCATTACGTTCCACCAAAACAATAGCATTATCCAAGTCACCTCCTTTGATCAAGTTGTTTGAAGCCAAGAACTCCAATTCACGTAAGAAGACAAAGGTACGACATGGTGCGATCTGCTTTTCGAAATCGCTGATCTGATACATACTCGCATGCTGTGTTCCCAAAGCCGGTGAGTTGTAATCTACCATCACTGTAATGCGGTAGTTATTATCCGGAACCGCCAAGATCTCGATTCCTTTTTCCAGATCTTCCCATTTCAAATTTTCATTCAATTCGAAATAGTCACGATCTGCTTCTTGTTCTTTCAAACCAACACGACTGATCTCTTTCACGAATGGTAAAGAACTACCATCCATAATCGGAATTTCAGGCCCCGTTAAAGTGATCAATGCATTATCAACTTGCATTCCGTACAACGCTGCAAGAACGTGTTCGGTAGTATAAACGCGTGCTCCGTTAGCTTCCAAAGTAGTTCCACGCTCTGTTGAAACAACCAGGTCAGCATCAGCCTTAATGATCGGTTGCTTTTCTAGATCAACACGTTGGAATTTATATCCGTGATTTTCGGGAGCCGGATGGATCTCCATAGTCACTTTCTCACCGGTGTGTAATCCAACACCTGTAAAAACAATCTTTTCGTTGAGCGTGTGCTGTTTATCAGCCATTATTCTTCGTTTTTTGTAAGCGATTTAATCTTTTGTTCTAGCTCATTCACTTTATTCAAAAGGAATGGCAACTTGCGGAATCCGAAATAAGATTTCTTGAAATCATCGAGTGGAATACCCGGCGACCCCATTAAGGTTTCCGCCTTTTTCACCGTACTTGGAATACCGGATTGCGCAACAATTTTTGTCCCGTCTGCGATATGCAAGTGTCCACTGATCCCAGCCTGACCTCCTACCATCACGTGTTTTCCAATCTTTGCCGAACCAGCAACACCCACTTGTGCTGCCATAGCGGAATGCGCGCCGATCTCTACATTGTGTGCAAGATGTACGAGGTTATCGATCTTTACTCCAGTTCGGATGATCGTTGAACCCATGGTAGCGCAGTCAATGGTTGAATTCGCACCAATTTCTACATCGTCTTCTAAAACTACATTACCGATCTGTGGCACTTTCGAGAAAACACCTTTTTCATCAGGGGCAAATCCAAAACCGTCACTACCCAAAACAACTCCAGCGTGCAATACGCAGCGATTTCCTACTTTGCAATCTGCATAGATCTTTACACCAGCGTGGATCACACAATCGTCACCGATCGTCACTCCGTCACCAATAAAAGCATTCGGATAGATCTTTACGTTCTTTCCAATTACAGCTCCTTCACTGATGTATGCAAAAGCACCCAGATAAAGACCTTCACCAACCTGCGCTGAATCCGCAATAAAACTTGGTTGCTCGATCTTTGGTTGTTTTTGACGCATTTGGTTGTAAACATCCAGTAGTTTTGCAAAACAAGCATAAGCATCCTCCACCTTCACCAAGGTCAGAGTTTCAGGCAGTGCTTTAGAAGGCTCAAAGGATTTATTGACGATGCAAATACTTGCACCGGTAGTATAGATATACTCTTCATATTTGGGATTCGACAAAAAGGAAAGGGTACCAATAGTTCCCTCCTCAATTTTTGCCAAACCTGACACGCTAGCATCAGGATTACCAACCACTTCTCCGTTCAAGATAGTAGCTATTTGAAGCGCCGAAAATTCCATTCGACAAATGTAGTAAATTCGGTTCGCAAGGCGATGCCGTTCAGAAGGAAAAATTAACAGTTCAACCTTTATTTCTTCTTAGCCTCCACAGACTCATCAGATGCAAAGGAATAAAACTGGATATGCTCTTTGTACCAAGTAGTTACGGCACGCAATTCTTTTCCTTTCGAATTTTTGAAGATCAGGTAATGTTCCGGCAGGGGTTCCGCATCCAAATGAGAAAGCGAAAAATCAATCGTTCCGCTACTCTTCATGCGATTCAACACCGCTTTTTCATTGGCTAAACCAGCATTTTTCAGCTCCTTTTTGAATTCCGGATTTTGATCCAGGTAAATGATGTTTTCAACTTTTGGAAAGGCGATCATTTTCCCCAATCCCGTTTTCGAATTACCAGAACTTTGAATTGATCCTTTTGGCCATAAAACTTCTGAAATATACCCGTCTTTCGGAATAGTGAACCACAACTTCACGGTTTTACCGTCAATCTCTTTTTCCACCTCATATACCTGAGGATTTCCTTGTTTCTTGCTGGCCCCAAAGTTTACATCCCCATCATTCAAGAAATCTACAGCATCCTTTTCAGTCAGTCCGTTCTGTTGCAATTTCGCTAGTTGAGATTCCTCGATCACCAAGACCTTTCCAAGGATCGTATTCTTCACCCGATTCTCCGGTAACCAAGAACACCCTCGATTACGGAAAAAGAAAAACACAAAGATGAGCCCGATACCAAAACCCAACCCATAATATTTTAAACGACGTACAAAATTCTTCATTTTCAGAAACTAAAAAAGGCTCCCAAAATTACGGAAGCCTTTCAACATAATGACTATTTTACTTACAGTAATGCGTCTAATTTTGTAGTCAATTGTGCTTTTGGTACAGCACCAACCGACTTATCAGCGATTTCACCTCCTTTTACGAAGATCACTGTAGGAATATTTCTGATTCCGAACTGAGCGGAAACACCTGGATTCAAGTCAACATTCACCTTACCGATAACTGCACGACCTTCATATTCACCGGACATTTCATCAACGATAGGCCCTAACAAACGGCAAGGTCCACACCATTCTGCCCAAAAATCAACCATTACCGGTTTGTCTGATTTCAATACAACTTCTTCGAAGTTTGCATCTGTAATTTCTAATGCCATAATCTGTTCATTTTAATTCGACTTCTAAGTCGGTATAAAGTTAATATTTGTTTTTACTTGTCAAACCTCTTGCCAATCCAAATTATGCTGTCAGATTGTCATGCTGAACAAAGATCTTTTTCATCGAACGTTGGTTATCTGTTACGATCGAATAAAAGTAGACACCTGGAGTCAAGGTATTGACGTCAAAGCGAACAATGTGTCCCCCTTTATCAAAATTCTTAGAAACTACTTCTTTGATCTCTTGCATGTTGCTATCTAAGATCACGAAGCGCACAGGCTTGTCTTCTTCTACCGTAAAGTAAAATTCAACTTCACCGGAAACACGGTTGTTTTCCAGATCGAAAAGCAAGGCATACTTCTTTTGATCTACCTTTCCTTTTTGTAAGCGTTTCAGAAGCGTTCTGTATGCAACTACCAACAAAGCAACCGCTACAATAACGATTAACACACCAAAAACATGTGATTCCCAAGTACGAATCCCCTTGATGAAATTGATGCGAATTAATATTAAAACACTCAAAATCAAACTTAAGCTCAACAGGCTAATGATTGCTTTCTTTTTCATAGCGAAACGACTCCTTTAATGGTACTTGCACGAACGTATACTTCAATGATTGAATCTACATCCAACATCAATTCTTTTGCGCTTACACTGATATACTTACCTGTGCTCGATTGATGAAAACTTACTTCTGCAGTCTCTGTAAACAAAGCCGTTGCTTGCGCCAATGATTGCGGGTCATTTGGAACAATGAATTTAAAGAAATAAACATTGGGCCATTCTTGTAATGCTAATTGTTCACGTAAACGTGCAAAAGATTCACTATTCATCCTTACATGTATTTTGATAACTGCGACAAACGATCCAGACTTACTAAAAACGCTATATCGAACAGTTTTTCATTATTCTTTACTTCCTGAAATGTTTTAATTTGTTCCTGCTCCATTTTGCGGAATCCATTTTCCAACACCATCGGATCCGGATCCTTACCAAAAACCGGTTCTTTGTCACTATAATTGAGCGGCGGAACACTTTCTGCAAATCTGCGATCAATACCTTGCCCCATTGGAATCAACTCCAACGTAGTTCTTGCCGAATCCGCAACCATAAATGCTTGTCTCCAACGATAAACGGATTGCGCGTATCGTTTCCAATTTTCTACGACATCCTCTGTCAAGACAAGATCATTCGAGAAGGACACTTTTTCAGCTTTAACACCAAGAACTTCTATTTCCAGTTGAGCCATTTCCTTCAATTTCTCCAAGCGTGACCGGAGCAAGGGAGTCAGCAAAGGCTTTTGCAAAATCTCTTTCTTCAGCACAAAAAGCTTTTCCTCAAACGCTTCTGAGGCATCTTCGATGTGATCAACCTCTAAGAACTGTAAGGCCTCGGCAACGGTCATTATTCGTCAACCCCTTTGTTTTTACGCATACGAATGTTCAGGAACTCCACCACCAATGCATAACACATCGCGAAGTAAATGTATCCTTTAGGAATATGCTGACCAAAGGACTCTGCGATCAATAAAACACCAATGGTTACCAAGAAGCCCAAAGCAATCATCTTGATCGTTGGACGTGCGTTGATAAATTCACTGATTGGTTTCGCAAAGACCAACATAACTAACATGGAAATGATTACCGCTGCGACAATGATCACCAGCGGATTCCCGTGTGTTTCATGCGAAATGTCATTCGTCATACCAATAGCGGAGATCACTGAATCGAAGCTGAAGATGAAGTCGATCATTACAATCTGAAAGATCACTCCACTCAAACGCCCTTTCTTTCGAGTCTTTGCAGCATGTTCTTCGTGTCCTTTCACACTGGAATGCATTTCTGTCACTGATTTATAGATCAAAAACAAACCTCCAATCAATAAGACTAAGCTATGACCTGTGAAATCAATTCCAGCCACTGTCAGGAAAGGATGTTCATCCAGGGTCATCAACCAACTCACTACGCTCAACATTAAAATACGAATGATCAAGGCTAAGCTAAGCCCCAAAACACGCGCTTTTCGCTGATCTTCTTTCACCAACTTATCGGTAATGATCGAAATGAAGATAATGTTATCGATCCCTAGAACAATCTCTAGCAAGGTCAATACCACCAAGTAAAAGACACCTGTACCCGTTGTTAATATTTCAAAGTATTCCACCGTGATTTGAATTTCGGACAAAAATACATTCAAATGCCGAATAAGTATTGGAATAAGAATCTAAAAATGCGTTAAAAAAGTCAGGATTGATTTGGAGTGAAAAAGATTTTAGCTTAAATTGGATGCATTAAACCTAGCCGGTATATCCGGCGTTCAAACCAATCAGAGAGTTCCGGGTTGTTTTTCGTAGTAGTTTTTACAGCTCGGGCTCTCTTTTTTAAATCCCTTTGATCTTTTTGAAATAAGTTGTGAGTTCTTCACTGTTTTGACAATTCATGGTATTTATCTCCAATAATTTGGGGCGATGATTTTCACTCTCTTCAAAGAATTCTATCCATAGACCATCTAATTCCTCTAAACTATTCGCTCTTAAATAAGTCACATCGAATGTGTCGCAGATACCTTTCGCAAAGAAGTTTTGTTCGGCAACAAAGATCTTTTTATGTTGTGCCGTGCTGGAAGGGCCTGGTATGATGCTGAAAATATCCCCTCCCCCGTTATTCACCACAATTACGCGTAAGTTTTTAGGCAAACTTGCCGACCAAAATGCATTGGAGTCGTAGAAGAAAGAAAGGTCTCCGGTTATTAATACATGTCCGTGTTTTGGATCAGCTAAAGCAGCACCGCAGGCAGTTGAAGTACTTCCATCAATACCACTTGTCCCTCGATTGCAATGATAAATGAGTCCCTTGATCGGTTCGAATAAAAGTGCATAACGGATCATCGAACTATTGGAAATATGTAAGCGCGTATCGTCTGGAATGACATCCATGATTGCTTCCATGACTTTCAGATCGCAATAAGGAATTTCCGGTAAAATGCTTGAATGACGTTGCCCAACTTCATAGGACAATTTGTTCCATACTCCTCCAAAACCGGAATAGACAGGCTTTTCTTTATCCCAATCTGCCAACATACGAATCCCCGTAGCTGGAGCAATTTCTCCGGAGTAAACCAGATTCTGGAAGGTATCCATCCATGGGAAATCGGTCCCAAAACGCACGACTGGTGCTTTTGATGCACGCAAAAAACGTTTGATCCTTTTGGAGACTATTGCTCCTCCAATGGTGACAATCAACTCCGGTTTGAATGCATTCATTTCGGATTCAGGGATCGCTTCTAAAACACGATCAATGCAAGAGACAAAGTAAGGATGTTGCACATTGGATGTATGTTCCACCAAAACAGCAACCGAATTATCTTTTACCAATTCATGAAGGGCTTCTTGCAACTGTTTATCAGGACCATGCTGACCAACGATCACTAGACGCTTGTGGGCATTGTTCCACATGATGCGTAAAAGTGATTTTTCATGATCCGACAAATCGCGATTTAAGTGAGCAGCATGGATCCAGGACTTTAGGGTACGAACCTCTGTAGTTGTTTCATAAAGCGGTTCGCTCAAAGGCACATTGATATGAACAGGTCCTTTTGATTTCGCGATAGAAGCTTGCAAGGTTTCCGCTAAGATGCGTTCCAAATTCCAGCGCTGAGTCTCCGTATGAATCTCGAATAATTGACCAGCCTTCACAACGTGATCACCGAAAACATTTCGCTGTCGAATCGTTTGTCCATCTCCTTGATCTACCCATTCCTCTGGTCGATCAGCGGTCAGAACAATTAATGGAATTCGCTGGTAAAACGCTTCTACAACAGCAGGATAATAATTAAGTGGTGCCGAACCGGAAGTACAAGCCAGAACAACAGGATGTCCACTTTGCATAGCCATACCCAAGGCATAAAAAGCTGCACAACGCTCATCCGGGATCACAAAGACCTCGAAATGATCATCTTCATCAAAAGCAATGGAAAGTGGTGCATTACGAGAACCAGGGGACAATACCACACGTGTTACTCCTACGCGTTTACAAGCGTCAACCAATAACTGCACTTCCAATTTTGCACTTGAGATCATGGGGTTAAAAATACGAATTAAACTCGCCTTTATAAGTGCAATAAGGGAAGAATTTAAGTCCTCAAAATGAGATTTCCTGCATCACATTGAGTAAGGTCTTCGCCTTCTTCTCCGTTTCCTCCCATTCCAGATCAGGGATGGAATCGATCGTATAGCCACCACCAAGAAACAGGTAGGCCATTTTTTCTGTCAAACGAGCGCAGCGCAGATTCACAAACAAACGCGATTCTTCTCCGAACAAACCGATCACTCCTGTATAGAGTTCGCGATCATGCATTTCACGAGAAGTGATCAGATCCAAGGCAGCCATCCGTGGTGTCCCACAAACTGCAGGAGTAGGGTGCAGATCCATAGCAATTTGCCAGGCATTTGGTTTCGATAACAGAGCTGAAAATCGGGTGATCAAATGCTTTACCGGTCCGGCTTGATGCGCTACTGGACCATCCTTTTCAATGGAAAAACAAGCGTTTCTGTTCAAAACCTCATCCAATGCATCTACAACGAATTGATGTTCATCCAGATCCTTTTTAGACCATTCAGATTCATCATCCACTGATTTCGTTGAAGCCAACGCCACCGTTTTTATTTCCAAGCCCTTTCGATCAATGAGTACTTCAGGAGTAGCTCCGATCCAAGTACCAAATAGCGGGCTACTGATCAAATAAACAAATGCCTGCGGGTACTTTTCAACTAATCCATGAAACAAAGATTCCGCCGATCGCCAATCAAAGGAAACGTTTTTCACGCGGGAATACACCGCTTTTTGAACACCCATAACCGGAAATGCGTGCAACATTCCCTGAGCTTCGATCTGATAATCTCTCGGAGAGATCACCACTGGTTTGGATGAAATATCGTGAGGAACAAAAGCGTCCAACTCTCCCTGATCTTCAAATGCATAGATGCGTTGGTGTAAAAAATCCGTTACCAAAAACCCAACTGACTCTGCCCCGTTCAACTGCAATTCAAAACGTCCTTGACGTTTTACAACAGCCTCAGCATAGGGCAATCTATAGATCAGAGAATCCATCATTATTTCGGAACCACCATGATTGTTAAACGTCCGGTACAAACCAGTTTTCCCGTTGTTTCATCCGTGATATCTACTTGCCAAACATGGGTTCGTTTTCCAGCATGGATGATCTTTCCAATGGCCTTTACAAAACCACTGCGTACACTTCCCAAGTGATTCGCATTGATCTCAACACCAACGGGAGCTTCCTTCTCCAGGTCCAATAAAAGCGTAGAACCCATTGACCCGATTGATTCGATCAGAGCTGCGTTAGCTCCCCCATGCAAAAGTCCCATTGGCTGATGTGTTCTGTGGTCAACCGGCATACGGGCAACAACAAAATCATCGCCCAAACCAACACATTCGATGCCTAATTGCTCCATCAAGGTGTTCTTATTGAATGCATTCAATTTTTCAAGTGGGACTTGTCGGAGTTTCATGAGTTCGAATTTGGACTTAAAATTACAAAACCTACCCAGAAGTAACGCCTGAACCAATCAAATGTTTAGATGTAGAAACATACCGAACAATCAATAAATGGATCGCTTTACAAGATATGAGGTTTTTCGAGACGATTTTCTTGTAGATTCAGCTAAAACTCATAGCCATGGACAAACCAATCATGACACTTCCGTGCAAAATGCATTTGAGTGAATTAAGCAAAGAAGAGAAAGGTTTTCATTGTGCTTCATGCGATAAAGTGTTGACTGATTTCAGAGGAAAAACAAATGAAGAGACGGTTGCCATCATTCAATCCAATCCTGGAAAAGTGTGCGGTGTTTTTGACCCTCATCAATTTGATTACAAAGTTTCGACTTTGCATTTACTTCCTACTCAACGATCTGTTGGGTTGTCATTATTGGGAATACTCGGTTTTTTAGGTCCAATAATCAGTTCCTGTGAAACCAAAGATGTAAAAGCCACAGAAATCAAAGCGAAGGCATTCACAAATTTAAAGTTCCCACTGACTATATCCGGGAATTTAAAAGATGAAAAGACGGGGGAACCCTTAGCTTTTTCTCCAGTAGAAATTCAACAAGCAGGCATCGTTATTTTGAAGAGCACGACAGATGCTTTGGGGAATTTTTCCATTACCGTGAATAAAAACGATCTCAAGCAAGAAACCTTTGATTTGATCTACCAGTCAAAAAACCATGTTGCCGACACCTTGAAAAATCAAAATTTATTTGAACACCGTAAAGGGCAAAAACTAACACTCACCTTAAAAGCTGAAGCCAAATGTGTGAAAACCATTCAATATGGCGAGGAATCATTACAAGGAGACATAGTCATAGAAGGAAAAGTAGAGATGCCATTGAGTGGAATTCCAGAAATAGAAGTAGTTGAACCAGATCCGGAAATTATGGTGTTAGGTGAACCAGCGATCAGCGATCCCCTAAAAAAGAAAGAATCTATTCAAAATAAACCCGATAAGGAACGTAAACGGTTTTTCAGGAAAAAAGGAAATTAACAAAAAGCCATTCGTTATTGAATGGCTTTTTTGCTTTCTTATTTCTCCAATGCTAGCTCCAATACTTCGTGCATTTGTCTTACATAATGGAAGGTCAATCCTTTTAAATAATCTTGTGTGATATCTTCCACATCCTTGCGGTTGCGCTCACACAATATGATCTCTTTAATGTTCGCGCGTTTCGCAGCCAGGATCTTCTCTTTGATCCCACCAACCGGGAGCACTTCGCCTCGCAAGGTGATCTCACCGGTCATAGCCAACTGCTTCTTCACTTTTCTTCCAGAAAATGAACTCGCTAAGGAAGTAAGCATCGTAATTCCTGCACTCGGACCATCTTTAGGTGTCGCTCCCTCAGGTACGTGAATATGCACATTTGTTTCATCGAATTTTTCTTGTTCTAGATTCAATAAACCGGCATGTGACTTCAAAAACTCTAGTGCGATCATGGCTGATTCCTTCATGACATCCCCTAAGTTTCCGGTCAACGTCAATCGACCCTTCCCTTTTGTTAAACTGGATTCAATGAAAAGAATGTCACCACCAACACTTGTCCAAGCCAAACCGGTAACCACGCCAGGAACATTGTTATTGTCGTATTTCGTGCGTTCTCTTCCCGGACCTAGAATGCCTTGTAAATGATCAGCCGTGACTTTCACATCGAACTCCTCTTCCATCGCCACTTGTTTTGCACGGTGTCGGGCCAGTTTCGCCAATTGCTTATCCAATCCGCGAACACCGGACTCGTTGGTATACAACTCCACCACTTTCTCCAACGTTTTTTTATCGATGGTCAAATGCTTTCGGGAGATACCGTGTGCTTCGAGTTGTTTCGGAAGTAAGTGTCGTTTTGCGATCTCAATCTTTTCTTCGATCGTATAGCCGTTCACTTCGATGATCTCCATACGATCCAATAATGGACCTTGAATGGTTGCCAAACTATTCGCTGTGGCAATAAACATCACTTTGGATAGGTCAAATTCTGTTTCCACGTAATTGTCGTAGAACGCATTGTTCTGTTCCGGATCCAAAACTTCCAACATAGCAGAAGAAGGATCCCCGTGATTGGAACGACCTAATTTATCGATCTCATCCAAAACAAAAACCGGATTGGCCGATCCCGACTTTTTCAGATGCTGTATCACACGACCGGGCATTGCACCGATGTATGTTTTTCTGTGACCACGAATCTCTGCCTCATCGTGTACACCTCCTAAGGACATGCGCACGTAATTTCTACCCAAAGCCTCAGCAATCGATTTACCAAGTGATGTTTTACCAACCCCCGGAGGGCCGTAGAAACAAAGAATCGGAGATTTCATGTCGCCTTTTAGCTTCAACACAGCCAAGTATTCGAGGATGCGTTCTTTTACTTTTTCCAAGCCAAAATGGTCGCGTTCCAATACTTCAGAAGCATGCTTGAGATCCAAATTATCTTCGGACAATTCATTCCAAGGAAGATCCAATAAGGTGTCCAGGTAATTCAATTGAACCGTATATTCAGCTCCCTGCGGATTCATGCGTTGCAACTTATCCAACTCTTTCTTGAACAATTTGGCTACAGTCTCATTCCACTTCTTAGTAGCGGCACGTTCATGCATTTCCCGAACATCCTGCTCTTGAGGATTTCCTCCCAACTCATCCTGAATGGTGCGGATCTGTTGATGCAAGAAATATTCGCGTTGCTGACGATCCAGATCTTCGCGTACTTTCGTTTGGATCTCATTGCGCATCTCCAACAATTGCGCTTCCATCGTTAGGTGTTCTACTACCATTCGGGCACGCTTGCGGAAATCCAACTCCTCCAACAATTCCTGCTTTTTCTTGACATCCGCGTTCATATTGGAGGAAATGAAGTTCACCATGAATGTCGGTGATTCAATGTTCCCAATGGCAAAAGCCGCTTCACTTGGAATATTCGGGCTATCCTTGATAATTTGAAGTGCCAAATCCTTGATATTACGGAAAAGCAGATCCATTTCTTTGTCACCTGAAGGTGGAATGGATTCTTTCAAGAAATTGACTTTCGCACGCATATACGGTTCAGTCTGGTAAGGTTCAACGATCTCGAAGCGTCGTTTACCTTGTAAGATCACGGTCTGACTGCCATCCGGCATTTTGAGCATACGCACTATTTGTGCTACTGTACCGATACGGTGCAGATCATTGAACTCCGGATTTTCTTCTTCCTGATTGATCTGAGCCACCACTCCGATGATCTTTTTGCCGGAATTGGCATCTTGTAACAAGCGTAACGATTTGTCGCGACCAACTGTGATCGGGATCATGACCCCCGGAAACAATACATTATTGCGCAGGGGCAGGATAGGCAAGTCTTCCGGAAACACCTCTTTGTTCATGCTATCTTCGTCATCCTGCGTCATCAAGGGCAAGAACTCAGAATCTTCATCTATTCCTGTTGAAACTATGATGGCATTGTCGAATGAATCTTTCATTGAAATATGTTCTTTTAACGTCAATTTGTCAGTACATGTCAATTATAGGTCCTTGATTTGACCTATTTGCATAGACGTACGCTTATGGTCAAGCCTTATGCCACGAAAAAAAACAGGACGAAATGACAGTCTTAACAAAATCATCATGCAGGTTATCAGATGTTTCATATTTAGCTAAGACCTTTTGAATGAGGTGCGGGTAACTTTGTCAAAAAAATACTATGAAACAACTTGGTCTACTAATACTTACTGTCATGATTTCGTTATTAGGTTCCGGACAAAACGCCTATATAACGAGTGCTTTGATCAATTCTTGTAATGGAACTTGTAGCGAAGGAGACAACGAAATTATATTTGGAAGCACAGGTAACGGCACATTAAACGTAACGCCTGCAAA
>JBMLQF010000048.1:0-16481 GCA_049241705.1 Fluviicola sp. | reverse complement strand
AGATCTTTTATGGAACTACCTCACCTGCTAGCACAAGCTATACTGATGCATTAACGACTAATCCAACAACAACCAGCAACTTGAATGCTGCCGCGGGATGTACGTTGTTTTTAGAAGCTGTGGGATCCACAATTCCTGCAAATGCTTCCTTTGTAGTTGTAAGAAATTCAATCTGTACGAGTGCTTTGAATTGGACCGGATTATGTGGAGCTGCGCCTATATATATCATCTACAGTACGGATGCTAGTTGGCTCACAGGCGGTAACTTCTCGAATGGAACCGGAACAAATCGTTTTTTTAGAAGTGTGATAACAACATCAGCAGGAACATCAACCATTAATTACACATACAATTTACCGGCAGCATTTGGAAATGACGGCGCATTTGCCAACTGGACCTTAGCTGGAGGAAATGCAGTGTTGTATGGAGATAACGACTGTAGTATTACTCCCACTGCATTATCTATCTCAATTGAGTCATTTGAAATGCAATCAGATCAAGGATTAATAAACTGGAAGGTAAAAGGGAATGAGCAAATAGATCATTTTGTACTGGAATACAGTGAACTTGGTGAACAATTTGAACCAATTCATTTAGTCATGTCTAATTGGCAATTAGACACAGCAAGCTATTCTGTGACATGTGCACCTGAATACTTAAAGGGAAATGGATACTTTCGATTAATCATGTTTGATTCAGATGATAGATACATCGTCCATGATAAACTTATTCGCTACACTTCTCCATTCCAGCCTGACGACTATGAACTAAATAGAAATGAATTGATAAATATCGGGAGAACAACGATTAATGTTTATTCAGTTAACGGAACTAAAATAACTCAATTGGAACCAGAAAAGAGTATCACTTTGCCTACACAACAAATTGTGATCATACAAACTGAAACTTCGCACACGCGTATTTTCATTCCTTAAATAGGAAGTCGAAAATCGCGTGATCTCCATCCGTGAATTCCACTTGGCGACGTGACATCATTGCGGACGCAGCCTCTTTAGCTTTCGCTAGATCAAATAGCTCAGACGATTCACAGGCTCCCCATGTAAAGCTTGGAATGAATTTCTTAGGGAAACCACCGCCAAAAATATTGCATGAAACGCCCACAACGGTTGCTGTGTTCAACATGGTGTTGATGGCAGTTTTACTGTGGTCTCCCATACATACGCCCATGAATTGCAATCCGGTTTCCACTTCTTCTCCTTTCTCATAACTCCATGAACGGATCAAGGAATAATTGTTTTTCAGGTTGGATGTATTCGAATCGGCACCAAAATTACACCATTCACCCACGAGTGAATTCCCGAGGAATCCGTCATGCCCCTTGTTCGAATACGCTTGGAACACACAATTGGAAATTTCTCCACCCACTTTACAATGTGGTCCGATGGTGGTAGCTCCATAGATCTTGGCTCCCATTTTCACCCCGGCATGTTCGCACAGCGCAAATGGTCCTCGGATAAGTGAACCTTCCATCACCTCAGCATCTTTACCGATGTAAATGGGACCATTTGTTGTGTTCAGGAAAGCGCCTTCCACTTGTGCTCCCTCTTCCAGGAAGATCCAATCCGGGTTTCCGATAACCGTATTCGTTTCCGAAAGTTCTTGAGATTCGCGGCCAGCAGTCAAGAAGAAATAGTCTGCGACTAATACCTCATCGTTGCGTTGAAACAGATCCCAGCGCTGCTCCAGTACGATCGGTTGCTGATCTGTAAAATGAATTTTATCCGTTGCCAGACCACGACGTGCGATCCACGTATTTTCGGCCAACAAGATCTGATCTTCTTGCAAACTTACTACCGCCGCTGCAATGGCTTCAGATGGAATAATCGCTGCATTTACCTCAACATTCAAATCCCCGCGCAAATCCGGAAATTTTTCTTGGAGATAACTTTCCGTACAGAACGAAACTGTTGCTTCCGGGATCCAGCGCTCCCAGCGCTCTTTATTAGTCAGGATACCAACCCGTAAATCGCCAACTGGTCTTGTAAGCGTTAAGGGAGCAAAGCGCAGGTGTAAGCCATTATCGTGAAGAATGATATTCATATACTCTTAATTTAATACGGGTGAGTTGTCTTTTTTCGAAATCATCCACAAAAAGACAAAAGTTAGCAAACCATTCACAATCAACAACTCATTTCCAAAAACATATCCACCGCTATACTTTCCATTATCCTGCAGGACACCTCCTGTTAAAGATTGAGAATATAACGAGAGAAAATAGCAGATAAACGGTGCGATCAAGGTCACTGCCGGGACCAAATTTTCATGCAATTTTCGTTTCGTGAACAACCCAAAAGCAAACAATCCCAATAAAGGACCGTATGTATAACCTGCCAATTTCAGAATCAATCCGATCAGATCCGTTCCGCGATGAGAATCGACGTAGGCTTTTGTACCGAGTATGATCACAAGGAACAACAAAGAAAACCCGATATGAACTAAAAGTTTGTAACGCTTCTTTTCCTCCTCATCACGTTTATGAAAGTTCAGGAAATCGATGCAGAAACCGGTTGTCAATGCTGCTAAAGCGCTATCTGCAGATGCATACGAGGAAGCCGTTATTCCCAACAAGAAAAAGATTCCTGCTATAGGCCCAAAATGATGCAAGGCCAAGGTAGGGAAAGTGTGATCCGTTAATGCAGGCACTTCAATTCCTTTCGCTGCAGAATAAACATACAAAGCACCACCCAGCAACAAGAACAAGAAATTGGTCAACACCAAAACAACAGTAAACGAATACATATTCTTCTGTGCATCACCGATCGATTTGCAGGTCAAATTCTTCTGCATCAGATCTTGGTCTAGTCCTGTCATGGCGATTGCCAAGAACATTCCACCAAAGAATTGTTTGTAAAAGTACAGTGGTGAATTTGGATCGTCGAAGAAGAAAATACGCGACATGCTGTAACCATTCGTTGTTTGTGTACCTGTGATTTTGTCATATAAGCCACTAAAATCAACCCCCAAGGTTTGTGCAATGATCACCGTACAGATAATTACTGCAGATACCAAGAAAAATGTCTGAAAGGTATCTGTATATACAATTGTTTTGATACCGCCTTTGAACGTGTACACCCATATCAATGCTACAGTTGTTAAGGCAGTAACCCAATATGGCACGTCCATGTCCTTGAAAAGGAATAATTGAAGCACTTCGGTAGCTAGATATAAACGTGTGGCAGAACCCAAGGTGCGCGATAAAATGAAGAAAGCTGCTCCAGTCTTATAACTCACGATTCCTAAGCGCTGGTTCAAATATTCATAGATCGAGGTTACATTCAACCTGTAATAAAGCGGCATGAGTAATTTCGCGATCACAACGTAACCGAGAACATAGCCCAACACGATCTGAAAATAGGCCATTCCTTCTCCCACCACTTTTCCAGGAACCGAAATAAAGGTCACTCCCGATAATGAGGCTCCGATCATACCGAAGGCAACCAAATACCAAGGACTTTGCTTGTTTCCTGTAAAAAACGCATCTGTATCCGCCTTACGAGATGTTAGATAGGCGATCAAGATCAACAAGCTAAAGTAAGCAAGCAGTACGGTACCTACTACCCAAGGCTCCAAGGTTAATTGCATTTGCGATCGTTTATTGTTGTCTCGAAATTACCGTTTCTAACTGATAGATCGGCTGTGGGATCTGCTTTTTATTGTACAAATTAATAAACAGTTGACTGTTCGGAATGCGTTCCTTAACTGTGGAATAATCAAATTCGATCGTGTATGCCACGCGGTTATAGCGATTCGGTTTGAACTTATCCTGGAAGACCGGTCGTACAGCTTTGAATAAGACCCAATCGCGTTTTAACCAACGTAAAGGTTTCACAGCGATCACCATATCCGCACACTGTCGCAGATCTTCTGGCGTGCGGCAGTAAACCGTAGCCAACACCTGAATACGATATTTTCCTTTCCAGCTTTTCGTTGAAACCGAATTCAATTCGTAGAACTGCTTCTTTAGTGCCTCCCGATTTAAAACAAGTTGTTGAGCGGCAAGTGTGTTCCATTCACTGTCTCCAACCCATCGCGCGTGTTCCTGTTCGCTTATCAGGTGATCTTGATTGATGGTATACTGGGAGAACAGTTGATACCACTCGCACTGTTGCTTCATCATGCGCAATCGCTCCGGTTGATTCACTGGATGCGGTTTCATCAAGCTGTCTACCCAATAAATACGATTCCCAAGCAGGGCATATCCATTCATGAACGCTTCGTTCGAACGCAATTTATTCGTTGTAAACACTTGTGTACGCTTCGGAGAGAATTTTGGCATACAGCTTAGCTGACGTCCCATGAACGGAACTTGATCCGGCAGTTTCACCTTGTAAACTGATTTCAAATAACTCAAGATCGTAGGTGTTATATCTAAATGGGATTGAACTGCTCGAAATGTCTTTGCTTTTTTGACCATTGGAGAAACGATTAAAAAAGGCACTCGGTAGCGCGCCAAACGATCTTCATTATACAATTCGGAACCGTGGTCACCGGTAATCATTACGATGGTTTCCTGCCAATTCGGATCTTGTTTCAATTCCTGAAAAAAGGAGCGGAGAGCATCATCTGCATAACAAAATGAACCCAAAGCGCGTGCCTGAGCCGATAAGCGTTTTTGCTTTTCAGAAGTCTTGATCTTACCTATTCGCTTCTTTGCGATTTGCTCGTATTTTTCCGCATTCGGATAAACAAATGGGTCGTGTGTACTGATAGTCAAAACGACATCCAATGTAGGCTTTTTGCTTTTTAAGCGTTTGCGATCAATTTCCAGTTGTCTGTAAACTGCTTCATCCGGAAAGCCCCAAGGACTATCTACTTGCTTTGAAAGCCGTTTGTTTTGGGATGCCCATTTATCCGGAAAATGGAGAACTTGGTGGTAGGACATAAAGCCACGCATATTCAAGTACTCTAGATTTACACCGCAATAAAAGCGCGACACATATTGTTTCCGAAGTAAACTCATCAAAGACCAATGACGCGGATAAGCGGTTTGCTGAAATGCTACACCATCCATCACGTTTGGCACAGCACATAAAGCTGCTGGTAAAACGTTGTGTGTTCTTTGCGAGGTACTCAACATATTCGGGAAATAGATCCCTTGCGTCGATAACGAGTCCATAAAAGGCATTAGATGGCCAGTTTCCGAAGCACGTTCTCCAAAAAAATCCGCAGACAAGCTTTCTACGATTAGTAAAATAATTCGAGGAGGCTTACTTGATTTCGTCTTTTTCAAAAGGGGTGACAAAACACTTGCCGTGTCCAAATCGTGTTCTAATGGAAAAATGGAATAAGCGTTGGCGCCCTTCGGAAGAAAATCCGGATCGAGTCTGGCAAAATCAGCTGGGAACAATTGTTTGCGCTCTTTTTTTCCTTGCCAAATAACTCCGAAACTATCATCTACAAAATACCACAGGCGATTATTCACCCAACCTTCTTGTTCGGGATCATCGCCATTTCCGATACGCATAAACGGTGCGAATACGATAACCAAGCCCAAAAAAAGCAACCAAATTTTCTTGCCTTTCGTCGATTCTGCTTCTGTTCTTTTAGCAAACCACCGAACCAACAACAAATAGGTCGCAAAAACCAAGATCAACGCGATGATCATTCCCAGACTCAAGCGCGATTCAAGCCCAGCGATCATCCAAAGCTCTTCCCATGAAAATGTGTAGACGGATGCGTCCAGAGGCTGATACATGGTCAGATAGTATTGATCTACCAGCATCTGAAAAAATAGTAGTAAAAGGACCAGCATCGGTACAATGAAGCCCATGGTTCTTTTCAAAAGAAAACCACTCGCCCATTCGATCAAACTAAATATGCTCCAGAAAAAGCAGACGGTGAAACAATCTAGAAGCAATCCAAGAAATCCGTTACTCAAGTACAACTGATCTTGATGTTGCATCACAACCGCAACTAAGGTATAAATCCGTAAGGTACAGGTCAAGATCAGCAAAGGTATGAACCAACGTTGATTGAAGTGAACGATTTCGAGAAGCTTACGCATAGCGCAAAGTTAAGCCGATTTTAATTTAAACTGTATTTTATGTAAAGTTGATACAGCAATAAATCGGCATAAAAAAGGGAGCTCAAATGAACTCCCTTCGTATCGTAATCTTGTTAATTAGTTCGAAGCCATCGCTACGAATTCATCATAAGAAACTTCTTTGTTATTCAACTTCACCGTATTCTTGAAGAAATCAGTCAACTTCGCTTCAGCCAACATATCGTAGATGCGATTTGCTTCTTCGCGATTAGCCAATGCCTTCGCTGCTTGTTGCACTAACTCCTTATCTTCTGGAGCTGGCAATCCGTATTGTGCATATTGATTTACGATCAAACCTTTTGTGAACTCGATGGCCTCCATTTGATCCAATTTAATATCATTCGCTTTGAAGATATGTCCTTGGATCAACTGCCATTTCAAATCTTTTGAGTAAGCAGGATAATCAGCTTCGATCTGATCTTCAGAAATTGGATTCTCGTTAGACAATTTGATCCATCGCTTCAAGAATGCATCGGGTAATGCAACGTTTGTTTTATCCAACAAATCGCGGTAAACTGCACGTGTCAACAAACGATCAGAATCGTTATTGAACATTTGCTCTAGATCTGCTTTGATGCGATCGCGCAATTCAGCCTCTGAAGTTACAACACCTTCACCGAACAAACGATCGAACAATTCCTGATTCAATTCTGCCAATTCGATGCGCTTCACATCATTGATAGTCATTTCATAAGAATCTCCGTGGTTTGCCAATTCTTCCGGCTTAAGACCCAACATAGCAGCTTTATCGCTTTCTCCGCGTGTGATTGCAGAAGCCGAAACAGTTACTTTATCGCCAACTTTCTTACCAACAAGCGCTTTTTTCGCTTTTTTATCTTCAACAAATTCCATTGAAGTAGTTGATGAATGCATGATACCTCCTTCTTTTACAGAACCATCTTCATTCAATTCAACGAACTGACCCAAGATCATATCTGTATCACCAACAGTATCCACAGAAGACAATTTTCCATAACGACGACGAAGATCATCCACTTGCTTGTCGATCAAGGCAGCATCGATCTTTACTTTTACGTAATCGTACTTTGATTTTGCTCCCAATTCCAATTTGATCTCCGGCGCGTAACCAATTTCATAGGTAAACTCAAAATCCCCGGGATTTTCGAAATCACCTTTTACATCGATATCTTCTTTCGGAATTGGATTTCCAAGGATCTCCAATTTGTTATCAGAAACATACTGATACAAAGCATCAGAAACCAGTTTATTCATTTCTTCTGCCAAAACAGCTTTTCCGTATTGCTTTTGGACCAAGCCCATCGGCACTTTACCCGGACGAAATCCAGGGATCTTAGCTTGTTTACGGTATTTTTCAAGAGCTGCACTTACCTTTCCTTGGTAATCAGCTGGAGAAACTTGCACTGTTAAAAGCGCTGTTTCTGCATTCACTTCTTGACGCGTTACGTTCATTCCGTTTGTGTTTGTTTCGATTCGTTTAAACAAAAAATGGTCTTCATTGCAAACAACGAGACCATTTTGAAGTGCGGATGGAGGGACTCGAACCCGCACACCTCTCGGCACTAGATCCTAAGTCTAGCGTGTCTACCAATTTCACCACATCCGCATATTTATTCCGTCATTGACGGTTTAAATTCTATTTCAATTTTCGAGAATTTCGTTCAACTCTCACGTTCAGTCCTTAACCAAACGGGTCACAAAATTAGTGCTTTTTTCTATTTATGCAACTTTCACTTGTAGAAATTGAAAAAATTAATTTTTCCAAACTCCGCGAATTGAATGTTTGAGCAAAAATTCACTTTTCATTCATCTAGAACAAATAGCCATAACCTATTAATGTCAGAATTCTCCACCAAAATTCACAGGTTAAATCTCATTAAAAGAACTGATACAAATCATGTTTCCTGAACTTCATGTTACGTAGCTTTATCCTATAGATAACAACGAGATGAAAAAACTATTATCCCTAAGTGTTTTTGTGCTTTCACTGGCTTTTGCTGGTAGATCCCTGACTTATTACACCATAAACAATGGTGATTGGAATAACACGACAAACGTTTGGTCAACAAACGGAACGACACCTTGTTTTTGTGCACCTGGATTCACCTGGGACACTGATACGGTTGTTATTCGGAATGACATTAATTTCAACACACACCTTGTCATTCAGGGCGGTGCCGTTTTAAAAGTTCTAAGTGGAGCCAAACTTTACAACTCTTCTATGAAGATCACTGTTCGAGACGGTGTCTTGTTTTCAAATGGGACCATCTTCACCCGTGAATTAAATGTGCTCAGTCAAGGAGTTGCACAACTCTTTTCGTCTACGTTGTATAACGACGCACAGATGAATATCCAGGGGTCGTTCATTGCAAATTTCTCAAACATTTATGTGAATTCTGGAAACATAGAAGTTTTCCCAGGTGGTTCATTTACGATTGAGAACAATTGTAAAGTATTCTTTACCGTAGGAAACTTCAATAATTCTGGAAACACAACCGTTTCAGACAATAGCTGTATACAACTCACTGCAGGGAATATCAAAAACTTTGCGTCTGGAACCATGTCAGGAAACGGCAGTATGATTTCTGATGCTGGGAATATCATTAACGATGGAACGTGGGCAAACTCACTAAACTGGTGTGTGCAGGGAACTGCAAGTGGACTTACTAGTCCAGAGAATTGTCCTGATTCCTATGCAAACTGTAGTTTTGCACCCCTATCAGCTGAACTACTTTCATACAGTGTTGTTCCACAGAAAAATTCCAATTTAATCAATTGGTACACCCAATCCGAGAATTCAGGAGAGTACTACACAGTAGAGCGTTCCAATGACATGGAGAATTGGGAACTAATTGGAAAGATCGCCGCTCGAAACGAAGGTTCGCAGGTAACTCATTATGTTTTAATAGATGAACAACCGATCAAAGGATTATCTTACTACCGATTAACATTTTACACCAAAGATGAACGAATTGGTTTTACAGCGATCCGCGGGGTGAATTCTTTAAACACAGATGACGTAACTGTATTTCCAAACCCAACAACTGATCACATTACTGTTCGGTTTTCAAGACCTCTGGAAAACGTAACGATCACTATTAAAGACGGAGCCGGACAGACGGTTGAAACTTACACCAGTGATTCAATGCTTGAAGAAACATTTCACCTGCCTTATTCATGCGGTATGTACTACGTAAATATCGATAGTGAGACCTTTAAGGATGTGATCAAAGTGATCAAAAGATAAGCACTACAGTAGCACACTAAAAGCGCCGGCGATTATTTGTCGGCGCTTATTTTTTTCTTTTAAAAAGTTCCACCATTGGCTTACCAACCATCGCATTCGGACGCTGTATGTTCAAAACATGAACCATGGTTGCGGCAATATCTACAATTTCATAAGGGGTGAATACTTCTTGTGGAAGAATTCCTTTTCCGTAGAAAAGAACTGGAACGTGAGTATCATAGTTGAACGCAGATCCGTGACTGGTTCCTTTGTGCGCCGCTGCATTATCAGTTGACTTTGGCAAATATCCAGGTTGCAATAAAAAGATCAGTTCTCCATTTCGTTCTTTATCATAGCCGGCAGCAACCATTTTGCACCAAGAGTCATTCGGACTAGCATTCAATTGGTCTTTCGTGAAAACAGCTTTCACTTCGGGCCATTCACTGATCCTTTTTTGCAAAAATGCAATCAACTGATCTTCAATCGGGCTTCCTAAGTACTCTTTTTTCAGGTACACATTATCATTATCAATGCGATCGATCACATCTACCTGAAATTCAGCTATTGACTGAGCACGTAGTTCTTGTTCACGACCATCCAAGAACAAGTATCCTCCTGGCAATTGATGATCTGTCAAAAACTGAGGAACAGGAACAACCGCATGATCTGCAGTAAGGAAAACCACATACTGACCTTTCCCTACCTTCGCATCCAATTGTTTGAACAAGTTTTCTAAATCCCGATCCAATCGGAAGTACATATCTTCGATTTCCAATGAATAAGGCCCAAATGCATGACCAGCTATATCCGGCGTGGAATAACTTATCGTCAGGAAATCTGTGACCCAATCTTTACCGAGTCCCTCTCCTTCCATTGCTGCCAATGCAAAATCAGTCAAATAAGTATTCGCAAAAGGAAGGACCGTAAATGTGTTGTATTGCTGTGCCGGTTGAAGTTTTGTGAAATCATACGGGAAAGTTGGAGCAGATTTTCCACCAACCAATACTTCATAGGGAGAATTATCTTGCTTGGCATAGGCATATGCTGATGAGTCCTTTAAAAGATTCCAGACCTGTCCTGCATATCGGTCAAAAGGATTGGAAGTATAGAATTGATTCACCCACTGCGGTAATTCATTTTTATACCAAGTACTTGTTATGAATTTACCGGAAGAATAATCATACCAGTATGCGCCATCCGGCATATGTCCAGCTGGAAGGATCGCACTTCTGTCCTTGATCGAAACGCCAACTACTTTTGCTCCAGGGTAAGTCAATTTCAATTGATCGGTGATCGTATTTGCTCTCAAAAAATGAGGAGAACACATTCCATCAACACTGGTTGTTCCAACTCCTTTTACGGTAGTGTCGTCCACACAGTTCACTTCTTTGCCGTATGGTCGATGATACCAATCATTTGCTATAATACCGTGATTTGCTGGCATCGTTCCTGTATAAACTGATGCGTGACCAGGGCCAGTATATGTCGGCACGTAATTGTAGTTCACATTGCGGAAATGCGCCCCTTTATCCATCAATCGCTTGAAACCATCTTTACCAAATTGCGGATAAAAGCGGTACAAGTAATCGTAACACATCTGATCCACAACAATCCCAACAACCAATTTAGGTGTCTCTTTTTGAGCATTGACAGTAAATACAGTAAGCAAAAGCGGAATAGCGATCAACCAATTTTTCATGTGGACAATTTTCAACAAAACTACCTAATGAAGCCAAGAAATAACGAACTTTGTCAATAAATTTTCACGTCCATGTTAGGCTTAAAACTTCCTACTGATCCGCGTTGGGTAAATATTGTCGAGAAAAACATCGAGGAGATCTTAACGGATCATGCGTATTGCGAGCAAAAAGCAGCCAGTAATGCTATATCATTGATCGTACAATATCCGATGTATCCAGACATGGTAAAGGAACTCACCGCCATCTGTCAGGAAGAGATGGAACATTTTGACATGGTTCACGAGAAGATCTTGGAACGGGGATTAAAACTAGGATTTGAACGCCGTGACCCCTATGTTCACGACCTAATGGGTTTTCTAAAATCTACTTTTCAAGGTGGCAGAAAGGAAAGTCATCTGGTGAATCAATTGTTGTTTGCTGCCATGATCGAAGCACGAAGCTGTGAACGATTCAAGATCTTATCTGAAGAGATCAATGATGAAGATCTGCGTTCCTTCTACAGAAGTTTGATGGAAAGTGAGGCCCGACATTACACCACTTTTATTGGCTATGCGCGCAAATACGGTAAAGGTGTGGATGTAGATTCCCGTTGGCAGGCATTTCTTGATTTCGAATCCAGTTTGATGGAAAAATACGGAAAGAAAGAAACCATGCACGGATAATTCCTTATTCCGATTTCTTGTGCCAATGTTCCCAAACTATCCAGGACATCGAAACCAGTACCATCCTGCAGTTGTATATCCAAGAACAGGATATTCGGTTTTGTTTCTTCGATCAACTCTACGGCATCAATTACTGACCCAGCCTCTCCGAGGATCCTAAAATCTGGAAAATGTCTTTCAATGTATTTGCGGATAACGCGACGCGCATCCAGGTCATCGTCGACAATGACCACTGTTGTATTCATGCAATTAGAAGGTTTAGTCAAAAATAAGCAAATAACAGTTCATTGAACGCAAACTCAGTCCGATCTTGGGAAAAGTAAGTCGCTCATTTCTTATTTCGGTGATCTCCTGAATTTTGGTAACTTCGTACTGCCAAAATTCCTACGAATGCGCATATCATTATTAGCTATTTTCAGTATTACATATTTGCTACTTGGTTTTCGAAAGACAACTGAAGAGGAAACAACAAAAAAATTCCAATCGGAATATTATATGATCGTGATCATTGACGGGCCACGTTTTACTGAAACTTTTGGCGACTCAAGTTATACCTACATCCCAAAAATGGGGCGTGAATTAACGAAGGAAGGGGTTTTGTTTTACAATTTTAGAAATAACGGTCCTACATATACGAATGCTGGTCATACGGCCATAACAACGGGTCATTATCAACACATCTCGAACGGCGGTAAGGAACTTCCTAAACGACCTTCAATCTTCAATTATTATTTAAAAACCTATAATGCTGACAAATCTGATGCATACATCGTTTCCAGCAAAGGTAAGTTGGAGATTTTAGCCAATACGAAGAACAAACGCTGGTGGAACACTTATATGCCCATGACCTATTGCGGCGAAAAAGGAAATAGTTCGAACTACATCAATGATGAACAGACTTTCGATAAGGTGAATCAATTAATGGATTCGCACATGCCTCGAATCATGTTGGTGAATTTCCTTTCAGTTGATTCTTATGGTCACGCCAACGAATGGGAAGCTTACCTTTCATCAATTCAGAAATGCGATCAATTCGTTTACAATATTTGGAACAAGATCCAAAGTTCTCCGAAATTACGCAATAAAACTACCTTGTTTATCACCAATGATCATGGCCGCCATTTGAACGGACATAAAGATGGTTTTGTGAACCATGGTGATCGCTGTGAAGGCTGCCGTCACATCTCGCTACTCGCAATGGGACCTGACTTTAAAAAGAATGTCGTTATCCGCGAAGGTGGTGAACTAATCGATATCAGTAAAACGATCTCACATATGATCGGTTTTGACATGCCGACTTCTGAAGGTCGCGTTTTGAATGAGTTGTTCGCAGATTAAAATTCGCTTCCGTCGACAAAATACCACATGTCCCCACGCTTCCTGAACAACGAATCTTCACGATGTTGATGAATCATTCCATTCTGATCTTTGTAGGATGCAATAAACTTGACGCGATCTCCGGATGCAGAAACAATTTCCAAACCAATCCAAGTAGACTGTTTCGACCAACTTTCTATTGACTTTCGAGAATAGTATGACCGGGTGCTGGAATCAGTTGTGTTTAGAATGTAATCAACTTTACCGAGGACGTAAGCACAATACCTAGAACGCATCAATATAAGAGGCGTATCTGCAAAACTCTTTTTGAGATGGAGCGGCTCACAACAAGAAGTATAAAGAGAATTGCTTCCGCAAGGACATTGATCAGTCATCAATCAATTATTTGAATTATTCGCGCCGCGGTTTGTCCCGAGTGATGAATACTAATTACATAAGATCCTTTTCGAAAGTCCTCTAGATCCAAAACTATTTCACCATTATTTATACCGTAATTCAAGGGATATTTCCTGCCTGCAAGATCAAAGATCTCGATGTTATCCGGAGTGAAATCGGCACGGATCGACACGAAATCTTGGCTTGGATTCGGATACAACTCCCACGCGATAATATTTTGCTCATCCACCACTGCCGTTAGATCGCATGGATTTGGGCCTTCCACAGGATATACCTGTTGGCTATTGATACTCACGCACATTTGATCCACCCAATATTGGGAAATATTGATCCATGGCTCCCACAAAAATCCTTGTTTGTTTCCGATTCCTTCTATCCACATTTGATTAATGCGTTTGCGATAAGTTCCCGCCACAAGTATTGAATCTACTTCATAAATAACGAAATCCTGATACACAAAATCCATGTAGCCTCCCATTTTACAAAACAGTTCAGGAACCGTATCTCCTACTTCTACGGTAAAATCAAACAAGAGGTATTCACTCAAAGAGTCTTTTGGAACGAAGAACACCTTTCCATTCGAATTTCTAAATGCACCCTGATACAAGTCCTCCGGGCATTGATGAACTTGCGTATAGGTTTCCACACCGATCAATGTATCCTGGCCGTCTGCACAGTAATTTACAACATCGTACAAGACATATTGCCAAGTAGGACCCATTGGTACTTGTTGGTAAAACCCATTTTGCCAAACGACAGCAGAATCAGGAATAGGCATGTAAGTTTGAGCTTTTACAGTAACAGTGATAATAAACGTGATAAAGAGGAGGAAGATTTTCATAAGGTTTTTATTCATTAATCCTAGGAGCGTCAATTGGCTGGAATTTAATTTGTTAAATGTTTTTTCAATTTATCCTTAGCTACTTCAGGTTGCACAAAATTCTCTTTCGTATCGATCAGCGGCTCAAAAGGATAATTTCCAAACAGTAGACTCATTCTGTTAATACCAAAGACTTTCTTTGTGTAATGATTGGAAATGACAATCATACAGATCGTATCCGAACGCATATGTGCGAACACACCAGTATTACCATGCCACCAACCTGTATGGAAGAAAAACGTCTTTTTACCAGATTCCTCTCGCAAACGCATTCCAAGACCGTAGTTGCTCTTCCCGGGATGTTCGTAGCTGTATCCTTTGAGCATTTCCTTTTGCATCTTTTTACTCAAGAAATTGTCAGAATACAGGGCCATATCCAACTTCAATAGATCTCTGGCTGTAGTGAACATGTTCTTATCTCCATAGATCTTATCCAAATGCTCAAAGGGCTCCAATCTTCCTCGTTCATTATAAGATTGCGCATGAGGCAAGGCTTCTCTCCAAACTTGGTAAATAAATGTATGATCCATTTTCAGAGGCTCGAAAACCAATTTATACATGGCTATCGGAAATGATTTCTTTGTGACCTTTTCTACGATCAGCGCAAGCAATGCATAATTCGTATTACAATAAGAAAATTGAGTCCCCGGAGGAAAGTAAAGTGGTAATTTATAATTATTCAACAAGCGAATCACATCTTGATTCGTCATGTATTTGGAGTAAGGCCAGATCTCTTGAGGAAAATAACCGTAATAAGGAATTCCTGATCGGTGATTGAGTAACATTCGGACTGTCACACCTTCATAAGGAATTAGCGGTAAATAGGATCGAATATCCTTATCCAAATCAATCTTTTCTTGATCCACTAAACGCAAAACGGCAACGGCTGTAGCAACTTTGGAAATGGAAGCAACATGCACGGGGATATCCGCTGAAAATTGCTTTTCATTCTCAACATCTGCCATTCCTTGGTAATTTTCCCAAATGATCTTTCCGTTCTTAGCAAAAAGAAAAGCACCGTTCAAATCGTTCAATTCAAGAACATTTTGGAAATAATGTTTTACGGAATCCTTAACTGCATGATAGAATGAGTCTGGAACAGCATTAAACTCAACTTCAAAACTCACTTTTTTCGGTGGCAGCGTTTTAATCGCCTGTTGTTTGGGTTTTTGGGTACAAGCTGCAGAAATGACCAATAGAAAGATTAAGACTTTTGATATTTTCATAAGCCATCAAAGATAAAAAACAAAATACGGTGTGACTAAAAAGTATCTATTTTAGTAAGATGAAAAACAAGTTCTCTGCAGAGGAAAAGAGCTTTTTAAGTGGTCCACGCGCCAGATGGAAAGAGTTAAAATACACCATAGGCGTCGTAATACAGTTCATTCGTGGTTTTCGAGTCTTGCACTTTGCCGGACCATGTATAACAGTTTTTGGCTCAGCGAGATTTCCAGAAGATCATATTTACTACAAACAAGCACGAGAAATTAGTGCCGAATTAGCAAAGTTAGGTTTTACCATCATGACTGGCGGAGGGCCTGGAATTATGGAGGCCGCTAATAGAGGTGCGAAAGATGTGGATGGAAGATCATTGGGATGCAATATTGTATTGCCTCATGAACAAAACGCCAATCCTTATTTGGATAAATATGTAAACATTGAGTACTTTTTCGTACGTAAGGAATTGCTGCGCAAGTATTCAAAAGCATTTATCGTATTTCCCGGTGGTTTTGGTACACTTGATGAGTTCTTCGAAACGATTACATTGATCCAAACAAAAAAGACAGAACCTTTTCCATTGATCATAATTGGTGTTGAATTTCATAAACATCTGATTGCCCATATAGAACATATGGTTGAAATAGGAACAATCAGTCCATCGGATCTAAATTTGATCTTATTAACGGATCGTATTGACGATGCTGTTGAGTATATCCGTGAATACATGTCAGATGAACCTATATCAACGGAGCATCGCAGACCAATCTGGTTGCTAGGTGAAAAACACTTGGATGATTCTACTGGTAGTGAATAATGAGCTTCTAAAGAAACCATTAATCTGAGTTCCGAACTACTCCGGTATATTAGGGCTTAAATATTTTTAGGTACAACTCACGATTGCTGAATCCTTCTTCGCGCTTACTTACACAAAACACTCCCGGATTTCCAAACTACAGCACAAAAAAAAGCCTCTCAGTTTCCTGATAGGCTTTATAAAAGTGGCATCGTTCTGATA
>JBMLQF010000047.1:8290-16146 GCA_049241705.1 Fluviicola sp. | reverse complement strand
TGGAACAAAATTTGTCAACAGCTTGACCGAAATTAAAAAGAAAGTCTACATTTGACACAACAAGTTGAAACAATTTTTATCCTATGAAACGTTTCCCTAAAACCGCCTTCGCAGGCCTTTTCGCCAGTCTTGTACTACTGACAACAGCATGTTCTGGTAATGAAAAACACAATGCGCACGATTCAACTTCCGCATTGATCCAACAAAACACCAATATCGTGGCTTTTGGAAAAGCGTCGGTGATGGATATCTTGAATAAAGCTGACTACAAACACATTCCTAAATTGAATGTCATTCTAGGAGCACAATTGCAAACTTGGAAAAAAGGTTTCCAGATCGATGCTCCGGTTTATTATGCCGCAGAAGCTCCCTTCGAAAGCGACGGCACTCCATCAACGATCTACGCGTTGATGGACGTTACGAATAAAGACAGTTTATTATCTGTGATTAGCGAAATGGGTTACGCCATGGAAACGAGCGGAAAGATGAGTTGGTTCCAAGAAAATGACGTGACGTTCGCAGTTAAAGATCAACTTTTCATCCTGATCAGTAAAAAAGCTCCGTACGATGGAAAAGCGATCATTGAAAAAGCTTTCGAAGATGCTAGTGGAGATCTGAGTGAAGGTAAAGCGGCGGAGATCTTGGATATGCCAGGCGATGTCGTTACCGGATTGTCCATTGAGCGCTTATATGGTACTGCTAATACTTCCTTGAACAAGCTTCCGCAAGCAAAACAGGACGAATTGAAAGGCTTGGTTGCAGATGGTTTCATTGCTAACACCGTGGCTTTCGAAAATGGCAAGGCCGTTGTCTCCATCAAGAACATGTTCTCCGAAGAGATGAAAGACCGTTTGTTCTTCCAGGATAATAATGGAACAGCTCTTGTCAACAAATTGGGGAATGGTAAACCATGGATGGGAATCGCTGCAAATATAGACATGCAAAAATTTGAAAAATTCGTTACTGATTTCGCGCCGGATGCTAACCGTAAGATCACTGAGCAATTGCCGGATGAAGCAGGATTTATGTTGATGGCTTTAGGTGGAAATGCCTATTCAAGCATCTTCTCTGGTCAAATGGGAATGGTGGCAACGGGCAATCCAAAAACCGACTTGGGCATGATTTTCGAATTCAACGCTTTCTTAGGATTGGGTAAAAAAGGTGATAGCATCAAGCAAATGATCACGGAAAATCTTGCCGGAGCACCTATGCAAGGTGATGCTTATGTTATGGATAACACTGCCATTGCAGCTCGCAAAGATGGAATCTATATTTTCAGTGCTTCAGGAGCTAAGTCAGGTGGTAATTTGGAATTCCCTGCTTATGCAAAAGGATTTGGTGAGTCTACTTTTAGTATGTTCATCGCATTCGAACAAATGGACATGAAAAGTTTGGAATTGGATGAAGAAATGAAAGTTTTGGAGATCATGAAATACTTTACTGCAACTGCAGATCGTGATGGTGCTACTATCACTTTGGCTGCAAAAGATAGCTCGAAAAACATTTTGAAATCTGTAGGAGACTATTATGTAGGAATCATGCAGGATAAGATCGATCAGATCGTATTCTAAACTTATTCTTGACCAAATTGTTTAAAGAAGGCGTTCTCAAAAGAACGTCTTTTTTTATTTTCGAATTTATGAAGTCAAAAGAAAATTGGAATCAACTCACGACCGAAGAAACACGCATCATTGTTCATAAGGGAACGGAATATCCATTTACAGGAGAATACAACAAACTTCCCAAGAACGATGATGGATCGTACATCGCTGGAACCTTCATATGCAAACGCTGTGAAGCGCCTCTTTACCGGTCGTCGGATAAATTCGATTCTGGTTGCGGATGGCCATCGTTTGATGATCAGATTGATGCCAATGTGAAACGGATACCAGATGCAGATGGACGACGAATCGAGATCGTTTGCGCAAACTGCGACGGCCATCTAGGACACGTATTCGAGGGGGAACGATTCACAAAAAAGAACACGCGTCATTGCGTCAATTCACTGAGCATTAAATTCATCCATGAACTATGAAACATTGTCTTATTCTAATCACCGCTTTCCTTTTTCATAGTGCTTTGATCGCACAAACCACCGGTAATGTCCAAGGTTCCGTCAAGGATAAAAACACGCAAGAACCCATCATCGGAGCAGTGGTCGATGTGATCGGAAGTTCCGTGAAAGTCGTTACCGACGAGGAAGGAAACTTCACCTTAGAAGTGGCAACCGGAACCTACAACATCCAAGCAAGTGCAGTCACTTTCGTATCGCAAACAAAATACAATATCGTAGTAACCTCCGGAAATGCACAGATCGTCAATTTCGAACTTTCTGAGGAAGAAACGAACATCCAAGAAGTGGAGATCACAGCTTCGAATGCCAAACGTGCGGATGCAACGGACATGATTACACCACTTTCCGTGCAACGGCTGACCAGTGAAGAGATCAAAAGCAATCCCGGTGGGAATTATGACGTTTCTAAAGTGGTGCAAACCCTTCCAGGAGTTGGAGGATCACAAGGCGGTGCTGCACGTAACGACATCATTATTCGCGGTGGTGCCCCCAACGAAAACGTTTATTATCTGGACGGGATCGAAATCCCCGTATTGAACCACTTTCAAACACAAGGATCATCCGGAGGCGCACAGGGAATCGTGAATGTGTCCTTCATCGAAGAAGTAAAATTGACCTCATCTGCATTTGACGCACGCTACGACAATGCCCTGGCATCAACCTTTGTAATCAAACAACGCCAAGGAAATAAACAAAAGTTTAGCGGAAATGTCCGTGCCAGCTTTACAGAGTCAGCCTTCACAATCGAAGGACCGCTTGGAAAGAAAACTGATTTCCTCGCTGCAGGACGAATCTCCTACTTAGATTTTTTATTCCAGTTGATCGATCTTCCCATTCGTCCTAGATATCAGGATTATCAACTAAAAGTGACCCATAAACTAGACGAAAAGACGACTCTTTCTTTTATTGGAATTGGAGCAATCGACAAATTCAATTTCGGCGAAACCCGTGAATCGTCTCCAGAAAATGAATTCTTCCGCCGTTCTTTGCCCTTCATTGAACAATGGACCTACACCACGGGAGTTTCCTACAAGCGTCTGGTTGATAAAGGTTATGTTACTGTTGCATTGAGCAGAAATATGTTCGACAACCAATTGGATCGCTTCAAGGACGCTCAATACTTCAACGAGGCGTTCCGCAACTTCGGATTGAATTCTCAAGAAATCGAAAATAAATTGCGCATCGATGTCAATAAATACATCAAAGGCTGGAAATATTCTTACGGCGTTTCGGGACAATATGTGAAATACAACACCGACCTGTACAACCTGATCTCTGAGGAAATTCAAGATACAGCCGGAAACATTGTCATCCCAAGAACAGAGGTTCGCTTTAAAACGGCGATCGATTTCTTCCGTTGGGGAGCTTTTGGTCAAGTTTCTCGCAAGTTCTTAGAGAATCGTTTATTGATCTCGGCAGGTGTTCGCAGCGACATGAATTCCTGGACGACAAATGGAACAAATCCTTTAGCAACATTATCTCCACGTGTTTCTGCTGCTTACACCCTTACATCAAAATGGGAAGTGAGCGGAAGTTATGGGATCTATTACAAATTGCCGACATACACCGTACTTGGCTTCCAGAACAATGCCGGAGAATTTGTGAACAAAGACACGAAATACATCCGATCCGAGCATTTCGTTGTCGGAACGCAATTCTTACCGAATGAATCATTGCGTTTTACGCTAGAAGGATTCTACAAACGCTACAGCGATTACCCAATATCCGTTAACACAGGCATTTCCTTAGCAAATCAGGGACAAGAATTTGGAGCAGTTGGAAATGAAGAAGTGTTGAGCACAGGTATCGGTGAGACCTATGGATTTGAAGTGTTTGCACAACAGAAATTGACCAAGAAGATCTTTTACTTCGTAAGCTACACCTATGTGCGCAGTTTATTCTCCGGGACTGATGATAAATTACTTCCTTCTGCCTGGGATAGTCAACACTTATTGAGTGGAACGATGGGATACAAATTTGGGCGAAACTGGCAATTGGGATTGAAGTTCCGGTATGCAGGAGGATCGCCTTACACACCGTTTGACTTGACCGCATCGCAATTGTTCTTCCCAATAACCTATTCCGGAACCCTAGATTACACCCGCGTGAACGAGGAGCGTCTGCAAAGCTTCTACCAATTGGATCTACGTGTGGATAAAACCTGGAACTTCCGCAAAACAAGTATGATCTTCTTCGTTGACATTCAAAACGTAACCGGTTCCAAACAACAGGGAACACCGTATTACACGTTCAAACGCAATGACGACAATACCGGATTTGCCACTACAGATGGACAACCATTGAAAATTGATGGATCGAACGGAATTCCAGTGATCCTGGAGAACACATCGGCGACTGTAACACCAACGATCGGATTGATCTTAGAATTCTAATTGCTTTCGTCTGTACAGGCGTACATGCATTTACCTTGACGAGCTAAGCGGTCTGCCAATTCCAGGTGGGCCGCTAATGCTAATTGGGAATAATTCTGTGAACTGTTTCCAAACGATGCAGCCGTCGTATTCCACATGCGTTGGATCAATTGTTCGCCTGTTGGCACTTTACCGATCGCTTGTACCACAGCAGATACGTTTCCTGCTCCGGCATGGTATACGTGCATGACCAACAAACGAAACCAAATTGCTGATTCATCCACCGTCAATCCCACTTTCTGAGCGATCGAACGCGCAGATGGAATACAGGTTTTACTGATCAATTTCGCGGCAGCCCCGGCTGATTTATAGAAGTCGGTACGCTCGTCCACGTATTTATTTACTTTCAATCCCATCGCACGCGCTACACTCGGCATCAGCTGAAATGGTCCATAAGCTCCGACAGATGACTTTTTAATTTGCCCAGGGCTTTCGATCAACAAAATGGATTGCGCATACCACGGATCAACACCCAATTGCGCAAACGCCGCAACACCTTTCGGTAAACTTTCGAAAACCAAGTCGAAGCGGTAAAAATCACTTTTTCCAGTTGTCACATTGATTCGCTCAGTGGTGGTCAATCCCAAAGCATTGCGCACACTGTCCTTGAATATTCCTTTTTGAGCATCCGTTCTGCGGTTCCAATCTCTGGAAGCCATCTTACCCACAATTTGTCGGTTAGATGCCACATTGATCAATACGGAATCCGGAGAGAGTACCATGACCTGTTGCCAGAATCGTGGGTGTTGTAAATCGTCCCAATTCGCGGCCTGTATGGCACTTGGACCCAAAATCACGTGTTCCTTTTCAGCTTCGAGAACCGCAACCATTTCGCGTTCCCAATGACCAACTTGAGCAGATGCTCCAATACTAATCAATGCACCAAATAGTATACAAACCCGGATTTTCATGGTGTCTTTTTGGAAATAATTGATGTCAAGATACGATTTTTTCTAGCAGCTTAAACGCGAAGAGGCTGAAAAGTCACACAAGAAGCTGTTGATTAATCGTATTTTTGTTCCATGTTTTGGATTGGTCGTTTCTTCAGTGCCATTTTGATGATACCGGTGCGCTTGTACCAATGGATCCTCAGTCCGCTGTTTCCGGATGCGTGTCGCTACGACCCTACTTGTTCCGAATACATGATACAAGCCCTCAAAAAACGTGGTCCGATCGTGGGATTTTGGCTAGGCTTGAAACGCATCAGTCGTTGTCATCCCTGGGGTGGGCACGGTTACGATCCGGTTCCAGAGAAGGGTTGTTCGCATAAAAAAACCTCTTCCTGAGAAGAGGTTCTTATGGACATATCCGCGATTGGTGGTTAGCGATTTGTTGTGGTGTACGATCGGGAACGCATCACGTTGATCCCAACTGACAATCCGAAAGTAGTTCCGTATTTGTTCATCGATGCATATAAGTTCACCGGTACATTCAATGCTCCTGGGCGGAAAGTTTTTCCAACACCGACCACAAAATTTGTAGAAAAATAATAGGCCCCACGAGTATCCGGACGATTGATGTAACTGTATTGTTCCGGATTTGAAACCCCCATTCTACTCAAATCTTTGTAAGTTCTGAAAGTTCCATCATATTGTGTAGTTCCTGCCAACAATTGTTTTGTGGAGAACGATGGTCCTAAGGCAATTTCCCATGCTCCTTTTCCAAAGCGAATTCCATGTAACACAGCCAATGATGGGATCACGGTTCCCTGTTCCATTCCCGCCAAATTTCCGATAAACTCAAACAAGCCGCTGAAGTTTTCAGTTCCGGCATATTGTTTCTCCAACTGGTATCCCAAATTGAACAACACCGGCATGGTACCGCGACCGCCATCCAATTCAGAACGGGTAAAGTATTCTGCATTCTCTCCGGTTGTTAAACCAACACCTATGCGCGGACCGTTGTTATTCATCTTTCCTAATCCGGTGCTGGCAGTTGGTCCTTCTTTGTAAACCAGTGCACGAGACGCTTGATTTTCGGTAGAGATCTTCAACATGCGGTAGATCATCACATCAGTCATGCGGTTGATCTCACGTGGCTGGTTTTCGAATTGCTCCATTTCATTCTGAACGATCGCACCGGAGCGCACATCTACGATCTTCATACTGATCAAAATGCGATCTCCTAATCCTTCGTAGCTGGCACTCATAGCGTAATCGGCATTCAGTTCTTTCCCAACGCGAGCTAAACATTCTTTCCCCAAACATCCTTTCAGTTTATCCGGTCCGATCTTTTCCGCAACGTCATAACGGTCGTTCACAACATATTTCTTAGAATTCACCAAACTGTTATAGATCACCGAACGTAACACATCTTCATTCGATTGCAAACCGCGTACTTCAATTCCTCCCAAAACCATGGAAGGCGCGTTTTTAGACAAGGTATCTTGTGCTTTAACACCAGTTCCAATTAATAACACGAGTAGTAATAACTTTTTCATCGTCAATCCATTTAAGATTCATGACAAAGTTGCGGTCGAATCAGCACGACATCAAACTGAAAAATGCACCTCGAAAAAAGACAGTTGCGATTTTCCGTACACGGGATAAAGCTCTTCTGTATGAAACAAAAAAAGGCGAACACCCGGTCCGCCTTACTTCTGTAATTCGTATTCATTAAATCAACTTCTGCAAAGCAGCGCGCAAGTTACTGATCACTCCATCCACGTCTTCCTGCTTGCAGGTTCCCACGCTCAAGCGGTACCAGCTGGAATCTTCAGTCGATCCGAAAGCGTAGAATGGAACGATCGCAACTTTGGCTTCGTCCAACAAATATTTAGTGATGTCTTTGGTAGTTGCTAAAACCTGTCCATCAGCTGTGCGTTTTCCATGCAGCGAGAACTGAACGGTCAAATAGATCGCAGCTTCCGGAGCAATGGCGTCTACTTGATGTCCTTCTGCGTGCAAGGCTTGGAATCCTTGGTAGAAACCCTCCAAACGTTGGATGATCTCCCCTTTCATAGATTCCAGGAACGCATCGTATTGCGGCAAGTTGTTCAAATATTCCGCTGCGGCCATTTGTTCCGCCTTCGGTGCCCAGGCTCCAACGTGCGTTAAAATGGATTTGATCTTATTCATCAAATACGCCGGACCCATCGTCCAACCAACACGAACTCCTGTTGCCGCTAAAGACTTAGAAATTCCATCCACGAACAAGGTGTATGGGCGCATTTCCGGATTCAAAGTCACAGGATTGAAGTGTTCGATCGTTCCGTAAGTCAAAGGCCAGTAGATTTGGTCATACATGACATAAAGCGGTTTGATGCCTTCCGCTTCGCGGCGCTTATTTTCTTCTAATACCAAGCTGCAAATCGCCTCCAGATCCGATTTCTTGAATACGGTTCCTGTTGG
>JBMLQF010000047.1:0-8190 GCA_049241705.1 Fluviicola sp. | reverse complement strand
GCCGCTTGAATTCCCTGTTTCAATTCCGTTGGAATCGGGAAAACTTTTGGATTGAAATCACCGATTGTCAGGTTGTACACCTTCTCCCCTTGCTTGATCTTTTCATTCACCTCTCCGGCCAATTTAATGATCTCGGAACCAATGATGTTTTCAGCAAGTTTTGAAACTTGTGTTGCTGTAAGTGTGGAATTGCTCATTTTCTGCCTCCTTTAATTTTGCGCGAAATTAATGACAAAGTTTTGGTGAATAATAGACTTGGGACCTTTTGTTGATAAATTACTGAATCGATTTATCAGAAGGCAAAAATTCAGTGTGAATGATTTTACTGTATCATGAACAAACGAGAAACAAAGGATCGAATAAACGGATAAATCAATACTCTAGACCGTATGAATTTGTTATTTTTAGGATTCAAATTCGAGCTATGAAACAACTTTTTTCCTGGACCATGATTGCAGCCATGCTGCTTAGTTTGCAATGGCCACTTCCTGAATCAGATCAAAGCAACGATCCTTTGTGGTTGCGCTACCCGGTTATTTCACCAGACGGAAAGACCATTATATTCTCCTACAAAGGCGACTTGTACAAAGTTCCTGCAAGTGGAGGAACAGCGAGTGCGTTGACCGTCAGTGAGCATTACGATGCTATGCCGGTATTTTCTCCGGATGGTAAATACATTGCCTTTGCCTCAGATCGAAATGGAAATTACGATGTTTACCTCATCCCGGTGGAAGGTGGAAATGCAAAACGTTTGACGTATCATTCCAGTAACGATATGCCGCAATCATTCTCCGGAGACGGAAAAACGGTTTATTTCACAGCATCACGCATGGACCAAGCGGAGTACAGTCAATTTCCGAATGGCGGACTGGGCGAATTGTACAGCGTTTCAATCGATGGTGGTCGCGAAAAACAAGCTTTGACAATCGCCGCAGAAGATGCCGTTTGGAATAAAGCTGGCACCAAACTCTTGTTCCACGACCGCAAAGGCTATGAAGATCCCCTGCGCAAACACCACACTTCTTCTGTAACTCGCGACATTTGGCTCTACGAAAAAAATGGAGATGCCTTCACCAAATTATCCGATTTCAATGGCGAAGATCGTTCACCAAAATGGAGCGGAGATGAAAATTCCTTGTATTACCTCAGTGAACGCAGCGGTAGTTTTAACGTGTGGTCGATGGAATTGAAGGCAGGAGCAACACCAAAACGGATTTCAACCTTTACGAACCATCCTGTGCGCTTTTTGAGTATCGCTCAGAACAACACGTTGTGCTATGCATACAACGGAGAGATCTACACGCAACAGACAGGCGCACAACCTGAAAAAGTGAAGATCACGATTGCGACAGACGATCGCGCTGCAGAAGCAAAAACGGAAGTGTTCACCAGTGACGTGGGCGAAATGGCGCTTTCTCCAAACGGAAAAGAAGTGGCATTTATTATCCGCGGAGAAGTGTTCGTAGCATCCGTAGAAGGCGGAGCCACAAAACGCATCACCAACACAGCGGTGGAAGAACGAAACGTCAGTTTTTCACCAGATGGCAAAGCCATTTTATATGCTTCCGAACGCAATCAACGCTGGGGAATCTACCAAACAACGCTCGTGCGCAAAGAGGAACCTTACTTTTATGCGGCAACACTATTGAAAGAAGAAACCTTGGTTTCAACCGACAAAGAAGCCTTTCAACCGCAGTTTTCACCGGATGGGAAAGAAATTGCATTCCTGGAAAACAGAACAGGTATCAGTATTTACAACATCGCCAGTAAAAAGATACGGGAAGTACTTCCGGCAAATCGCAATTACTCGTATTCAGATGGAGATCAAAGCTTCAACTGGTCTGCTGATAGTCGCTATTTACTCGTCAATTTCTTGCAAGAAGGCAATTGGCGCGAACAGATCGGCATGCTCGATGTAAGTGGTAAAGAACCGTTGTTGCCCCTGACACAAAATGGTTTCTCGAATGGTGGTGCTAAATTCCAAATGGATGGCAAGATGATGCTCTGGTACTCGAACCGAAACGGAATGAAGAACGTGGCTAGTCACGGGGCTCAATCCGACGTGTATGGCTTGTTCTTGAACCAGAAAGCTTACGACATCTTCAAGATGAAGAAAGTAGAATACGATCTCTATAAAGAAGAATTGGACAAGGAAAAAGAGAAGGAACAAGAAACGGCCTCCACGAATACCAAGACGGTTAAGAACAAAGGAAAAGAAACCGAAAAATCCGAAAGTCCAAAGCCTTTGCAAGTGGACAAAGAAGGATTGTATGAACGACGCGCGCGTTTGACCCCACATTCTGGATTTATTGGAGATGCGTTCATGGATAGCAAAGGCGAACAGTTATTCTATTTCGCGCAATTCGACGAAGGCATGCAATTGTATGTGCGTAAATTCAAAGAAGACGAAACCAAAGTACTTGCACGCTTGAATGCCGGAGGTGTTTGGTCTGCAACGATGGACAAGGAAGGCAAGAACATCTTTTGTGTGATCGATGGACGTATGGCTAAGATCAATACCGAAAGCGGCGAGCGCAAAGACATTTCCTTCTCAGCTGAACTGCGTATCGATGGGTATTCAGAGCGCGCGTACTTGTTTGAGCACATGTGGCGTCAGGCAAAAGCGAAATTCTACAAGACCGATATGCACAACGTGGATTGGGATAGCTACAAAAAAGCGTATGCGCGTTTCTTACCACACATCAACAACAACCGGGACTTCGCTGAGATGATGTCGGAATTATTAGGCGAATTGAATGCTTCTCATACCGGTTGTTTTTACCGACCGCGCTTTAAGAACGCTGATGAAACGGCACAATTAGGTGCTTACTTTGACGAATCTTACACCGGAGACGGATTGAAGATCAAGGAAGTGATAGAAAAAGGTCCCTTGGTGCGTTCCGGATCAAAAGTAAAAGCCGGAGTGATCATCGAAAAGATAGACGGCACTGCGATCACTGCAAACACCAACTATTACCAACTATTGAATCGCAAAGCAGGCAAGAACACCTTGCTCTCGTTGTTCGATCCGCAAAGCAACCAACGCTGGGAAGAAACGATCAAGCCGGTTGCTCCAGGGCAAATGGGCGAACTGTTGTATGCAAGATGGATCAAACGCATGCAAACCTTAACGGAGAAATATTCGAACGGACAATTGGGTTATATGCACGTGAAAGGCATGGACGACGAAAGTTTCCGCGAGTTCTACGACCAAGTGTTAGGAAAATACGTGAACAAACAAGCGCTGATCGTCGACACACGATTCAATGGTGGTGGTTGGCTACACGATGACTTAGCGACATTCTTATCCGGAAAAACGTACATTCAATTTGTACCTCGCGAACAGAAGATCGGAATCGAGCCTGGCTCTAAATGGGTGAAACCATCGGCAGTATTAATGGGAGAAGGCAATTACTCGGATGCACACATGTTCCCTGTTGTTTACCGCACATTAGGCATTGGAAAACTGATCGGAATGCCAGTTCCGGGCACAGGAACAGCCGTTTGGTGGGAAACGTTGATGGACAACACCTTGGTATTCGGGATTCCGCAGGTTGGAGTCATGTCTATGGACGGACAATATTACGAGAACAACCAATGCGAGCCAGATGTGAAAGTGGAAAATGATTACAAGACCATGTTACTGGGAGAAGATGCGCAGCTCAAAAAAGCAGTAGAGGTATTATTAGCGAAATAGCATAAAAAAGCTTCTGTTGGTATATCCAGCGGAAGCTTTGAACCCAAAAACGATGTTTCCATCTCCTACTTCTACGTACAATGCAGTTCGTAACATAAGTCACGCACCTCAGATGAAATATTAACGAACTTTGTGGAACAATATTAAAGCAACATGCCAACTAAACAACAAGCGATCATGTGGTTCAAATCACAACTGTTCACTGTTCTTGGTGCAGCAGTAGGTATTGGAATTGGCTATTGGTACTACCTGGAATATGGTTGTACGGAAGGTGCTTGTCCGATCACTGCAAACCCATACAAAACAATGGGACTTTTTGGACTCATGGGAGGATTGTTGGGAAGTTCGATCGAAACACGCAAGAAACATGAAAAGTAAATCATTCAACGAACTCATTCAAGGCGACACACCGGTATTGGTAGACTTTTTCGCTACGTGGTGTGGTCCATGTAAAACTCAGGCTCCTATTTTGGATCAATTGAAACAGCGCATGGGTGAAACAGCGCACATCATCAAAGTGGATGTAGATAAAAATCCGGCCGCTGCCGCCAAATATGGTATTCGCAGTGTACCAACGCTGATGATCTTTAAAAAAGGAAAAATTGCTTGGAAACAATCGGGAGTATTTCCGGCAAACGAATTGGAAAAACTCTTGAAACAAGCTTAAGAACTAGAACGAGCAAAGTACTAGTTGCAAGGCAGGATTCGCATCCTGCCTTTTTTTATTTAAAGTTCGTCAATTCTACTGCTACTTCATTACGTCGTCCCACAACGGTATAAGGTGGATTGTAACCAAAATAGACGAATTTGCCTGTATGCTCCAATTTCTGTGCTTTCAATAAGGCGATCAATTTTTCCTGATGCTCTTGAATGCGTTCATCACTGGCCCAACCGCCGAAACGGATAGCAGCCATAACACTTCCGGATTTCTTTTCGAAGAAGATATTTTGGTTATTCGGTTTTGGCAAACTGGTATCTGCGTAATTCGAAGGTACCATGAACGACATTTTTGCACTATCTCCAATTTCCATGGCAACTGGAGATGTCATCGCGATCTTCTCCCCTGTTTCATTTCCTCCAAAAATATATCCGGCCAATACGCGGAATCCTTGACTCGAAGTTTCGTCGTAGGTATTCCCATTCAGATAGACACTCGAGAACAAGGCTGCTTCGTAACGACGCACCTCGAATCCGTCATACTCCTTAACGACTTCGTATTTCAACTGTTCTGTATCCGACAACTTGGGCAAAATAAAGGCTTGTAAAACGAGAAAAACTCCGATAACCACAAGCACGACAACAAACATCTTTTTCATGTTTTTATTGAATAACAAGTGGCAACTAAAAAGGTTTATATGCGCTGCGCAGGATTTGTAATCCTGCGATTCCTGCACATTTATCAAACACTTAAGGATATAGACTTTCCTTATAGTATAAAAGGTAAAACAAATATTAGAATTAAATCAATAATTCCCACTGAGAATATCATTGATTTCCATGCGCTTCCGTGTGGAAACTTTCTTGAAATTATGAGATTGAAAATTCCTAACCCGAATGAAACGATAGTAATCACTCCATAAATTTTATCAGTCGTATGAACGAAAAACAGACTTAGTACAAAGATGCAATAAACAAGATTGACCAAAACTGCAGCAAATTTCTGAAAAAGCCTGTTCATTCTGATTATGATTTTAAAACAGTTTTACGTGTGAAAAATAAAAATTCTATCAATTTTGTTCAATTATCCTCCTCCATCAAAGTTTCATGTTTCCCGCTCTCTACCTGTCGAAGCAGTCGCTTTTTCAGATACAAAAAGTGCAATAACAGTCCAGGGATCGCGAAACATACAAGTACCATCATCAGCATGTTTCGTTCGAAAACAAAACCCACTCCAATCACTGTAATTAAAGCAACTGCATATTTCCATACAGTATATTGCTGCCAAGCAGTATCAAATGCTTTTAAATGGTACTGCCACCATACAATTAATTCAATAATGATCAAGGGTAAGGTCCAAGCCAAGGCGATAACGGAACATAAAAATGACATAGATAAATGGATTTCTTCTTCCAAGTACACAGGCATCAACAAACTTCCGATTGCCACACTCCATAACCAACAAGATATGATTTTAGTCATCGCAGGCTCTTTCGGTAAAAGAACAAAAAAAGTCGGATTTTAAACCCGACTTCCTCTGATAATTTCTAAACATTTGAGTGAATACAACATCCCATTAACCATTGTGCAGTTAATAGAATTATATGCTCAATACAAGGAAACCAACTTTCGATATTCGGCACCCGAAGTAGTTCGAATGATGACGTAATAACTGCCTCTACTCAACTCAGAAACTTCGATCTTAGACGCAGTAACATCCAGTTTACCTGACATACAGATTTCACCCATTAAGGAACGGATCTCAAAACTTCCCTCATCTTTGGATTTGTTCAGAATCGTCAGGTTGTCACTGGTTGGATTCGGATAGACAACAAAATGCGTTTCATTCAATTCAGGCAAGGCATTTACTCCTGTCAGCGTGATCGTGTCAGAAAAACCATAGCAGCCATCATTCACAGTTACATAATATTCTCCTGGATAAAACGCATCGTAGGTATCGCTTGTTGCTCCCGGAATCAATGTTCCATTATGATACCACTGATACGTAAATGCTGCATTTACAGGTGCATTCAATTGAAGTGTTCCTCCAGTTGGGATCAGTGTTGTACCCGGTTGGATCAACGAGATCGTTGGCAAGGAGTTCATGGTAACGGTTACCGGTGAAGAAACCGAAGTATTGGCTCCTAAGCTGATCTGAACGGTGTAATCACCCGCTGCAGTGGCAATGTAGCTTGAACTTGTCGCATTCAAGATCGCATTTCCATCCAAATACCATTGATAGGTATAACCTACTCCTTCAATCGCAGTTAAAAGTACCGTTTCTCCTTCGCATACAGCAGTTGCACCCATCGGAATGATCCGATCATCTACAATGATATTTTGGTCCCCGGTCTGAAAGTACATATACGCAAAGAAAATCAACATCATCTCGTCATAAGTTCCTTCTCCAACAGACACATCTTGTGGCGGTTGAGAAGGATTTTCCGGATTATTCTCAGTATTGTCATAGAATGCTTGAGAGCGGATTATAGATCCTGAAGGTAAAACAATGGCATTCGGGAAAATAAAATTATCCTGCCAATGGAATTCCCATTCTGGTATGTTAACAAAACGAACCGTGTCATTGGTGACCGGCAAATTTGCCCATGACTTGATCGACTTCCCTATCAAATGCATATGTGGGAACACATAAAGTAAAGTGGTGTTGATCGGAGTGGTATACTGCTGATTAAAAGTCCTGGTTTCATCGGCAGGAATAAACAATGGGCCATTGGTCATATTCTGATGATTCAAAACCGGTGATACAAAGATTTCTCTCTGCGGTCCAGCTACCGTTTTAAAATTGACAGTTGTTGCATCCGTTTGTCCTAAAGATCCCGGCGCATAATGCACCTGCAAGATAATACGCGTATTTGCCGGGAGTCTCAAACCTGTTCCGCTTGGGGTAAAGTATGGTTGCGAACCGGGAACATAAGAGTATAACAATTTGGATGCAGCCGAACCTGTTCCGCCAGCAGAGCTGGGACTGATCGGATTATTCGTGGAATCTTGAAATACCAACACGTGATGCACCACATTTCCATTTCCGGGTATGATCTCGATTGCCTTGGCAAACATCGCCTGGGATAAGCCACTTGGCAACACGAAATTTCGGTAAACATCCGAATTACTTGTGATTGTATAAGATGGAATCGTCAAACTCAAATCTGGAGTTCCTAATTGTGTCCCACTTGAAAACGTCGCTACGCTTGGCGCCATGGCTGGATTTCCTTCTGGAGCACCGTTATTGATCCACGTATCAATGGTCGCAATATCTGCCGGGTCCATAACCCGTTGATGTGCAAAGCTTTTATAATCCGGATCCGGACTCCATGGCGGCATTTCACCAGAATTGATAGACGTTTGGATCATCGAAACCATTGGAGCGACGTCGCTGTAGGTTTCCAGTGAAAACGGCGCAATCCCACCCTGACGGTGACATTTGACACAATTTTGCTGAAATAACTGTCCTACTCCGTCAGCCCAAGTTTGAGCGTTTGAAGTAACAAAGAACAATGTAAACAGTGCAAATACGGCAAGGTGTTTCATGGAATTTAATTTCATCAAATATAGAAAAATCAAACTATTAATTAAGGTTTTGTTTTTCAGAACATTACAAAACAAAATTCCTAAGAAATTTACACGTAGCATGAGGTCGATAAACCTGCTCTCACGCAAATCACAAGCGGCTTCTAGACCAAAAAATTACATACTAAAAAAGCCCGGTATAAACCGGGCTTTTTTTCAGCGGAGAGTGAGGGATTCGAACCCCCGGTACCTCTCGGTACAACGGTTTTCAAGACCGCCGCAATCGACCACTCTGCCAACTCTCCGCG
>JBMLQF010000046.1:0-5766 GCA_049241705.1 Fluviicola sp. | reverse complement strand
CTCCCAGTCATAATGTAAAGCCAGAACATTCCAGTCTACTTTGAACCAGTTTCTACTTCGGTAACTCGCCCGCGAATCTGCTTCAAATTGTTGATCCGTTAATCCTCCCGGTTGTTGAGCCAAATACGTCATGTGAGTATACTCCAAACGGATGCGGTGTTTTTCGTTCAGATGATAACCCAGCTGTGCAAATGCCTGATGTTGGGTAAAATCACTATTCGGACGGTATCCATTGCCGGTTTTCAATTGGTAGTATGCCTGATATTCAAAACGTCCTTTGGCACCTGCAATACGATTGAAACTTCCGAAATAACCGTAATTTCCAACAGTCTGTCGGGTGGTGATCTCCAAAGCGGTATTGGTTGGCGGATCTCTGAGAACGAAATTCATCAAGCCACCGAATTGTGTTCCATATTGTAGAGAGGCTGAACCGCGAATGATCTCAATGGAATGCAAAGCTTCTACCGGAGGCGTGTAATAACTTTCCGGATAACCGAGTGCGTCAGCGGAAATATCGTAACCATTTTGTCGGGTATTGAAATTGGCAGAGCGATTCGGACTTAGTCCACGGCCACCGACTCCCATTTGAATTCCTGCACCATCACTTTCCCAAATATTCAATCCAGGCACTTTTGCGAATAATTCTCGTGGGTTTCCAGTTGATTTTGCTCCGCCTTGACGTTCGATTTCGAGGATCGTATTGGTTCCGGTTGCTATTTGAACTCCTCTGATCGGCGGCAAATACCCAATATCGAAATAATGCAGTCTTTCACGCATCACCTCTACCTCCTCAATGTCCTTTGTATTAGGCGTAATAACGAGTGTATCACCAAGAGGAACAAATCCATTCAATGGAAAGTAAACAGAATCGATGGATTCTCCGTAAACGTAAATACCCAGTTCAGAGCAGGAAAGTTTGAATAATCCTTGCTCATTTGTTTGTACGACCTGCTTTCCGCAACTTACATACACACCGATCATGGCTTGCTTTTTATTGTCCACAACTGTTGCCTCTACAGTTTGTCCGTAGGCAATCAGCTGGCATGAGGCCAACAAGCAGATAAGGATCAATCTCTGTATGGTTCGAGCCATGTGCGGTGTTTCAGATCGTAAGATTTCGTTGAAAGATCAACCGTATCTGGTATAAATAATTGATTGGTTCGTCCGTTCAGTGTTACAAAAACGTTTGCAACTACAGCAGGACGGCGCAAATGTACCGAGTTTGTTCCGAAATGCAGTGTGGTATCAGCATACTTTTCAGCAATAAAATGAGCGAACTGTAAGATCATGTCTGGTTGTCGCGACATCTGATCGATCTGTTGCATGCTTAAGTACTTGTAATTGTCAATTTCTATGCGATTTCCAGTACTTCTTTCTTGAACATAGAAAGTGGCATAACCTTTTTTCTCCATCAACATGACGCGCCAGGAAAAACGGAATCCTTCTTCCGTCCAGAAAAGATTTCCCGGATAAAGCACATAGCGAAATGGAAGGGCAATTTGCACGAAACAATAAACAGCGATCAAGGTTAAGGCCCATTTCCGAGGAGTAATTGCCGGTTTGAAGGAAATGCCTTCCTTCCAGCGAAACAAGCTTTTTAATGGGGCTAACAGACGTTCATGGAATGTATGCGGGAAGAAGATCAGTGTGGAGCAAATCATCACCCACGGAAAAACACCAATGGGGAAAAGCAGCCATGTGATCACGTGAAAACCAACAACAAAGAGGTAAGCGAAATTTCGCGTGCGATTCGATGACAAAAAGAATGGGATTGTCAAGTCATAGATACAACCAAACCACGAAAATGCGAATGCTACCCAAGTACTGGCGAGTAAGTCTCCAACCAATGGTAGGTCGCGATGCGCTTGCAGCCACAATTTCAATGGTTGTGCTTCAAACAACCAATCCGGATGGATCTTGGCAACACCTGCAAAAAAGTAAACCACTCCCAATTGAAATTGCAATAAAAAAATGGGCCAATTGGCGATTGTTTTACTGCGGATAGATGGATTTCGAAGGGCGTCAATACTAAAATCGCGATGAGCCGGCATCCAGATCAACAGGAATGACATGAGGCTCACGAAATAGTAATGATTCAGATAATTGGCTTTGTCGAGCAATTCGACGTAGGTGAAGCAAAGGAAAAAAATCGCTGCTGAGATGCGATAAAACGCTCCAGTCATGATTCCGAAAGCAGCAATGAGCATCAATACAAATGGCAGGTACATCCAGTTACCTTCCAATGGCTTTACCCAATCAAAACCGAGGTAGGTGAAATGGAAAACAGGTTTGATGTACAGTTCATAAACCCAGCCATTCCACATGAATCTGGCAGTGCTAAAAAGTACTAAGGCTCCGAAAACGATGCGGAATGCAACAAGAGGGGCAATTGAAACCCCTCTCATCCATTGTTTATTGAACCATTGATTAATCACCGTCGTTATCTTGATATGTGATCAAAACCCCAAAGGCTGAAGACATATCGGTTTTTAAATACACTACAGTTCCTTGCATGTAGTTGTAAAAATCTGTCAAGGTAGTAGGGTTAGTTCCCATCATTTGTTCAATCGTTCCACTCCAGGTGTTTGGATGACTTGTCATGTATCCAAATCTGGAATTTACAGTTGATGTCAGTGAACTCATTTCGATGGCATTCAAATAGTCATCGAAGCCCTGTCCGTCGCTTCCGGTATAGCTCATGCCGCGGAATACATCCCAAACCGTTTGAATATTGGTAATCATGAGGGTTTTACCCAGACCAGAACGTCTGGCTGCCAAATAATGCGGCTGTTGGATTCCCAGACTCTGCATACCTATCGGAATACCCAGTTGGATCGATTTCACCAATTCGTAATCGCGGCAGAAAGCATTCACTAAAAGAGCAAAAGCGTCCGTTGATGAGGTTCCTGTACCGGCAACGAATGTAGCACGATACCCATTTTGCCAAGCACTTAATACCGTTTGAGTTTCAGTTTTCATTTTAGCGATCACTTCTGAAACATAAACGCGCGTATTTGCAGAGGAACAAACAAGAGCATAGGCATTTGATCGATATAACAAATAATCCAAGGCATCAAACCCAATGGCATCGATGTTGTCTGCTGTTGTTAACGCATAAGTCCCAGCTGCGATGTTGTTTTGAATTTGTGTTGTATCAGCTGGAAAAGTCCCTAATGCAGCGTGCAAACCAACGGTTGCCGCAGGACCAAAATCCATGATCTTGATGCGATGGAAGCTAATGTTAGCCGATTCCCAAGCTCCTTTGACCAAATCAAAATTTACAGTGCTTTGATCCGCCTGAAAATTATTCCAAGCCGTTTGCAATGCACCAATCTTGTCGTTCAGATCAATATATCCAGGTAAGATATAGTTGTCCGCCAGATTCGTGAGAATTGGACCTTTGTCAAAAGTCTCGTCTTCATCTTTATTCTTGTCTTTACATGAAAGCATCATGCTCAACGGCAACATAAAGATTCCAATAAAAAGTGCAATGCGTTTCATGAGCTTAGTAATTTGCGTCTAAGGTACTTTTAATCGATTGAATATCTTGAAGAGAGATATTCCACAAGTTTGTCCCGAATTGGTTCAACAAGGCGTCAACTTGAGCGGTAGACAAATTGCGTGTTTCCAGAGGAGCGAAGCGCAAGGCATAAATGAAGCCAAAAGCCTCACTCAATACATGGAGTGTTTTTGCTTGATCGGTACCGAAATTTTGTGCTGCAAGGTCTAAGTATCGCATGGCTTGATAAGCGGCAATGTTTTCCCATGTTTCTTTAATGGTGCGAATACAAGCATCTTTGTCGGAAGTGTAGTTTGCAGCAATGGCAGCGCGTCCTTTCAAGAAGTTGTCCATCATTTTTGCGTTAGAGCCTAAAGTCGCATTTTGAGAATTACAGTATTTTCCCCAGAGATCAGTTGGCAAAGTAGTTGGGAAGTCTGTTGAAACGCCAAAGTATCCGAATGCTTCATCCCAATAATGTTCTAATTGTGTGTAATACTGTCCTGCAACTGGTGTTGTGTTGTCTGCTGCCATATTTGTTGACCCTAAATACACGTTCAATGCCTGGTATTTAAAAACAGCCGCCATGACCGCTTTTTCGATCAATTCAGGATATTCGAAACCGTTTGCAGCAAATAAATAAGTCGATGTTCCAGATGTCAATGTCCCGGCTTGACCGTTCGCAGCTGCTTGTGTGTTGAAACCACTTGCTGTTGCAACTTCATCAAAATAGGAAATGATCAATGCGGTGTCTAAATCGAAACATTTGTTCTTCAATTGTCGCGAAGAAGTAAAGCTAAAAGCTCCGTTTCCATTTCCGTTTGTATTGGCAAACATGTGATGAAGAACCTGAGCATCTAAGGTGTTATTCATACCAGTTTCGATGTAAGTCATCATTTCACGTAGTTGATTCAAACGATCAGTTTGACCAGAATAGTCAACAGTGCTATTTCCTGCATCATCTGTAAAAGCGTAAGTGCTCGGAATGTTGTAATAAACACAAGTTCCGTTATCCTTCTTTGCTTTGTCGTTATAGTTCAACGCATTTTCGTCGGTACATCCTTCTTTTTTACAAGATGAAACCACAACAGCTGCAGCTAGAACACCGATATATGTATAGAATTTCATATTATTTAGAATAATTTTAAATTAAGGCAAAAGTAGGTCTGCACGATGGGGGGTACAATACCACATTTTAGGTATTTTTGAAGCAATGGGTAAAATGACACTAGTTTTTGATTCAGGCGGAACGAAGACTTCCTTTGGTTCTACCGGTGATACTGTAATTTTTGAAGGAGGGAGTTTGCATCCGCGCAGACTTTCAGATCTGAGTGGTCAAGAATTGAATTATTGGAAAGTTCAATTGGAGCAATTTCGGGATCATCAAGTTGTATTCTACGGAGCAGGTTGCAGTGGAAAAGCAAATCAAGAACGCATACAAACATTTCTCCAACAGTTCGGTTTTGAAGAGATTGAAGTTTTTCCGGATACCCTGGGTGCGTGCAGAGCATTATGGGGGACCCAAGAAGGAGTTGCGGCGATCTTAGGAACCGGAAGTGTTTGTGTGGAATTTGATGGGCAAGAAATAGTAGCTCGTCATGGAGGATTTGGTCCTTTGATTGGTGATGAGGGAAGTGGATTCTACTTTGGGAAATTGCTTGTGCAAAAATTACTGCAGGAACATAGTGATCTACCAGAGGAAGTATTGAATCGTTTTCCGAAGGAAGCGCTTTTGACGATGCTTTCCGCGCCGGACGCCATTCAGCAATTGGCACTTTTATCCAAGCAAACGAGTGATCTGAACTTGGACTGGATCCACCGAAAGAATTCAATTCAGTTTTTCGACATGTATTTACCTCAAGTGCATGCAGATAAACGTAAATTGGGCGTAGTAGGTGGGTATGGGTTTGCCCATAAAAGGCTGCTTCAAGAGATTTGTACAGAAATTGGTTGGGAACTAAATCGAGTTATCGAGAAGCCGATAGTTCAACTACTTGATTTTCATAAATATTAGGCAGGAATGAATCGTTTAGCCAACAATTTGGAACTGTGAGGCATAGAATGACCCTATTGGTCGATAAAACGTTCTTATTCGTAGAAAAAGATTGTTGGATTGGAAAATAATTCACAAATTGCGTTGTAGAAAGTGAAGAATGGAAGCTTTACACATTGAAGCAGGTGCGCATACACCCTTGATAAATTTTAACCCGAATACTGGTGTGATGGAGATTCGCGGGAGATCAATCCCGGATGATCCTGAAGCTTTT
>JBMLQF010000045.1:0-23219 GCA_049241705.1 Fluviicola sp. | reverse complement strand
AGTGACCAAAGCAGGCGTCCATGTCCCACAGCGTGTAACGCCATTTTTTCTTATCTCCGGCTTGATCCAATCCACGCCACCAAGCCGTATTCCAATTCAACCAGTCTTGGTTGACGATATATGAATTGATTACAAAATAATCGATCAAGGATTCCCAATTCAACAAACTGTCAACATAATTGAAGTTGGTTGCATTGCCCATATTGTTTGTTGCGATATAGTTTCTCAAAGCATTCCAATCGGTCTGAGCTTGAGCACCTCCATATTCCGACCACGTTGCACCCCAAGTCTTCAGGTACTGTAAATTGAACTTATCTTGGTTTGCGTAATATTCTGTATAATCGTGATCATCTGCTTTTTCGCGGATCTCATAAACTCCCCAATACTGTCCATTGACATAAACCACACAAGCTTTCCAGGTACGTTCATCCAATTTCAGATCAGCTTTTTGAGAAAGCGTATGAACAAAGGCATCACGAATGTGTGCCCCACCGTTTTCAAAAGGATAGTTATCAGAAGCCCCAGGTTTTAAAATTACGCGTTGAAATTGATCTCTTGGTGTTTCTGGGAAGATCTGATGATCTATTTCATGGTCGTATCCGAATTGATCGCGCATGATAAAATCGAACCCGCGCTGATCATAAGCCCATGAGTCATTTCCATGTTTGTTAAACTCTCCCTCACCACGATCTACGAACGAATTATCGGCCTCCCATAACTCGAAGAATCCCTGTGGAGTGATGTTATCATCACCATTCAAGAGGGATGCCACTGACTGACTACCGGCTCCAGCAACAGATACAACAGGCACGGTATGATCCACATTAATGAAATATGTTCCAGAGGTAGTAAAACTACTCGGGTCAGTTCCGAAAGCTTTTGCACGTACAACAGTCGTTGCATTGATTGCGATCGGGGCTGTGTACTGGGTTGATGAAGTTGTAGGTACAGATCCATCTGTTGTGTACCGTATGGTTGCCGTAGGATCCGGACAAGTAATGGTCACAGATTGGCTTCCAGTATAGAATCCAGGAGCTAAGCCAAAAACAGGTGCCGCCGTGTAAAAATTTACAGATCCGGTGTTATTGGCATTTGGAGTTGGTGTTGTAAACAATTTCCAAGTTGCTGCGCCATTCGTTTGTCTTCCCACCGAATGATTATTCTTTGTCAAATGAACGATCTGAATGGAATCAACGACAGTTATCCCATCCGGCATCGTCAAAATGATCCATTCGTTTTTCGTTTGTACCAAACTGAAATTCGGATGGTATTGAGAACCATTTACCGTGTTTCGTCCGGAACAATAAACCATTTTAAACCCATTAGCAGCAATTGATCCTGATGGAACTTGCCATTTGGTTAGGTTGGTGGATTTATCGGAAAGGTAATAACCCGTCAAATCAACACTACTTGAACCGGCATTGAACAATTCAACCCAGTCTTCGCGTTCACCGTAAGCATCGGTTGGTCCTGTGACATTTGAACAGGAATATTCGTTAATGAAAATTTGCGAATTACCTAGCTGCGCATTCAATGCAAACAGTGCAGTAATTAAAAACATTTTCAAAACAGGTAAACTATTTTTCATGGAGAGCAGTTTTCTGAATCCCAATTTTACGAAAAAAAACAGACATTTCCTTTTGCCGTTCATCAAAAACCTTTGGTTTTCAATGAAAAAAAGCAAAAGATTGAAATTCTAACACATTCATATTTCGTCTGTTCTTAATTTTCTCTTAATATTGTCTTTATAAAATAGACTAATGAAAAAACTGCTGGTTGCCTCAATGGCATTGTTCGCACTTGTTGCATGTAAGAAAGTTGAAGGTGAAGGAGGGAGATCTTCGATTACCGGGAATATTATGGTTGATCACAAACTTTACGTAAACGGTTTGTATCAATCAACTGTGAGCTATGAAGGCGCAAAAGAAGACGTTTACATCATCTACGGTGATGGAAGCGATGGCGTGATGTACGACGACAAAATCGAGGCAAGTTATGACGGCAGTTTCAAATTCGAATATTTGCAACCTGGTACTTACACCGTATTTGCGTATAGCGAAATCTTCCATACCGGACCAAATGTTTCCAATAATGACGATGATTATTACACGTTTGAAAAAGTAAGTCAAACTGTTACCATTGGTAAGAAAGAAGATGGTACTGTAGGAACATTAACTATTGTTAAATGAGACGTTTAGTCGCACTAGTTGCCGTTTTCATCGGATTCAGTTCCTTTGCTCAGGATCGGGGTGAATTTTGGTTTGCAGCCGGTTTGAAACGCGAGGTTGCCAAAAACATCGTTGCTGGAGCGAATACCAATTTGCGTGTTAGCTATACTGGTCAATTGCGCACGCTTTATCAGGAGATCAGTGTGAAAAGCGAACATTTAGACTGGTTTAGACCTTCCATCGAGTACCGTTTGATCACTTCTTATGATGAGCGTGGAAATTATATGAATTCGAATCGATTGAATATCAACTTAGATTTCCGACACAAAATTGAAGACTTGAAATTAGGGACACGATTGCGCTACCAAATGAACCTAGGTTCTGCGAGTGGTGGCGGAGGAGATTTGGATCCTTCTTATCGTTTCAAACCCTATTTTTCTTATGAGCCAAAGGGATGGAAAGTAACTCCGGAAATATCAGCAGAATGGTTTTATACCACTACCAATTCGCCGGTTGGAAACCGCTTCAACAGATTTCGTGGCGGGATTAGTGCTAATATTAATCTTCCTGGCTCAAACGAACTAGGGGTGACCTATTACTACGGAAGAAAATACAACACAGGAAATCCATACAGTGAACATTTGTTATCTCTGGAATACACCTTTGATTGGAAAAAATAAAGAAAGGCGGGGTAACCCGCTTTTTTTATTTAGAATAACACATCTCTTCGCTGACTGTCCAGTTTAAGTAGGATGAACAGCAACATAGAGAAGGACATCAATGACGAACCACCATAGCTGAAAAATGGCAACGGAATTCCAATAACCGGAGCTAATCCGATATTCATCCCGATATTCACCGCAAAGTGGTAGAAGACGATCATCGCAACCGAATATGCGTAAACCCGATTGAAGGTGGACCGTTGGCGTTCAGCTATGATCACAATCCTCACGAGCATGGACATGAAAAGTACCACAATAGCTAAACTCCCCATGAAACCCCATTCTTCGGCCAGCGGACAAAAAATGAAATCGGTCTCACTTTCAGGAACGTGATTGGATCGAACACTCGCCACAGAAGCCTGTTTGTATCCTTTTCCAAACATTCCTCCTGATCCAACAGCAGCCATCGCTCTGTTACGGTTGTAATCCTTCCCATCATCGTCCTTTCGCAATCCAAGTACCAGCTCAATTCGGTCTTTCTGGTGTTGTGCCAATCCAGAAAATGAGAAGTTTACCGTAGTTGAAACAATACAAGAAAGTAACCAGCCCGTAATGATCACTAGAAGCACACGATTGCGGTCGCGTTTTGCAGAAACCCACCTTAGAATGACATAGGCAAGTATGGCAATGATCGTGATCACGGCTAGGACGCCTACAAAACCAGGGATCATAAAGCCCGGTAAAAAAGTCAATTCGTACTGGTTTTTGCTCATCAAGAGCGTGATCACGGAAATAAATACCACATAAAACAAGATGGGAATAAAGTGACTTCCTACCCACGTTTCTTTGAAACGTACTCCCGGAAAACTATTCACGAAGCGCAACACCAAAGGATCGAACGTGATCCCCTCTCGGTACATCACAAAAAAGAAAGACGTAAAAACTACAAAGGTTCCTGCATCCGGTTGCAATAGGATCAAGACCATCGGGATCATCACGATCGATAATGCAAGAAGGACCGTTTGCGTGTTCTGCTGTTTAACATTTACGCTTGAAATATAGCTTGATAAGGCAATCGCAGTGGCAATCTTCATAAACTCAGCCGGCTGAATACCCATGGAACCGATTCCAAGCCAAGCGCGTGCTCCGTTGATTGGGGGCATGAATAAAACGACGATCAATAAACTAAAACAGAACAAGTAGATCGGAATGGCGAATTTTCGGTAGATATCGGAATCGATCAAGAATACAACCAGACCGAGGAACAACGAGATTCCCACCCACATGATCTGCTTTCCATACTTTTGAGAAAAATCGAAAATACTTGGATGATCCGGGTCGTAAGCAGCTGAATAGACATTAGCAATACCCATTAAAAGCATGATAACGACTATTCCGAATAGCCACCAATCGACGTGTTTGGTCAGGGAATCTTCGCGTCTCATTAGTGCTTACTCGGTTTCTTACGAACGTTTAACAAATTGGCCGCCTTTACGTAGGCTTCCTTCTCCTTGTCTTTCACCTTACGGTTGATAAATTTCTCGATCATCAAACTCGCTGTAGGTGCTGCCCAAACACCCCCAAAACCAGCATTTTCGATGAATACTGCGATGGCAATCTTTGGATTGTCCATGGGAGCAAAGGCCACGAAAACCGAGTGGTCCTCTCCATGCGGGTTCTGGGCTGTTCCAGTTTTACCACAAACGATCATGCCTTGAACCGAGCCTTTTTTTCCGGTACCTCCAGCTTCATTGACAACCCGACGCATTCCTTCTATCACCGGCTCAAAATGAACAGCATCTATGCGCGTCAAATGTTTCTTTTTGAACTCTGGGAGCGAACCATCATCTCCAATTTTTCTCACAAAATGTGGCGTGTAGTACCACCCACGATTGGCGATCAGTGCAGCAATATTTGCCATTTGTAGAGGTGTGGTTTTCACCTCTCCCTGACCAATTGCAATCGAACGGATCGTAGAAAAGGCCCAAGTATGGTGTCCGTACCACTTGTCGTAATAAGCCGCATCCGGGATCAAACCTTCACGTAATCCGGTGATATCCGTTTCAAACTTACTTCCCAAACCAAAATTGTGCATGTATTCTGCCCACTTGTTCAATCCGATCTCAGCATCTGCAAACATACTTCGCTTCTTACCTTGCTGAATGGTACGACGCATTACGTAGTAGTAGTAAGGATTACACGAATATTGAACCGCCTTACTCAGATCAGTTGCCATAGGATGGTTGTGACATCCAACCATACTTTTTGTACACGGAAATCCAGAATTTGGGGTGATCGTTCCTTCTTGCAAAGCGATCAACGACTGCAACAATTTGAAAATGGACCCAGGTGGATACTCAGCAGCTAAAGGTCGCGGATAAAGTGGTTTGCCTTCGTCCTGAACCAACTTTGCATAATTGTCGTTGATGTTCTTTCTACCCACCATCAAATTCGGATCAAAACTTGGCGCGGAAACCATACAAAGGATCTCGCCTGTTTTCGGTTCGATAGCCACGATACATCCTCGTTTGTTTTGCATCAATTGTTCACCATAAACCTGAAGTTCAATATCCAACCCCAGTGTCAAAGGCGGACCTTGTTTTGCCATTGTATCGTATTTTCCTCCGGCATACGATTCAATTGCATTGTTCATGGCCGAGGTAACCACGTATTTGATCCCTTTCTGACCGCGAAGTGTTGTTTCGTAAAATCGCTCCAAACCAGCTCTTCCGATCAAATCTCCACCGCGATAAAAAGGATCAGCGTCCACCTCTTCGCGGGACACCTCATTTAAATAGCCAAAGATATTCGCTCCACCTGCGTAAGGGTAAGAACGCATCGAAGTGAGGTCTTCAAAGAATCCCGGGAACTGCTCCAAATGCGGAGCGATGCGGGTGATCTCTTCAATAGTAAGTTCTTTGATAAATGGATAAGCACGCTGTTTCTGGTAGTTATCCTGCCACTTTCCGGTATTCTTGTTGAAATAGCGACCTTCTCCTTTCTTGATCTGATAAAAGCGGTTCTTTACTTTTTCAGGAGTCCAACCCAATAATTTTGCAAAAGCAACCGTATCAAAATCACGGATATCTTCCTCCCGCATCATCAGGTTGTAATAGCTGCGGTTGGTAACTACTTTTTTGCCATTTCGATCGAACATTACCCCACGAGGTGGCGTGATCTCCTTTCTTTTTTCAGCAATTTCTTGAGCGCGAAGCTTCCATTGATCGTCAACAACCTGCATGAAGAACAAGCGGGAAAGATAGATCAATCCCACGAGCAGGAACAAAATCAAAATGACGTATTTGCGTCCATCCAGATTCATCGATCAACCTTTTTTTTCTGAAAGAATATAAATTGCGTTAACAGTGCCAATCCCAAGGAAACCGGCCAACTTAAGATCAATTTACGCAAAATGAGCAGGAATTCGTTCCATTTGAATACCTCGATCAGAAAAAACCAGGTATGGTGGATCAGCAAAAGCAAGCCGAAATTATATACGAACCAACGGATTCCCAAAGTATGGATCGAAACAGTTTCGATGTTTTCATAACCATCACGCGGCGAAAATACTTTAAACAATAAGGGGCGACAGAAAGCAAAAACAACGGCAGCAGACGCATGTAATCCGAAGGTGTTTGACAATGCGTCGATGAACAGACCAAAAAAGAAAGCAATCATCATCAGACTCACGGTGCTGATCTGAAAAGGCAACATGAAAATAAACAAAGGATACAGCATGGGGTACATCCCCCCGCCAATTTCCAGGTTGTTCAATACCAAAACCTGAAACAGGATGAAAAGTACAAAGCGTAAACTGTTCGCAAATATATTGTTCATGCTTAATTCAGGTTTGTTTCCTCTTTATCAACTGGTATCGATCGCTGAATTGCTTGAATTTCTTCAAGCAGCAAATCCTTCACAACGTACACTTTTTGAATGGTACGAAAATCAACAGCGGTGCGCACATGAATATCCCACAAGGGTTTACCCTCAATCGTTTTCAATTTGGCGATGTAACCAACCGTGTACCCTCTTGGGAAAATTCCTGATTCTCCTCGCGTAACAACCTTGGTCCATTTCTTTACAAAAAGGTCATTCGAAATTCCAGTTACCTGAACCGTTCTTGGGCTGCTCTGATCCCATTTCAACAAACCAAAGGCTCCTTGTTTTTCCAACATGACATCAATATTGATGTTTTTGGAAAGTATGGTTTTTACCAACGAAAAGTGTTTTCCAACGGTATGAACTCTGCCAACGATACCATCCGAGGTTACTACACCCATTTCTTTCTTAATCCCGTGCACCGAACCCAGATCAATGGTCATGTAGTTATTTCGTTTATCGAAAGTGCTATTGATAACCGTAGCCGGGATAAAAGTAAATTGCTGCTTGTATGTGGTGTCGTCTATTGAAATGGTCCCTCGCTGTAATTGATAATTAGATTCTTTGAGTCGCTCGCGCAACCATTTGTTCTCTAAAGTCAACCTTCGATTTTCATTTTCGAGCCCGAAATGTTTCGTAACATCGTTGCGAACAGCCATGATGCGGCCGTTGATCTCGCCAGTTGTTGTTAAGGCCTGTAATTTGGCAAATTCCGAATAACTGACATAGGTCCACAGGGCCACTATTTGTAGCAAAGCAAAGACCAAGAAAATCTGAAATCGTCGGAAAAATGCAATCAAATTGCGCATGGTGCAAAAGTAGTTAGAATCACCAGTTTTTCAGCGCAATAATTAAAAATGTTGAAAAGAAAAATGGGGCTTATTTGACTTGGTTGTCAGAACAATGATAGCGAAATACCGAAAGTAAGCGGATGCCACTGATCACTACTCTTATTGCTAAAAAAAGACGGTATGGTGTACTCACCAAAAAACGCCCAATTTCGGATCCCGAAACGCGCGTGCGCAGCATAAGTTAAGCCTTTGGAATCGGGCACATTGCGCGAACTGATCTTCTGTCCATCTTGATAATAAACCGAGTTACTTGCAAAGCGATAACCAATGGATGCCCCTACGTGTAATTTCACTTGTCGCCATTTTTTACTGCGGAAACGAAGTTCAACAGGGATTTGAACCGTATGACTTGTCAATCTGCCTCGTGAATATCCAGCCTGCAAACTATCCGGAAAATAATGCAAGCCTTCCTGATCCTGAACCAACATTGTTTTTAATCCAACACGTTGTTGTTTATATGAAAAACCCCATCCAAATGCCACGCCGTTGCCTTCATTTAAAGGCACATCCCACATGGTGTGGACTGACCAACCAATAGATCCTCGAGGTGAAGTTGGAACAATTCCTTTCTGCTCCCAAAGGGAATAATTCAAATCAAAAATCAGTCGGTCGTATTTTCTTGGCTTACCTTCTTTTGATGGTCTCCACCCCGTATTAAACCACATGATTCCAGGTCGATAGCGTGATGCGATCAAAGAATCTTTGCCGTCATATTGAGCAAAGGAACAGCCCATAACCCATGAAATCAAGAAACTAAGCCAAATCTTCATCTTTCCACCGTTTTTGCTCCCAGTTCCAAGCGTCAGCAATAGCTTGTTCAATGGAAAGTTCTGTTTTCCAACCTAACACCTGTTGCGCCTTTGATACATCTGCAATGATAGCAGGAACATCCCCGCTTCTTCTTGGACCTATCACATAAGGAAGTGGTTTCGCGGTTGCCTTCTCAAAAGCATGGATCAATTCAAGAACCGAGGTTCCCCGTCCGGTTCCCAGGTTGATGGTTTCCACCTTGTCGTTCTGATCCAATTCTAGCGCCATAACGTGTGCTCGCGCAAGATCGCAAACATGTATGTAGTCACGAATGCACGTTCCATCTGCCGTGTCATAATCACCTCCAAAGACAGTCAATTGCTCCCGCAATCCTATGGCAGTTTGAGTCATGTAAGGCAAAATGTTATTCGGGATCCCAACCGGCAATTCACCAATTTTTCCGCTTGGATGAGCTCCCACCGGGTTGAAGTAGCGCAATAATACTGCTTCAATGTTTCCGGCATTACAAGTATCCTGAATGATTTTTTCGCACATGAACTTTGTCCATCCGTAGGGCGAATTCGGGATACCCAGAGGAGTTGTTTCAAATACTACTGTTTCTTTTTCCGGGATTCCATAAACTGTACAAGACGAAGAGAAGATCAATCGATTTACGCCTGCTTCTTGCATGGCCTGCAATAAGAAAACGGTTCCATGCACATTGTTTTCATAGTACTTTAAGGGCTCCTCAACACTTTCACCTACTGCCTTAAATGCAGCAAAATGAACAACGCCAGAAATGTTGTGCTCTTGAAATAACTTATTCAATAAGGCTTTATCTGAACAGGACCCTTCAATAAAGGCCACTTCATGACCACATAACTCATTCAAGGCACAAAGAATTCGCTTGTCAGAATTGGAAAAGTTGTCCAAAATAATTGGAGTATATCCGGAATTCACCAGTTCAACTACTGTATGTGAACCGATGTATCCTGCACCACCCGTGACTAAAATAGAATTCATTCCTTGCGAATATAGCTATTTGATGGAACTCTCCCGATACTTATTTCTTGGGTTGTTTCAATAATCCGATGAACTGAACCACATCGATGATCTTTAATCCAAACACCAATACAACCCAAACAATACCCAAGGTAAGTATGAACAACAGCGGATTGAAGTTGAAATACAATTGAACCGCTAATACTGCGCCCAAGGCAAACATGAGGAATAGCAATTTATTCCACGTTCCCGGTGCTACATCATGTTTCATACGCTTTCGCACTTCTAAGTATTGTAAAAGACCCATTACGCCTTGAGAAACAAATGCTGCAATTCCGGTTCCAACGGCCCCCAGAAACGGGATAAGTACCAAGTTCAAAATGATCATCGTAATCAAACTGATCAAGGCAATTTGATTGAGTTTTCGTAGCGACTGGTTGGCTGTAAGTAAGGTTCCGAATACGATCGTGAAACACATCGGTATGAACGTCATGCTCAGGAAGATCCACGAATTATAGGCAAAGTGATTTGCATCCTTGTACAAGGCATCGAAAATCGTTTCTCGAAGTCCAACAGTAAAGGCGATCATGATCAATCCACCGGATAACAATAAATTCAATGCATGTGTCATGATCCCTGTGGTGGAAGATTTCTCCTTCAGTACACGCGAATAAACAGGTAACAAAATACTTCCGAACAGCACTGCAAACATCCAACATGCATCCAATAGGCGGAAACTTTGCGTATAGTACGCAACCTGTCTTGTACCTTGAGGATGAATTGTTTCCAAAAAGACAGCATCCAAGCGCACACACAACATCATTAATATCACGAGCATTGCGTACGGATAGGATTGTCTCAATAGCGAAATGAAAAAACGCTTATCCCATTTAAATCGCGGAAAAGAAACCAATTTGAAATAAATGAACGCTGCGGTAAGCAAGGAAAGCGAAGAAGATGTAACAAAGATCCCTATGAACCATTCCAGCGATACCGGTTTAACAAATTGGGTGTAAAGCAGCAAACAACCCAACACAAAATAAACGCTGCGTTCAACAACTGAAAGAACCGCGTCCAAACCAAAACGCAAAAGTCCGCCGGTGTAAGCGCGTACATAATTTACTGTGATGATACTCACCTGATGCATGATCAATAAGGCCAAGATCCACCACCAGGCCGCCGGCAATTGAATGATAAAATACAATACGACTGTCCAAAGCACGTAAAAGAGGATCAATAGGCTGCGCAGTGTAAACAAGCGATCACTGTACTTATGAATCATGTGCGGATGCTGCGCGATCATCCGTGTCATGAAATTGGTGATTCCCATGTCCAGTAACATGGAGAATAGAAAGGTAAAGTTCAAAACTGTTTGAAAGATCCCGTATTGGTGGGATCCCAATTCGTTTTGCATTTTAATGTCAACCATGAAAATGGTTGCCGGCTTTACCAACAAATTCAATAGCAACGTAATGCCCAGTCCCTTTAAAAACAGTTTCTGCATGGTGGGCTATTGCGCAAGAAAAATAAAATTCTGTGTGTGGTGTTTGTTCGGATCGAATGGAGTTAAACCGTTTTCATCATTGACGAATACGCTGTAATTCAATCCTTTCAAGTAATCAAAACAATTTGCGCGATTTGCATTGTCCCACAATTCGGCGTAAATCACCGGATGATGTGTTTCCAAAATGCGCTGAGCTCCTTTCAAGGCAAAGTACTCAAAATTCTCCACGTCGATCTTGATACCTTGAATCGGCTGTCCGTTGATCAAGTTGTCGAGCTTATCTAAAGCAACTTCAACTTCCTTGCCCTCATTCCATTCGGTGATCGTTTCGTGTTTGATATGGCTCAAGCCCTGCATCACGGTATTCTTGTTCAACGGGAGGATCATTTTCGCCTTTCCGGTTTCATCACCAACGGCTACTTCATGAATCTTCGTGCTTTTCAAATTGAATTTTGCGATAATTCGTTTTAGAATCGAAACATTTGCAGGCATTGGTTCAAAGGCGTGGATCGTTGTGTTTGGAAGTGATTTCGCTAAATGCACGGTCATTATACCCAAATTTGCACCAATGTCCAATACGTCGCCACGACCATCCTTCAATAGCGATAAAAAAGCAAAGAAATCATTCTCTTTTTTATCATTTCTCAAGGTTCGGATTTTGTACAACGCAAACACATAGAGATAAGTTTGAAGTCCCAGTATTCTTTGCAATATGTACTTGATCGAATTCTTCATCTTTAAGAAGATGTTGCGAAGTTAGAAAAAGTTGTAAATCTAAGGCCCGAAATGTCGGTTAATCTTGGAACTTTGAGTGGATAAGATGGTTTTAGGAATACAAGATGTAGGTCTCTTAAACGCTATTCCAGAAAGCAAGAAGAAAAAGAAGGGAAGAAAATTGTACTTTCGTTCCATGCGAATTGGTGTCAATACCCGTTTTCTGCTGCCTCATAAAATGGAGGGGTTTGGTTGGTATACCTATGAAATCGTGAAGCGCATGGTGGAGAATCATCCGGAACACGAATTCGTTTTTTTCTTTGACCGTCCATTTGATCCTAAATTTGTGTTTGGACCGAATGTGAAAACGGTAGTGCTGAATCCGCCAGCCCGACATCCTTTTCTGTTCATCTGGTATTTCAACTGGTCGATCACTCATGCATTGAAAAAGCATCAAATCGATGTGTTCTTTTCACCGGATGGGTATTTGTCACTGCGCACAGAGGTCCCTCAAATTGCGGTGATACACGACTTGAATTTTGAACATCACCCAAAAGATATTCCTGCGTTACCACGATGGTATCTTCGCCAATATTTTCCAAAATTTGCGAAAAAAGCTGCACACATTCTGACGGTTTCTCATTATTCGAAGTGTGATATCATGGAAACCTACGGCATTCCCGAATCAAAGATCAGCGTAGCCTGGAATGGTGCTTCGGATGCCTATCATCTGCTTAGTGATGTAGAAAAAATGGCCGTTAGACAAACCTATACTTCGGGCAGACCATATTTCATTTTCGTTGGTTCTCTGCATCCGCGAAAGAACTTAAAAACCCTTTTGCGGGCCTTTGCGGAATTTGCGCAATCCAATGAAACGCACGACTTGGTAATTGTTGGTTCCGCTATGTGGAAACAAGTTCAAGAAGATTATCCGGAACTAGAACAGTTACAGCAGCGCATACATTTCATCGGACATGTTCCACTAAATGAATTGACCCAGTTGATGGGTGCAGCATTTGCTTTGGTTTACATTCCGTATTTCGAAGGTTTTGGTATTCCGCTTGTTGAAGCGATGAAATGCCACATTCCGATTATTTCAGGAAATAAAACGAGTTTGCCGGAGGTTGTTGATGATGCCGGAATCTTAGTGGATCCTTTTGACGTTTCAGAGGTACGAAATGCAATGATCACCCTTACAACGAATAGTGAAACCTACGAAAAATTAGTTCAAAAAAGTGCCGATCGCGCACTTCAGTTTTCGTGGGAAGATGGTGCAAAAACGGCCATGGAGATTATCCTGAAAGTGGATCAGTCGCGCGGTTGAAAACGAGACCGAAAACGCAAAAAGAACTTCTCAATTGTCTTGCTTGATAGCTGTGCACACAGCAAGGTCAACCCAATTGACAGCAAGTAATATAAAACTTCATCCAAGAAAAAAGGAAGAGAAGGACTCCATACTTTAGCTACTTCGATTGTTCCTGTTAAAACAACTAAGTGGAGCATATAAATTCCGTATGAAACATTCCCACCCCATTCAAATATTTTATTGGATAGTAACGACTGTATTTTGGGCATAAAATTCAAGCACAAAAGAAGTAATGCGTAGCAAACACTTTTGAAAAATGTCCAATCGAAAAGATAATGATGTAAAACTCGCGGCCAATTGAATTGATTAGTTAAAAAAATAGTTCCGAATAACACAAAAACAATGATTCCGATTAATCTCAACACACGTGACTGAAAGCGATCACCGAAATGATAAAAAACAAGAGCCGCTCCTCCTCCCAATGCCATCGCCTCGAATTGATGCGTGCGCCATAAAAAAGCCCATACTCCATGTAGTTTCCCACTATCGATCCAAAACATCACAAGTAGTTTTAATAAAACAATGCTGATGATGATCACAATCAAAAAACGTCGTAAAAAACGATAGATCGGTGCCCAAAGCACATAAAAAACCTCTTCAACACCGATCGACCAAAGTGGTTCCAACAAATGATTTCCAAAATAGTAAGTCACCAAACCCGGGACGAAGAACAGGAAAAAATACCAGGTTTCTCCAAAACTATAGGGCATTTCATAGAGCAACCCACATGCTTGAAGCAGTGCAGGTTGAATTCCCAGTCCAATGATTAGGAGTAGAAAATAAAGTGGCCAAATGCGCACGACGCGTTTCCAATAAAACCAGCCAACCGCAATTTTCCCGCGTTCTTGAAATTCCTTTTCAAGTAAATATGTGATCAAAAATCCGCTTAGTACAAAGAAGAAAGTAACCGCCGAATCTCCATTGTTAAAGAAACTATAAGCTTTGAGGTGTTCTAGACCGTGATCTTTTCTTAAAGACTCGGCATGATGAAATACCACCATCAAAGCGGCAAAGAAACGCAAGGCGTGAAATCCTTTGAAGTGAGAAATAGACTTGCTATTCAAGTTACTTTTTTCCATCACCTATCTCATTGTCACGAAAAGCAGACGGCACCAAATCAGGGATAATTTTCAAAACAATTGGTAATAAAAGTGCACCACCGGGTAGTAAAAAGATCGCTAGAGCCGGCATGGACTTTACAATATCCATAAACTGGGTTTTGACCTTTTCCTTTTCCTCTTTCGACAATTCTTCAGAAGTAGATTTTCGAATGAGCGCAACCAACTCCTTACTTTGTTTTAATTCTGTAGCTAATTTGTCTTTGTTTCGACCCAAAACCTTGATCCAACGCTTGGATACATTGGTCATCATGGCTTCAACAGCGCTGTCATCTTTCAAGTAAGATACACGATGATGATTTTCCAGAACGAATTGTTGGGCTACCATAATAGCCTCATCCAGATCAACTGGCTCCAGGTTTAGCCATACCCGTAATTCTTCCAAAAAGGACTTTTCTTCGGTGATCGCTTCGTGATTGGCGAATATGGTTAATGCGGATAGATCTAGCAAATAGCGTTTGAAATTCCAGGAATCAATCATTTCAGATTCCAACTCGTTCAAAGAAATTCCTTGTTTGAAACGCAAACGAGCTAATTCGCGTTCATCTCCATCCAGATCAGCAGAGATCAAGAAGGTCTCGAATAAGGCTTTCTCACTCTCCTCGATCTGACCATCGGAATAGGCAGACATGGCAATGATGGCCAATGCGATCAAAGCAAGAGACTGATAATCGAAGGGTTGTTTTTTATTGTTGCGAAGAAAAGCTTCAAACAAAAGCACATCTAAATAAATGAAGGCATTATCGAAATACCCCACCCAGGATTTAGTGCTTCCCAATTGCCGCTGAATGTCGCAGCGCTTGGCTAAAATACGCTCTAATTTTTCGCCTTTGCCTTCCTTGAACAAATAACCAAGTAGCGAACTCAAGGACTGAACGCGGTGTTTTTTGTAGAACAATTCGGCATCTTCCAAGAATTGGGCTTCATTCCACTTCTCATTACCGGTAAAATTTCGGTGCGTAAAGATCAATGCTTCGAAAAGCAAAACGGTTAATTGCTCATCTTGGGTCCACTTTGTGCGATCCAATTGAAGTCCAAAAAGTAGTCGATTAGGATATCCAAAAACGATCCCGCTAGAAGCTAAAAAGTGGTGATTGAATTGTGCTCGGGTAAGATCACCGGGTTTGCTTGCGTCCAAAACAATTTCACCGGCCGTAACCAGCTGAAAATATTTGGCAATCCATCCTTTCGACCCCGGAGCTATCATGGTGTAAAAGTAAATATTTTAGGTGTTTCTTGTACGTATTCATAAAATGTATACATTTGTCCTACTTATTTGATAGATTTTATAGTTTATGTTAGCAACAGATCAACTTAATGGGGCGTCTTGTCCGGTTTCAGGAACAAAAATGGATGAACGTATAGCGCGAGTGATTGCGGCACAAGTAGTGGTAATGATCAGTTTATCTCTGATCTCTCCATTCTTTCCGCTCGCTATTTTACTAATGGATTTCACTCTTCGTGCATTCTTTGCGGGAAAAGGAAGCGCCTTGCGTTGGATAGCTTGTAGAATCGTTCGTTTCCTACCAGGGACGCCAAAACCCACTGATGTTGCACCTAAGCGTTTCGCTGCTTTATTAGGCTTTCTATTTGCAGCCCTGATACTAAGCTTGCATTTATTGGATTTGCATGCAATTGCTTATGCCTTATCACTTCTTTTGTTAGTCCTTGCCACTTTAGAAGCAACGATAGCCTTGTGCGTCGGCTGTATCATCTATCAGCAGATCCAGATAATCAGAGGAATTCAAACATCATAAAAAAAGGGGCAATTGAATTGCCCCTTTTTCTTTTATTTATTTTATTAAGCCAACTTACGAGCTACTTCTACTTCTTCGTAAGCTTCGATGATATCACCGATCTTAATGTCATTGAATTTATCGATGTTCAAACCACATTCGTAGTTGTTCTTCACTTCACGCACATCGTCTTTGAAACGTTTCAACGATCCTAAAGAACCTGAGTGAATTACGATACCGTCGCGGATCACACGAATTTTTGACGAACGTTTGATGATTCCGTCCATCACGTAACATCCTGCAATCGTTCCCACTTTCGTGATATCGAATGTTTCGCGTATCTCTGCTGTACCGATTACTTTTTCTTCGATATCCGGAGACAACATACCTTCCATCGCAGCTTTCAATTCTTCGATCGCCTTGTAGATTACAGAGTACAAACGGATATCGATCTGCTCCTGCTCTGCCAATTTGCGTGCAGCAACCGAAGGACGAACCTGGAAACCAACGATGATCGCATCTGATGCGGATGCCAAGTTCACATCGGCTTCGGTAATAGCACCTACACCTTTATGTACGATATTGATCTGGATCTCTTCCGTTGACAAACGCAATAAGGAGTCAGAAAGCGCTTCGATAGATCCATCCACGTCCCCCTTAACGATCAAGTTCAATTCCTTGAAATCACCAATCGCCAAACGACGACCGATCTCATCCAGCGTAATATGTTTGTTGGTACGCAAACCTTGTTCACGATACAACTGTTCGCGTTTAGAAGCAATTGATTTCGCTTCACGCTCATCTTCCATGATGTGGAACTTATCCCCTGCAGATGGAGCACCATTGATACCCAACACGGATACCGGTTGAGCTGGTCCTGCTTCTTTCAAGGTTTTTCCATGCTCGTCGTGCATTGCACGCACACGACCGTAGTTACGTCCTACCAATACAACATCACCGATGCGCATGGTACCAGCTTCCACCAACATGTTTGTTACGTAACCTTTTCCTTTATCCAAAGAAGATTCGATTACAGTACCAACAGCACGTTTGTTTGGATTAGCACGTAAATTCAGGATCTCAGCCTCCAACAATACTTTATCCAACAAAGCGTCGATGTTCAAGTTTTGTTTTGCAGAGATTTCCTGACATTGGTATTTTCCACCCCACTCTTCCACCAAGATATTCATGGCAGAAAGTTGCTCGCGGATCTTATCTGGGTTTGCACCCGGTTTATCAATTTTGTTGATCGCGAAGACCATTGGTACACCAGCAGCCTGCGCGTGAGAAATTGCTTCTTTTGTTTGTGGCATCACGTCGTCGTCAGCCGCTACAATGATAATCGCAACGTCCGTTACTTGCGCACCACGAGCACGCATCGCTGTAAAGGCTTCGTGACCCGGAGTATCCAAGAAAGTCATCTTACGACCATCTTTCAAAGTCACCGAGTAAGCTCCGATGTGCTGGGTAATTCCCCCTGCCTCACCTGCAGTTACGTTTGCGTTACGGATCTTATCCAACAAGGATGTTTTACCGTGGTCAACGTGTCCCATTACCGTGATGATCGGTGGACGAGCGATCAAATCTTCTTCGCTGTCAACCTCCTCCGGAATAGCTTCCTGAACTTCCGCAGAAACGAATTCTGTTTCGAAGCCAAATTCATCAGCAACGATCTGAATGGTTTCAGCATCCAAACGTTGGTTGATCGATGCGAAGATCCCTAGCGACATACAAGCCGAGATAACTTGAGTTGGAGAAACATTCATCATGGATGCCAATTCGGATACCGTAACGAATTCTGTCAACTTCAAGATCTTTTCTTGCATTTCTGCCTCAAGCATTTCCTGCTCACGGCGCATTGCACGGTCATCTCTTTTCGCACGACGATTTTTAGACGCTTTGGATTTACCTCCTTGCGAAGACAAACGTGCCAAAGTTTCCTTGATCTCTTTTTGGATATCTTGTTCGGAAACAGCCGGTTTATCGAAACGTCCTTTTCCAGGAGCTCCTTTAAATCCAGGTTTTTGTCCTCCCTGACCAGGCTTTTGGCCACCTTGACCAAGAGTTTGTGTTGCAGCTTTCGCTACATCCACTTTTTTAATGCGTTTGCGTTTTTTACGCTCATCACCCGGGCGAGAAGAACCTACTGATTTCGGCTTCTCAACAGGTAATTCGATCTTTCCAAGAACTGTTGGTCCGGAAAGTTTTTTCGTTTCAACGCGAATCGTTTCAATTTCAGGAGCTGCTGTTTCTCCTAGTGCCTCTGCAACTGGTTCTGCCGGTTTCTCTTCCAACTTCGCCTCGATTACAGGAGCTACCGGTTTTTCTTCAACTACTGGCTTATCATCTGCAACTGGTGCAGGTTCAGGTTTGTCTTCTTTAGCACGCTTATCAGGGCGTGTTTTCGTGTTCAACTTATCCAGATCGATCTTTCCGATCACCTGAACACCAACAGACGCATCTCCTTTTGGTTCTTCTTGTTTAGGCTCTGTTACTAACTCTTTTGGTTCTTCGGCAACAGGAGCCGGAGTAGCAGGTTGAACAGGCGCTTTGACACTTTCCACTGCTGGGGCAACGACATCCTCATTTTCCTCATGCTCTTCCTCATGTTTGATATCACGAAGAGTAATGGTTTCGCGTTTTTCACGTTTCACAGCCGTCATTTTCGACTGTTCTTTCAAAGACTGGTCCGCAGCAAATTGCTGACGAAGCATATCGTATTGCTCCGGCTCCAATTTGGTGTTCGGATTTGAATCAATAGTAACCCCTTTCGATGCCAAAAAGTCAACGATCGTCGAGACTCCTACGTTCAGTTCTCCTGCTGCTTTACCAAGACGTTGTGTTTTACCCGCCATATTTTTCTTACTCCTTTTTTAATATTCGTTCCATCAAGCGATTAACACCAATCTGAAACGTTTTTGCGCTGTAAAGATAGTCAGTGTTGACCAGATAATGGTGAAAATCAGTCAGGTATTTTCAACCCGACTGATTTTACGTGTTTTATTTTCCAGTTTGTATTCTATTCGATTACTCGAATTCTGAACGCAAAATGCGCAGTACTTCCTGAATTGTTTCTTCTTCTAAGTCTGTACGTTGAACCAAGTCGTCAACAGACAATTCCAATACTGATTTCGCTGTATCGCAACCGATTGCCTTCAACTCGTCCAAGATCCAGCCATCGATTTCGTCTGCAAATTCTTCTAGATCGACGTCTTCAGAATCACTGTCTCCATCACGGAATACATCAATTTCGTATCCGGATAATTTTCCAGCCAAACGGATGTTGTATCCTCCTTTACCAATTGCCAAAGAAACTTGGTCTGGCTTCAAGAACACGCTAGCACGTTTTGCCTCCTCATCGATCTCGATATTCGTGATCTTAGCCGGTGACAAAGCACGTTGGATAAACAATTTCGGGTTGTTTGTAAAGTTGATCACATCGATGTTCTCGTTGCGCAACTCGCGAACGATTCCGTGGATACGAGAACCTTTCATACCAACACAAGCTCCTACTGGATCGATGCGGTCATCGTAAGATTCAACAGCAACTTTTGCTCTTTCTCCCGGTTCACGCACGATGCGCTTGATGGTGATCAAACCGTCGAATACTTCCGGAACTTCCAATTCGAACAAACGCTCCAAGAATTCAGGTGCGATGCGCGACAAGATAATTACCGGAGAGCTGTTGCGCATATCCACTTTGGATACCACTGCACGGATCGCTTCTCCTTTTTTGAAGTAGTCTGAAGGGATTTGCTCTGACTTTGGCAAGATCAACTCGTTGTTCTCGTCATCCAAAACCAAGATCTCTTTCTTCCAAACCTGATAAACTTCACCAGTGATGATCTCACCAATGCGCTCTTTGTATTTTTTGTACAAGTGATCTTTCTCCAATTCCAAGATGCGCGAGATCAAATTCTGACGCAACGACAAGATATTACGACGACCGAAATCTGCAAATTTAAATTCTTCAGAAACTTCCTCACCGATCTCGAAATCCGGCTCAATTTTGATCGCATCTGAATAAGCGATCTCTGTATTCGGATCTTCCACCTCGCCATCAGCAACGATCTCTTTGTTTACAAAGATCTGCACGTCACCCTTGTCGATGTTAACGATCACGTCAATATGCTCGTCCGTGTTGAACTTCTTTTTCAACATCGCACGAAATACGTCTTCCAACACGTGTTGCATCGTTTGTTTGTCGATGCTCTTTAGTTCTTTGAACTCGGAAAACGATTCTACTAGCTCCAAGCTGTTCATAGCTTTCTATTTAAATGAAATAACAATTCTTGCTTCGTCTATATCTGAAAAGTTCAGGTGCTCTTGCACCGTCACAGTTTCTTTCTTTTTCTTTCCTTCGATCTGGCGCTTTTCAGAGAATTCCAAAGTGATCCCCTCTTCCGTAACAGCGGTCAACTGCCCCGAAATTTTGGTTTTATCCTTCTTTTTTACATCCAACCCGCGACCGATGTTCTTTACGTATTGAGCATGTACGCGCAAGGGCTTGTCTAATCCGGCTGAAGAAACATGCAACTCAAAATCCTCTTGCTCACGGTCCAAATTGTGTTCAATGTTTCGTGAAACCGACATGCAGTCTTCGATAGATACATTCCCTTCCGTTTTATCCAACTCCAGGCGGATCACATTGCTTGCGCTCACAGAAATTTCCACGATGAATAATTTTTCATCGCGTTCCATGATGCGCTCTTCCGCCAATGCTCGTACTGTATTCTTGCTAATCATGACTTATAAAAAGAGGGGACTTTCGTCCCCTCATTTCCTTTAAATCCGTAAATGTGATGCAAATATATAACATTTTTCCTCAAAATCAACTTATTTTGAATTATTGATATTAAGGCACATGCAATTTGTAATCCTTTCAAACCATTCTTTAAGCTGTTCAATTTCGTTAAAAGGCGCCGAGCTGATTTCGGTTCAGCATCCGGATGGACGTGAATGTATGTGGTCGGCCGACCCTGCGTTTTGGAACCGAACAGCACCCCATTTGTTTCCGATCGTCGGACGCTTGAAGCAAGACCAATTTGTATATTACGGCCAGCATTATACGCTCACCCAGCACGGATTTGCACGGGATTGTATGTTTGAAGTGGAACATCACTCGGACACCGCTGTCACTTTTTTGTTGCGGGCCTCAGAAGAAACTAAAAAGCACTATCCCTTCGATTTTGAATTTCGCGTGCATTACACCTTGGAAGCAGCATCGATAATCGTGACCTACGACACGAAAAATACAGGGAATAATCCCATGCCGTATAATGTTGGCGGACATCCGGCATTTGCGCTGGATCATCCGCTGGAAGAATACACCTTGGAATTCGAGCAAGAGCTGGAGCAGGAACGCTGGTTGTTGGACGATGGACATTTTTCCGGTCAAACGCGAACGATGCACATCAAGCAAAATCTACCGCTATCAGAATCGCTTTTTGAGGCCGATGCTGTGGTGTTTAAAGATCCAAAATTCCAACAAGTATCCCTCGTTCATCAAACTGCAGGCAAACTGGTAACTGTTCGTTCGTCAAACTGGGAAGCAATCGGTTTCTGGAAAAAGGCAAATGCTCCCTTTCTCTGTATCGAGCCTTGGTGGGGCTATGCAGACCATACCAATTCTAACCGGGACTTATTTCACAAGAAAGGCATTCATGTTTTGAAGTCGGGACAACAGGAACAATTCAGCTACACCATGGAATTTTGATCCAATAAAATAAGAAAGGGGAAAAAAGAGGGGACATATACTGTGAAAAAGAGGGGACGCGATGCATCGCGTCCCCTCTTTTTTATTGTCCCTTTCTTATTAAAGATCTATTGATTACACCACATCAAAACCGATGTCTTTTCTGTAATAAGCTCCGTCAAAAGAGATTTGTTTAATAGAATTATAAGATCTTTCCAATGCGATTTCCAAGTTTTTACCATACGAGGTCACTGCTATAACACGGCCTCCATTCGATGCTACCACTGGTCCATCTGCTGCTGTTCCAGCATGGAACACGATGCTTTCAGAAACCTGATTCAATCCGCTGATTACCTTTCCTTTTTCGTATGCTTCAGGATAACCACCGGCCACCATCATTACGGTACACGCACTTCGGTCTTCGAATTGAATGTCGCATTCTGACAAAGTGTTTGTCGCAACACCCTCAAGAAGATCCAACAAGTCTGAACGCAAACGTGGCATAACGACCTCTGTTTCCGGATCGCCCATTCGGCAATTGTATTCGATCACATACGGTTCGCCTTTTACGTTGATCAATCCAAAGAAGATGAATCCTTTGTACAGAATCGCATCTTGCTTCAAACCTTTCACTGTAGGAATGATGATTTGATTTTCAATTTTATCCATGAAGGTTTTGTCACAGAATGGTACCGGAGACACTGCTCCCATTCCACCTGTATTCAACCCTGTATCTCCTTCACCAATTCGTTTGTAGTCTTTCGCTTCCGGAAGAATTTTATACGATTCTCCATCCGTAAGCACGAACACCGAACATTCGATACCGCTCAAGAATTGTTCGATCACCACACGAGATGAAGCATCTCCAAACTTGGCATCTGCCAACATGCTCTTTAATTCCGCTTTTGCCTCTTGCAGATCATTGATGATCAATACACCTTTTCCAGCTGCTAAACCATCCGCTTTCAATACGTACGGCGCCTTCATTCCTTCCAGGAACTTATAACCTGCCTCAAGTGTGTCTTTCGTGAAAGTCGCGTATTTCGCAGTAGGAATGTTGTGACGCATCATGAATGCCTTCGCGAAATCTTTAGAGCCTTCCAATTGAGCAGCCTCTTTTGAAGGACCGATCACCGGAATGCTTTTCAGTTCGTTATCAGCCAGGAAGAAATCATGAATTCCTTTTACCAAGGGATCTTCCGGACCAACAACTACCATATTGATCTCATTTTCCAAAACGAAAGCTTTGATCTTCGGGAAGTCAGTGGCAGACATGTCCACATTCGTTCCGTGCAAACGCGTTCCGGCATTTCCCGGTGCAATAAACAATTTATCGAGGTGCGAACTTTGTGCGATCTTCCAAGCAATCGCGTGCTCACGACCACCTGATCCTAACAATAAAATACGCATCTTAACAGAATTTCAAGATTGATTCAAAGAAACGCTTGCCATCTTCGTTTGCCAAAGCAGCATCTGCAGCGCGCTCAGGGTGTGGCATCATTCCGAATACGTTACGTCCTTTGTTGCAAATTCCAGCAATGTGGTGCATAGAACCGTTTGGATTGAATTCATCAGCTACCACTCCATCTTCAGAAACATAGTGGAATAACACTTGATCGTTATCCAAAATGGACTTCATCGTGTCATCTCCGGCATAGAAACGACCTTCACCGTGTGCGATAGGAATCTTGTAAGTTTTCTCAAGATCAAGTCCTTTTGTGATCGCCGTATTGTTGGTAGCCGGTTTCAAGAATACATTCTTACAAATGAA
>JBMLQF010000044.1:0-2688 GCA_049241705.1 Fluviicola sp. | reverse complement strand
ATTTTATTGATGTTTACGCTAAGTTTGGTCATGTCAAAGTTTTTGGCAAATATACAAAGTAATACACCAATGCTTGTTTTGATAATCACTAGTTTTGCAGCGATTTAGGGAGTATTGGTTGTCCAGACCGAAAACACTTTGTAGAACTATTTGTTAAAAAGTGAAGAAATCAGGTCTGGAAATTGTGAAGAAATACCTACATTGGTGCATATCATGATAGCAAAAGAAGTTATTACAGAAGAGATACCTCCGTTGATTCACACGGATTCAGGCGAAAAGGCCCTGAACTGGATGGAGGAGTTTAAAGTATCACACTTACCTGTTCTAAAGAATGGCAATTTTGTGGGCTTGGTTTCGGAAGCCGACATTTTGGATAAAAAAGATCTGGAATTGTCTCTGGATGTATTGTTCGATCATTTGCCTCGTCCGTATGTATTCGAAGCGGCGCACATTTATGAAGTGTTGGCTAAAATGGCCGAACACCGCATTTCCGTTTTACCAATTTTGGATGCAACGGAGAAATATGTTGGCTGTACGAGCGTACATCAATTGATGACTATGATCGCGAATACCGCCAGTATCAAGGAAGTTGGTGGGATCATCGTTTTGGAAATGAACCGCGTGGACTATTCCTTGGCGAAGATCGCTCAGATCGTGGAAAGTGAAAATGCGAAGATCTTGTCTTCGTACATCATGTCTTCGCAAGATTCCACCAAGATTGAAGTGACTTTGAAGATCTCCGAAGTGGAGTTATCTCGCATTATTCGTTCTTTTGAGCGTTATGATATCACGGTAAAAGCAAGTTTCCAGCGATCTACAGATCAGGACGACCTGCAGTTCCGTTATGATGCATTGATGAATTATTTAAACATGTAAGATGCGCGTTGCAGTTTACAGTAAGAAAATAACAAAATCTACTTTGCCGATCTTCGATCGTTTTTTGGCTGCCATGAAACGCTTCGGTTGGCAAGTGGTGTTGGAAAAAGAACTGAAAGAACAGCTGATCAAAAAGTTTGGTCTCGGTGCAGAATGCGAAGTCTTCACAGACCATTCTGATTTTCACAAGGGTATTGATCTTGCCTTCAGTATTGGCGGAGACGGGACTTTCTTGAAAACAGTGAGTTATATCCGCAATTCCAGTGTGCCAATTTTAGGTATCAATACGGGAAGATTGGGGTTCTTGGCCAATGTAAGTGATGTCTTGTTTGAAGATGCATTGGAACTCGTGAAACAACGCCGATACGACTACCAAAAGCGCAGTTTACTTCGTGTGGATACCGAACGTGAGTTGTTTGGGAAAGATAACTTTGCCATGAATGAAGTGGTGCTGACCAAAAAAGATGCAGCATCGATGATCACCGTGCATACGACTATTGGAGACATGTTCCTGAATTCGTATTGGGCAGATGGATTGATCGTGGCAACTCCAACCGGTTCAACAGCTTATAATTTAAGTTGTGGAGGACCAATTATCACTCCGGGTTGCCAAGTTCATATCATTACACCCATTGCGCCGCATAATTTGAATGTTCGACCGATCGTGGTTCCGGACAATCTACCGATCAAATTGAGTGTAGAAGGTCGTGAACGCAACTACTTGATCACCTTGGATGGCATGTCGAAAAGCATCCGACAAAAGGAGGAGGTCCTGATCCACAAGGCAGATTATATGATTAATGTGATTAAATTAGAGGACACGAACTTCTTAAATACCATTCGCAAGAAAATGCTGTGGGGAATTGACAACAGAAATTGAAAAAAACTACTACAATAAACTATCTATGAAGGCAAAACGCACATCGCTCGCAGACATTGCTGAAAGTCTCAATATTTCGAAATCAACGGTGTCCTTCGTACTGAATGGGAAAGGAAAACAATTCAATATCAGTCAGAAAACACAAAAGCTCATTTTGGATAAGGCTAAGGAACTGAATTACGTTCCGAATTTCTTTGCAAAAGGGCTTCGCGAAGGGAAAACTCAGACCATTGGTTTGGTATTGGCTGATATTTCGAATCCATTCTATTCGGAATTGAGTAAGGCTATTCAAGAATCCTTGTATGAGAAGGGCTACAGCTTGTTCATCGTTTCCACGAATGATGATCCGGGAATGGAGATCAAATTGATGCGTGACCTGATCTTGCGCTCTGTCGATGCTTTGATCATTGCACCTTGTAACGGAATACCTGAGTTGAAACCAGTTTTGGATGAAACCCCGATTCCGGTGGTTTGGGTGGATCGAATTGGAGATGAATTTGCGGATTTCGTTGGAATTGATAATGCCGAAGAAGCGCATAAATTGGTTGATCTATTCTCCAAGAAACCAAAGAAACTTGGTGTTATTCATCCGGTTCTGTCAGACGTTATGACGATTCGTTTGCGTATTGAAGGATTGGAGAAAGCTTATAAGGAAAATGGAATTGAAATGGAAACTGCTTCTATTTCTGATAATCAAGAAGAGGCTCAAAGTGTAATCTCTAAGATGTTGAAATCCGGTGTAGATTCATTTGTTTCATTGAATAACCGTGTGGCTTTATCAACAGTAGGCGCATTGAATGCAATGCAAATTGCGGTACCAGATAAAGCGCGTGTGATCTCGTTTGATGACAGTGATGCATTTGCTTATTTTGCACCGCCAATTACCGCTTTGCGTCAACCGATCAAACAAATCGGTATTGAAACAGTTGAGC
>JBMLQF010000043.1:0-8439 GCA_049241705.1 Fluviicola sp. | reverse complement strand
TACCAGTTTCTTCCACAAATGTTCGTCATCAACTTCGAAGACATTAAAGTGTTCCGGTGGAGTAACTACCAACCAAGCACCTTGCTTCAATTCATCTTTCAGTTGACCAGGAGCCCAGCCAGAATAGCCGATGAAAAAACGCAATTCATTGACCTCAAAACTACCGCTCATGATTCCTTCTTTAAGTGCATCATAATCACCGCCCAGATAGATCAGTTCACTGATGTGTTCTGAATCTTTGATGATTTCATTCTTATGTAAAAAGAACACTTGTTGGGGCTCTACCGGTCCGCCTAATCCTACCGGAGCGAAACATTGCGGGAAATCGGTAAGAAGGTCATTCATGGTAACATCCAAGGTGTTGTTTAACACCAAACCAAAAGTACCTTCTTCGTTGTGGTCACAGATGAAAATAACAGATCTTGTAAAGTGATCATCCATTAAAAACGGTTCAGACAAAAGAAGGTCCCCTTTAAACGGTTCTCGTTGACGTTCAACAGCAAGTGGAATAATCGGTTTCATGTTACAAGACAATCGGAGGTTTACGCAAGTTTAAATTCACGTTCTGCAAAGCAGCGGCGCTTCCACGAATTCCGATACTGAAACTTTTGTTGCTTCCAATTGGGATCCAAATGAAGCTTGCCGTCCAACAGTGCAGGTTTCTGTTCATGGTAATGTTCATGTAATTCACTTTGTTGGTTTTGAGGTCCAACATCATTCTGGACGTTATTTTCCAGTTTTCGGTAATGGAAACATCTCCGGAGAGTTCCAGTGTATTGGTAAAATTGTAGCGTTGATCCTGATAGTTTACAGTGTTTTCTAAAAGGTTCATTGTATAGTTGTATGCGAAATTGATGGTCCACGGAACATCAAATAATACCACATAATTTGGATTGCTCAACCAACGCTGATACTGAGGATTCCAAGTGTTCATGGCTGCGGATCGCTGAGCATCCACTTGGTCCCGGAATTTCTTTGGAGTAAGCGTGTACGAGGTTGCTGCATTGAACAATTTGATCCTACCGAGTCCTTGTCCTGAATTTACCGCGTAAGTGGAAAGTGTTTTGCCGGTAGTGTCGTTCCATGAATACCAGCTATGTGATGCATTCAAAGTAATGTTGAATCCTTGAACAGGATTGATAACCATGCGCATGCTCAAGTCGCTCCAATTCATAGAGTCTTTGAAAATATCGTAGTCAGTAGCGAAGAACAGATTGTCAATCAAACGGAACTTCTTAAAGCCAGTGACGGTGTCTTTGTCGCTCTTTTGCTTTAATTCGAAACTATTGTTAACGGCGAAAGCAATACGACCTGAGGCTGCGCCAACACTTTGTCCGTAAAGACTTCGTTCAAAACGCGAATAACGGACTGTGTTTCCGGAATTATCTGTGTAGCTGGCAATTCCTTCCTGGATGTCCGGACTGTAAACAAAACTAACGGTTGGGGTCAGAACATGTCGTAAAAGCGTTTGTTTTTTACCTATGAAACGATAGTAAGAAAAGAGATTTGTTGTTGCTCCCACGGATGCGTCCATGCGGTGCGTAAAGCCACCTTCGTTCAAAGTGTCGACCAACACTGAGTTCGTTCCAAGATCAAAAGTCTTTTGAATCGTTTGAAAGTTGTAAAAGTTGGAATAGTTGACACTTGGTGAAATGCGGATAGCATTGCGCAATATCCCAAAGCTTCCTTGTAGATTAAAGCGTTGAGTTGCACCATTTCTAAAGGCGCTTGCAATACTGTCGAAGTCTCCGTTGCTCAAATAGCGTGATCGGGTAGAGGCACGGTTTTGAACCTCAGCAGCATAGGAAATTCCAAAGATCTTATTTATGCGTTTCCACGGAAATACGCGGGAGGTAGTTTGAAAATTGAAAATAGGTGAGGTCACATCGATCTGTTGACTTGCCGAGTTTTGTCTTACCGCCAATTTCAGATCTGCCGAAAGTGGTTTAGAACCGAATCTTCGTGTTATACGAACATCTGAATTCAAGGTGTTATTAAAATAGTTTTCGTTTTGAACGTTCAAGGTCTGCTTGTTCGACGAGTTGGAATTGAAATGGACATTCGCACTAAAATTCCAGTTTGGATTTGCTTTTGCGTCTTGTTGATGCGTCCAATCTACAGCAACTGCATTGATCACGCTTGAATCAGGCCAACCAAATCGGAATCTGTCGTAGCTCACGCCAAAGTTTCCGTTGAATTTGTATTTGTAGTTATAGTTCGTCTTATTGCCGAATCCAAAACTTCCTCTTGAGAAAACCGTTGCCATGGCAGTTGTTTGCCAGTGATCATTGATAGGAATATAGTAACCTAGATCATTTACACCCATACCATAGGGAGAGATCAAGGAGATTTTTGGCATGAGAAATCCGTGCAATTTTTCGCGTTCCTTTTTCTGAGGAATGATGGCCATTGGAAGACCTAAAGGTGTTGGAACGCCCATGATCCATAAGTTCATAGGTCCGGTTACGATTCTTTTTTCAGGAACCAAAACAGCTTTCGATAAGTGGAAATGATAATGCGGTTCCTTCAAATCGCAAGAAGTAAATTTTCCATTTATAAAATGTACCTCTTCATTCGCCTGTCTTTTGGCGGTTTCCATAGACAAGTAATAGTCTTGTTGTTTGATCGTTACCTCTTGAATGTATCCTTTCTTTGTGTCGAAATTGTAGCGAATACTTGCAGCCTGGATCGTATCTGTACCATCCACAAATACGGGTTGTTCCAGTTTGTTACCGAGTGAATCCGTTCGGTAGGTGGCAAGGACTTCTTTCTTTTTGAGATCGATCAGTAAATAACCGGCATTCATGCGGATTCCTTCAGCTTCCAGCTTTGCATTTCCGAATAAATGAACTTGCTGCAGTTTAAAATCACTGTAGATCGAATCTTTTGCAGAGTATGTGATAATTGATTCGAAATCGCTTTCATTCAGAGTGACACGTTTGATCGTGTCCTGTGAATAAGATATCGAAGAAATATGCAAGAAACCTAAGAACAGGAGCCAACAGAAAAGGTACTTATTCAAGTAACGATTCTTGCTATTTCCAGTTGTTTCTTTCATGTGGGCACAAAGCTAACAAATTTTATACCTTTCGAATGAGATCAGTGCTTGTTGGCCGATGTATTAACGGAGTAATTTGCGCTTTGTTATTAGGTGGCCTGATTCATCATCTCGGAGTTTTCAACACTGCGATTTAAATAAGTTTCGCTTTGGTTGGGTTTTTGGTGAGTGTTCTAGAAGTAATTTTATACTGCTATGGAATCAAAGCATGTTAGAAGCGTTAATTGGAACTGGATCAATGCCCTGAAATGGGTGTTGGCTACGTTGCCGATCGTGTTAACCGTTTCTTTTCAAGGGGTGAAGGCAAAGCAGACTTCCGAGAAGTTTGTGATCAAAACCGTGGTGATTGATGCAGGTCATGGCGGAAAGGATCCTGGTTGCCACGGCAATTTTGCGCATGAGAAAAATGTGTGTTTGGCGATGGCTTTGGAGTTAGGGCGCAAGATAAAGAAAACTTACAGTGGTGTTAAAGTAGTTTACACGCGTGATAAAGATGTTTTTGTAGAGTTAGACGAACGCGCTCGAATTGCGAATAAAGCCAATGCAGATCTTTTTATTTGTATTCATGCGAATTCAGCTTCTCCTTCTGCTTACGGAACAGAGACTTATGTTTTGGGATTGCACAAGACGGAAGCACAAGCGAAAATTGCAGAACGCGAGAATGCCACGATTTATTTAGAGGATGATAAAGGGGAGAAGTACAAAGATTTCGACATGTCTCCTGATGCTATCATTGCGCGTCAATTGCAGTTATCTGTTTTCTTGGATCATTCCATTTCTTTTGCAAGTAAACTGCAGGCTGAATTTAAAACTATAGGTCGACATGATCGCGGTGTGCGACAAGCAGGATTTTTAGTGTTGTATAAAACAACGATGCCTTCGGTATTGATCGAAACAGGTTTCTTAACGAATCCGGATGAGGAGAAGTTTCTGGCGGACTCAACGAATCAAAAGAAAATGGCGGGCGCCATGTTTACGGCATTTGACAAGTATAAAAAGGAGTTGGAAGGTGTTCAATCTCAAACCAAAGAAGTTGGTCAAGGAGTTAATGAAGCTGGAGAAGGAAAAGTGACCGAAGTTGTCAACCAGCAAAAAGAACAAGGAGGTGCCAATCCAATTGCAAAAGATGCCGTTGTTTTCAGAGTGCAGATCGAAACGTCAGAAACGAAGATCCCGTCTAATTCATCCCGCTTTAAAGGGCGAACAGTAATGGAATACAAACAAGACAATTTGTTTAAATATACTACGGGTGAATTTGTGAATGATTTTAAAGGTGCTAATGCCTTGAAGAATGAACTGCGCCAAAAAGGTTTTCCAAATGCATTCGTTGTTGCTTTTCAGAATGGGGAGCGCATTAGTTTAGAAAAAGCTATTAAATTAGCGGAAAATTAATCGTTTTGAAGATTTCAAAAGAACTCAAAGCTGCCGTAATAGCAATCCTTTCTATTGGATTGTTAGTGGGTGGGGTGAATTTTCTAAAAGGAAATTCCTTCTTTGGAGGTGATCAGCAATATACTGCGTATTTCCCAAATTCTGGAGGTTTGGCTCCTGCAACATCTGTTTATGTAAATGGTGTGATCATAGGAAAAGTACTTTCAGTGGATTACAATTTAAAGGGTGATTCTGCTACTCGCGTGAAGGTGGTTTTTAATATTCAAGACGAGAATTTTAAAATTCCGAAAGGGTCAAAAATTGAAATTGGCAGTTACGATCTTTTCAACAAAGGGATTCTTTTAGATTTGAGTTCAGATCTTTCTAAAGGTTACTATTCTCCGAAGGAGATCATTTATGGGACAGTTGCTCAAGACATGATGTCGCAAGTAAAAGCTTATGCTGATCCATTGACCAAAAATTTGCAGGCACTTATGTCTAATGTGGACAGAACCATTTCATCTTTGAGAGGATTCTGGGATACGACTGCAACTACCGGTATCGAGCAATCATTGCGTGAAGTGAAGGTCGCGATTCAACGATTTGGAAATGTTGCTGTAGAAGTGGAAGATCTGGTAGCTTCAGAAAAGGCGAAGCTGTCACGTATGTTTTCCAATTTCGAAAGCATCTCTCAGAATTTGAAGAATAGCAATGAAAAGATCGCTAAGGTGATCGGAAATGCTGAGAAGATTACAGACGATTTGGTTACAGTAGATTACAAGTCTGTTATCCTTGATGCGCAAACCACGATTCAAAAGTTGAACATGACTTTGGAAGAGGTAAACAGCGGAAAAGGGTCGATCGGAAAGTTGATCAAAGACGATGCTCTTTACAACGAGTTGGTTAAAACGAACAAAGAATTACAAGAACTTGTTGATGATATTGAGATCCATCCGGAGAGATACATTCATTTCTCTGTGCTTGGAGCAAAAACAAAGGGAGTTCCTTTGTCAAATAAAGATGAAAAGAAATTACGCAAGTTTTTAGATTCAATTCCTGATTAAGATGGAAGTTATTTCAGCAATTATTTTTAGTGTTCTTTTTTTTGGTGGTTTTGCCTGGTTTTTTCGCAACATGTTGCAAATCCGAGCAAACATTTTGATGGGTCAAGATCTTGACCGTTCGGACCGCAGTTCAGACAGGTGGAAAACCATGCTTTTGGTTGCCTTTGGTCAAAAGAAAATGTTTACACGTCCAATCCCAGCTCTTTTACATTTGCTGATTTATGGAGCGTTTGTGATCACGCAAATCGAATTGATCGAGATCATTATTGATGGTGTTTCCGGATCTCATCGCTTTTTTCACGATTCTTTAGGTGGTTTTTACACCTTCATAATTTCGTTCATCGAGATATTGAGTGTTGGAGCATTGTTAGCGACTATTGCTTTCCTGGCACGCAGAAATATTTTGAAAGTGGCACGTTTTCACAAACCGGAAATGGCTGGTTTTCCAACACGTGATGCGAACATGATCTTGGTGATGGAGATCATCTTGGTTTCTTGTATTTTTACAATGAATGGCGCAGATGAGGTGCGCCAAGTATTTGAAACAGGATCTGGTTATGGATTTGCGATTTCTTCGGTTGTTGGCCCAATGCTTTTTGGCGGAATTGAAGATGTTCATACGCTGCATACCCTAGAACAAATTGGCTGGTGGGGTCACTTAGTAATGGTTTTGGCATTCTTGAACTACTTGCCTTATTCCAAGCATTTACACATTTTGTTAGCGTTCCCAAATACCTATTATTCGAATTTGGAGAAGAAAGGAAAGTTCTCTAACATGGAATCGGTAACGAATGAGGTGAAATTGATGTTGGACCCAACAGCAGATCCATTTGCTGCACCTGCTGCAGATGCGGCTCCTCAACGTTTTGGTGCAAAAGATGTTACGGACTTGAGCTGGAAAAACTTGTTAGATGCTTACACGTGTACAGAATGTGGACGTTGTACTTCATCTTGTCCGGCAAATATCACAGGAAAGAAATTATCACCACGAAAAATTATGATGGATACCCGCGACCGTTTGGTGGAAATGGGAGAAATGCGCAGAAAGCATGGGGCTGACTACTCCGACGGGAAGTCTCTGTTAGGCGATTATATTTCTGAAGAGGAAGTTTGGGCATGTACTTCTTGCAACGCGTGTGTGCAAGAATGTCCTGTAAACATTGATCCTTTATCTATTATTGTTGACTTACGTCGTTACTTGGTTATGGAGGAATCTAAAGTTCCTACCGAATTAACGGGTATGTTGACAAACATCGAAAACAACGGTGCTCCTTGGCAGTTCTCTCAAGCTGATAGAGGGAATTGGATTCACGAAGATTAAGGTGTAATCAAAAAGGAAAACCATGAATAAAGAAGTACAATTGATCGATGTGGTAGAAAATGGGCAACACATTTCGCCTGTGCTACCAGAACACATCAAGAATTATTTGATCGACATCGATGGAACCATCTGTGATGATATTCCCAATGAACAACCGGAGCGTATGGCAACTGCAGCTTTGTATCCGGATGCCTTGGAAACGATCAATAAATGGTACGACGAAGGTCACATCATTACTTTCTTTACCTCGCGCGTTGAAGAACACCGTCAGGTAACTGAAGAATGGTTGCAAGCAAATGGATTTAAATATCACGGATTGTTGATGGGGAAACCTCGCGGTGGAAATTACCACTGGATTGATAACCACATCGTTCGTGCTACTCGTTTTGACGGGAAATTTACAGATCTTGTTGAAGTAACAGCAAATATTCAAGTATTCGAAAAGTAAGCTTATGAGCACTCTACATGTTCCAACAATGGCCGAAATGATGGCGCAAGGACAAACACCAGATTTGTTGTTCTGGGTGGGTTGTTCTGGTAGTTTTGATGATCGCGCGAAAAAGATCACGAAAGCGATCGTGAAGATCCTGAATCATTGCAATGTCAATTATGCCGTGTTAGGTGCAGAAGAGTCTTGTACCGGAGATCCGGCAAAGCGTGCAGGAAACGAATTTACTTTTCAAATGCAAGCACTCATGAACATTCAGGTATTAGATGGATATGAAGTGAAACGCATCGTTACAGCATGTCCGCATTGTTTCAATACGTTGAAGAATGAGTATCCGGAATTAGGCGGAAACTATGAAGTGATTCATCACACGCAATTGATTCAAGATTTGATCAACCAAGGAAAATTGGCACTTGCTGGAGGAGGAACTTTTAAAGGAAAGAAAATCACTTTCCACGATCCATGTTATTTGGGTCGTGCTAATGATGTATACGAAGCACCTCGAACATTGATCGAAAAATTGGATGCTGAATTGGTTGAGATGAAGCGTTGCAAAACAACCGGATTATGTTGTGGTGCAGGAGGGGCTCAAATGTTCAAAGAAGCTGAAAAAGGTAATAAAGAGATTAACGTTGAGCGAACTGAAGATGCTTTGGAGACAAATGCAACAATTATCGCAACAGGTTGTCCTTTCTGTAATACGATGATGACGGATGGCGTGAAAAACTTCAATAAAGAAAACGATATCCAGGTATTGGATGTTGCAGAATTGATTGCAAACGCCGCAGACTTGTAATCTATGTTGGAAGATTATCAGAACTTTCCGGAGCACAGTCGGATTTGGATCTATCAAGCGGATCGGATCTTAAGTAAGACGGTACAATCGTGGATCATGGAGCAATTGGAAGTTTTTGTACCAACTTGGGCCAATCACGGAAAACAACTTTCATCAACGGCCTTTATTATCAATGATTGTCAGATCGTGTTAGTAGTGAACGAGGCAATGATCGGTGCTTCTGGTTGCTCTATTGATTCCAGCGTGCGTTTTATCAAACAAATAGGCAGCGAATTGGGAGTTGATTTTTTCAATCGTTTTTTGACTTATTTGGTAGACGAACAGACATTCATTCATTATAACGATCGTTCTATTCATGCCGGTAAACGATATGCAGATGTG
>JBMLQF010000042.1:0-10578 GCA_049241705.1 Fluviicola sp. | reverse complement strand
TGATGAGTTGGAGGTGATCCATTTTTGACCTTCCTATACCCAAGTATACGAGTAGAAAATACAACGGTAAAATGAGGAGGCTTACTAAAACCTGAATGCTCAGTGCTGTATTGAGTGTTTTGTTTAATCCAACATAGTCTTCTTTAGTGATCAAGTGTGCTGCCTTTGTTTCAATCACTTTGTTGATCCCTAAATCTAAAAAACTCATCCAAGCTAAAAAGTCAACACAAAGTATGTATAGACCATATTCTTCTTTTGAAACGAATTTCAAAATATATGGAGTTAAAAACAGCGCAACTAAATTGTTCAAGAAGAACAAGGTGAAACTGGAAAAAATTGATTTTCCAAGATCACTTTTTGATATTTTTCGAAGCGAATTCAAATAGGGGATTCTTCAATAATTACTTGTTCAAATGATTCTATATACGGATAATCCGGTTTTCTCAAAAGCTCATTATTATAGCCCCAAAATACCAGTCCGTGATCCATTGCAGCTTCTAAATCATTTTTTGAGTCACCAATTAAGCACACATTTGATGGATTATAACCATGTTCAATCAATAATTGCTTCACGAGATCAGTTTTTTTTGTTGGAGAACCATTGATTGACTTAAAGAAATGACTAATGTTCAGCTCTTTACATAGTCCTCTTAATTCGGTTTGGTCTGAACCCGATACAATGTGCATATCAATCTGATGATAGTATTTCTCAATGAAATTTAGACTGTCCATGATAAGTAATTCACTGTTGGAAAGGTACTGAATCACAAATTGAGAAAAGCGCACTGCGTATTCCTGGATGTCTTCATCCGACACAGATTCTTTGCGAATATTTTCAAAAAAGTAGCGGAATTTGTGATAACGAGATAGACCGCCGTTTTCTTGATGATATATCATTAGTTTCGCAACTTCCTCATTTGGGAAATTCTTTAATACTTCTAAAAACCCCTGATCACGAATCGCCATTGAGTTCATGATTACGCCATCGAAGTCCCAAAATAAAGACTTTATTTGAGTTCTGTCAACCATGCTTTTGCCACTAAAAGGTCTAATTTGTCATCAATATCGACACACTTGACTTTATCCAGTTTGAATTTTACTGGATTGGTTCCATGGAAATAGCTCCATTTTATCATATCTAACCTTGGCGCGATTAAAATGCCATCCGTAACAAAATAGAGTTCTTCTAACTGTTGTGATGGCACGTGTTCCTTCCCGAGCTTGTAATTGATGGGGCCGTTTTCATTCCAGAGGTATCTTTTAAATGGTTCAATGCTCATAAGAGAATCGTGCCCTGATTGCAAACCATCAAGATAATATTTTATGGCATTGGAATAATCTACTGGTTCAACAAGAGGAGCTGTGCAAGTTGCCCAAACAATATGTTCGCCATCAACACTTTCTGCAATATGTTGAACTACTTCGCCAAATGATTTGGTTTGCTCGTCGCAATATTCAATGGCACGTTTATGTGTTTCAACTCCTGCATTTTTTGCTATTTCTAACATTATATCTGAATCACTTGAAACAACAATCTTTGTGATTTCGGGTACTTTTTTCAGTTGTTGTAATTTCCAGTTCAATAGATTAGTGCCCCCAAAATCAGAAATGTTCTTATTTGGTAAACGTCTACTGCCAGCTCTAACAGGAACTATTGCTGTAAATTGTTTAGTCGTCATACGTTTCTCGAATTGATTTGCAGGCATCATGATAAATGTTTACATCAACTGAATAGGCGATGTAATCGATACCTTGATCTTGCATATTTTTGATAGCTTTTTTCGTATCGACAAAAGTGCCGATTAATTTATTTTTTTCTTTGGCTTTTAAAACCAAGTCCGAAATAGTCTTTAAAAGGGTTGGGTGTTCGATTTCACCCGGAATCCCAAGTGATTGTGAAAGATCATATGGTCCAATAAACAAGATATCAAATCCCTCTAAGGACAGTATCGAATCGATGTTTTTTATTCCTTCAACACCTTCTACCTGAAGAATAACAAGCTTTTGGTTTTCATCTGCAAAGTACCTGTTTTTATCTTTTGTTCCATGATTTGCTGCAGGCACAAATCGACAAACTCCACGCATGCCCAAAGGGTAAAAACGCGCTGCTTGGATTGCTTTTTCAGCTTCTTCAGCGGTGGTGATGTTCGGTATTTGGACACCGTCAGCGCCTTGGTCTAATGCTGCACCAATCAAGTTGTGGTTCAATTCTGCTACTCTAACGATCGCTTTTAGCCCGCCTAATTTAGCTGCTCGAGTATGGTGAAGTATGGCTTCTCGACTTGCCAAACCATGTTCTTGATCTATTATAGCGAAGTCAAGACCCGCATGTCCTGCCGCTTCGATGAAAGAACTATCAGTTGTTTTCGAAAAAAATCCAATCATATCATCGCGTATAAGGAACCTTTTGGCAAAGGATAAACAGTTGGTGTTAAAGAAGTTAGTTCTCCTTTGAAAACAGCAACGAATTTCTTGAATAAGGTCGTGTTTTCATTCAGTAAGTCTTGAGCTTTTTCATCCAGATCGTTCGAGTGGTAACCATCGTAACCGACAAAAAACAGATTTTTCACTTTTAGATCTAATACCGTTTGTAACGCAATTGCCGTGTGCGAATCAACAAATTCCTCTGTGAACGAATTAGATTTTAGTTCAAAGCATTTGTCTTGCAGACTGATTGGTACGTAGGTTCCCATTTTTCTAGGAAATGGAGGGAGAACACCAAAAACCTTATCGGGTAATTCGGTGCCAAGGACTTCTTCCATTCGATACCCTTCATTGCCAACCAGACAAAAAATTTGTTCATTCGAAACATGGTTGAAAATCGTAGCGTTCTTTGAACTAGCGTGAACTAATATTGTTTTTGGTTTTCTAACTAAGAATTCTTGTATGGCCTGAGCATGATGAATGATAGAATTGCCTCCTCCAATGATCAAGGCATTTTCATAGTCCTCTTTTGGTTCAAACAAGGCAAGTCTTTCATTGTCTTTTTGACCTTTAGATTGATTGTGCAAAGCGCGGATAATACTGTTGAAAGAATAATATCTTTTACCGACCCATTCCATGACTTCTTTTTGAGGTAAAGAATTTGCTCCAGAAACCATGTAAGGCAAATTGGTACCCCATTCATGCGTACGTTGCAGCTCGGAGAAGGAATCTGTAACGGCAGTTAAGGCATTGAAATCAATTTCGATCCCCTTTGTTTGATTTAAAGCAGTTAGCAACAACTCAGTTTTTAGATTGCCAGCTCCTCTTCCCATTCCGGTTATGGTGGAATCAATCATTTCAACGCCACATTCAATTGCTGTCAATGAATTGATAAAAGCTAATTCCAAGTTGTTGTGGCCATGAAATCCTATTGCGCAGTCGAGATGGTTTTTTACCAATTCAAAAGTGCTACGAACATCTTCTGGATAAACCCCTCCAAATGAATCAACCATATAAAAAAAATCCGCGACCGAATCGACATGATGTAGGTGATTCAGGAAATCTTTTTGGGTATTCCATGTTGACATGTACATCACATTGAATCCAACCTCAAAACCCATTTGTTTGATTTTTTCGGCAAGTTTTATTCCTTGCAATATTTTTTCTGGAGCCAATGCAATTCGAACCAAATCAATTGAGCCGACACAAGGTGCGAGTAATTCAGGAATCATCTCGGAATGTACATTTTTTTCATCTAAAATGACAACCAATTTTTTCTTAGAACGTTCTCGAATATCATGAAGTAAAAACTCAGGACAGTAATGGAATCTTCCGTAATAACCAGCCAGGATTGGACTTCGATAACCAATCTCCAAATAATCAACCGGAATCTTATTCATGGCGTCGAAATAGGTTTCAATCATTTTTTGATCAAAATCCCAATTGGTATAATATCCACCATCCCGAAGCGTACAATCGAGTATTTTAAATGACATATCCTATTTTCGGTTTTCTCAAAATTTACAAGTAATTTGTTTCTAATCCATGCAGATTCTGCCCATTCAGTTGTTTTACAATTGCCCGAATTTTAGATCTTTTCAAGGAATTAGAACTGCGTTCAAAGTTACATTTTTAATTGATGTTAGCGCTAACCTTAGGTCCGTAGGTTGTTTTCATTATGTTAATTCATCCCTTTTGAAGTGGGTAAAGACTTGTTTGAATGTTAGTCGCACAACCGATCCGAAAATTACTAAATCTCCTAATACAGACCTGTTGCACCTTTAAAAGCAATGCATAGAATTGCTTAATGTAATAAAATGATAGACAAGTCAAAAAAAAACAATAATTTAGCACCAAAACCCGCCAAAAATGGTTAAAAAAAATATTGTTTTTAGTTTACTAGTGGTCTTATTAACCGGTTCGCTTTTTGCTCAGGAAGCATATAATAAATGGTCAATTGGTTTTAATTTGGGAGCTCATGATGGAGCTTCGCCGACGAAGATATATACACGTTTATATCAAATTCATCACTACTCACTGAACGGTCGGTATATGCTGAATAATCGTTTTGGTTTGCGTGCTATGGTTGGTTATGATTTTTTTGATCCGAAAAAGTCTGGTAAAGTGAACGTTCACTATTGGCGAGTTTCTTTTTCTATGGTTGCAAACGCTGGTGATATTTTAAAGTTTCACACTTTTTCTGAAAAACTTGGTTTGTTAACTCATGCAGGATTTGGAGCCTCTACTTTGTTTTTGAGAAAAAGTATCCGACCAACGATAAGTGAAGATGATCCTTTTTTTGAGGGGCAGGATGATATGTTAAATTTCGCATTCGGAATTACACCACAGTTTAAATTAAATGATCGGGTTTCAATTAATGCAGACGCTACATGTATACTCCATCACCTTCAAACACGCTATTTTGACTGGTCTCAAAGTAATGTTGCAAAGCCGATCAATGGTTATTTTTTCAATTACTCGCTGGGAGTAACCCTTTACCTTGGGAAAAACAAAACGCATTTGGATTGGGTTCCAACTGATTTTTCCGATATTTTAAATGAGAATAATGAATTTGAGAAGCAGGGTAATGAATTGGAGAAGCGGGTTCAGGAATTGGAGGAGAAATCGAAAGACGATGATAAAGATGGGGTTCCAAATGTTTTAGATTGTGAACCGAACACACCTCCGGGGGCAGTTGTTGATTCTAAAGGACAAGCCATGGTTGATTCCGACGGTGACGGAATTCTTGATGTCTACGATTCTTGTCCGACTGAAAAAGGATTAATGTCTACAAACGGTTGTCCGGATTCGGATGGTGATGGAGTTCCGGATGTGAGGGATAAATGTCCAGATGTTCCAGGTATTTCTATCAATGCAGGTTGTCCTGAAGTTGCTGAAGTTACTAAAGTAATTATGCGTCGCGCATTGAAGAATGTACAGTTCTATAACAATAAGGCAGTGCTTTTAGAAAGTTCTTATGGTGCATTGGATGATGTGGTTAAAGAACTGAATGATCACCCGGAGTACAATTTATTAGTTGAAGGACATACGGATGATGTTGGACTTGAGACTTGGAATATGACACTATCTGAAAACAGAGCCAATGCAATTGAAGCTTATTTGATCAGTAAAGGTATTGATCCAATACGAATTATCACAAAGGCTTATGGTGAAACCAGACCTGTGGCTTCCAACAAGACGAAAGAGGGTAGAGCTCAAAACAGACGAGTTGAATTCAAAATTGTTTTCTAGTATTCGTTGTTATATTTTTAAAACCGCTCAATTTGGGCGGTTTTTTTCGTCTTAATTTTTAATGTTTTTCAACGTGAATCGATTGGCGGATAGCTGTGTTAGGATCGTGTTTAGATAAAATTGAAAAGAATTACCTGCGAGAAGCAGTTCTCAAGGTTTTTTTATGCAATTAAACTAAGAAAATGAAGTGCCAAACAGGGTTGCTTGTGTGCCCTTAGGAGATCCGGCTAAAGATCTAATCACCATGCATCATGAACTTGATTCATCTGTTCTAACACAAAATGAGATATTACGAAGTCGGATTAATCGATCGGTATATTTCGGTAATAAAAAAGGGAGCTAAACAGCTCCCTTTTTTAATTATTGTTTCACGAATCGTGTCGGTGAGTGATCACTGTTGGTTACTTCCACTGAGTAAACACCTGGTGCTAGATTTGATATGTCTATTTTGTAGATTGCGCCATTGGCATTGTTTTGGTCGATCGTTTGGATAATTTTCCCATTCATATCTTTTACCAAAATGCTTTGGTTGCTTGACGGTTCACCACCATAGAATACAACAGTAAGATTGTTGTGAGCTGGATTCGGGAAGACACCAATACCATCATTTGCTTCACAATTTAAAGTAGTCACGTCTAGTTCTTTAACCTGACCATCTAAATCTTCTTGTCGCAATCTATAATAAGTGGACGCATACTTACGTGCCTCTTCATCTATCCATTCATAGTGATGAACAGCATTTGTAGTTCCTTGTCCAACAACAACAGCTACCTGTTCCCAATTGATACCATCATTACTTTTATCAATTCTGAATGCAGCAGTGTTTTGTTCACTTTCAGTAGTCCAGAATACCTTCGCCGTATTTTGGTCTTCTAAACAGATTGAGCCAAACGTAGTCAAGGAAACAGGCAATCCTGTCATTGGAATTAGAATAACTGCACCAGATCCCCCAGAGAAACCAGGGATTCCAGTCCATTCAGCATAATTAATACCATTACTAGTAGTGCTAACGGTAGCTCCGTAGTGTGTTGCATCGTACAGTGGGGCTACATAGTTTGATCCACTATTCTTAAACCAGTAGAATCCATTTGGTGTAGCATACTTATAGGAATAACCACATGCTGGGTAGGTGGCCATCCAGTTGATTGCTGCCGTTTCTATTGCTGTGCGCTCTGCAGGTTGATAGTAGAAACGAACTTCATAAGTTCCTGAAGGGGTTCCTCCATTTGTATTTAAGTTCCAACTACGTTCCATTTCAAAGCGTTGTTCTCCCGGGTTGATATTGCTCACACATTGAGGAGCAGTACCAGGTCCTTGAGTTTGCATGTAATAAGCCCCGTTGTCGTAAATAGTTACTGTAGGGTTCACAAAACCTGCAAGGTTTCCACGAGCTGAGAAAATGATGTCATTTCCAATATAGAAGTGATGCCAACCGGCGTTATCTGTACAATAGGTGTTGGTACTCATTCCATTAGTAGCGTAGATGTAATTTTTCACGACAATGTTTAGTGTTGCGTCTGCTGTATTGTTGCAAGGTCCTTCTCTACGTGCGTAAACCGTCATATTAGCTGTTGGCGTAACGTTAACGCTTGCTCCAGTACCCAATAGTGTTCCGGTTCCATTTGGTCCTGTATACCAAGTGATATTCGATCCAGAACCGGCTGTACCACCTGAAGCTGTCAAAGTAACGGTTGTATTTGGACAAACAGATCCAGGTAATGCTGAAATTGTAGGAGGGGTAGAAGGTGTGTTTACAGTTATTGCTTGTGTAGCAGGCTCTGTACAACCATAAGCATCAGTAACGTTAACAGAATAAGTTGTGTTTGCAGCTGGAGAGACCGTGATACTTGATGTGGTGGCAGTGGTGTTCCACACGTAGGATGTACCGCCAGATGCTGTTAACGTTGTTGACGCACCTTGACAAATCGTCGCAGGTACTGCAGTGATAGCAGGGTTCAGTGGATGAACGATCACATTGAAGCTACAAGTACTAGTGCCGCTTGCTCCAGTTGCCTGATAAGTAACTGTAGTTGTTCCAACTGGGAATGAAGAACCACTCGCAGGTCCTGCGATTTGTGTAACTGTTACAGGAGCTGCTACTGCGGCATTGGTTTGTGTTAAGAAGTTCTGAACGATTGTCTGAATTTCTGCGTTTGTGTAGGCATAACCATTTGCACCTCCTACCAGCAAATAATAAAGTCGCGTAACAGAGGATATACCAGTAAGATCATGTTGGGTGTTATCTGTACTTGCAGCGAAAGAATGTGTTGCGCCACTTCCTGATGGAATAATGAATATTTGGTTTATTGAAGGGTCGAAAGCACTATTCACACGTTTTACGAATACGTCATAAGACTGACAGCCAACCGTTACAGTGTAAGTAAAGCCATTTACCGTTCCACTACCATCAGCACCATTATTTCCAGAAATTGAGAAGGAACTAATGTTGTTTACGTTCGCGGCCATAACAAACATGTTGTTTACTTTTTGTGTGAAATACTGTCCACCGGCTCCAAAAGCTGCTGAAGAAGTGATCACGCCATTCGTATATGCGATGGCTGTTGCCAAATTTGTGTTCAGGTAGTTTCCGCCATCATACATATCATTACCACCATCAGAAATGAAGTTACCTGTAGCACCCATATCCAATGTGAAATTGTATGGATTTGGAATTGCTGCGGTAATTGCTGCTCCATTCGCATTGAAGTTTGTCAAAATAGTTGACAACGGTGAGATTGCACATGGGGGTGCACATGGATCCGTTGCTGTAGGAGCTGTGAACGTCGCTACTGGGTTACACTCACCTAAATTGATATTTGATTGACATGCCATGGTTGGTCCAGTCAACGGTGGTACGATAACGTTGAAACTACAAGTGCTGGTACCAGATGATCCTGTTGCTTGAAAAGTAACCACGTTTGTTCCTGATGGGAATGATGATCCGCTTGGTAGACCGGCTATTTGAGTAACGGTAACGGGTGCCGTTGTGGATCCTGTCGCCCCTGTTTGAGTGAGGAAGTTTTGAACAATGGTTTGAATTTCTGCATTCGTATAAGCATAACCAGCATTACCTCCAATAAGCAAGTAATACATGCGTGTTGCTGCATTGATTGTATTCAATGTATGTAAGGTATTATCGGTATTCACATCAAATGTATGATTGGCTGCCGAACCCGATGGTACAATAAATATTTGATTGATTGAAGGGTCAAATGCACCGTTAACGCGTTTAACGAAACAATTGTAAGTTAAGCATCCAACGGTAATATTAAATGTAAATCCGTTTGCTGTACCGCTTCCATCTGCACCATTATTACCAGTTACTGAGAAGGAACTAACATTGTTCATGTCGGCTGCCATAACGAACATGTTGTTGTATTTGTGGGTGAAATATTGACCGCCAGCTCCAAATGCTGCTGATGCAGTGATCAAACCGTTGGTATATGGGATGCTTGCGCCTAAGTTTGTATTTAAATAGTTACCTCCATCGTACATATCGGCACCTCCATCCGAAATGTAGGTGGCGGTTACACCCATGTCCAATGTGAAATTGTAAGGGTTAGGAATTGGGCCTGTAATTGCCGCATTATTGGTGTTTAAGTTGGAAAGAACGGTTGCAAGTGGCGCAGAAGCACAAGTAGTTGGAGCACACGGATCAGTAGCTGTTGGAACGCTAAACGTAGCAATAGTATTGCAAGGTGTCAATGTAATATCTGACGGACAGTTGATGACGGGCAAACCACTAGGGCTAACGGAAATTGTTGAGGAACCCGTTCCAATACAGCCATTATTGTTTACAGTGACGTTATATGTTGTGGTAGTTGTAGGTGATACTGTTATCGCTGCTGTGCTGGCACCGTTACTCCATGCGTAAGTACCACCTCCAGTAGCAGTGATAGTAGTGCTCTGACCCGAACAGATCGTGCTTGCGGTTGGAGTTGGATTTGGAGCTGGCGTGGTAGTAACGTTCACAGTTACCGAGGCAGTAGCCGAACAAGAACCATTCGCAACGGTTACTGTATACGTGGTTGCACTTGTTGGATTTACAGTAATAGAAGCAGTTGTTTCTCCATTACTCCAAGTGTAAGATGTACCACCAGATGCCGTTAATGTGGTTGACTGTCCACTACAAATGTTTGTTGTTCCTGTGATTGTTGGTGTAGGTGTAGGTGCGACTGTTACGGTTACGTTGGCAGTTTGTGGACATGCACCATTTGTTCCTAATGAAGCTGTAACTGTGTAATTGGTTGTTGCCGTTACTCCGGATGCGAGTGGATTATAAATGTTTGGGTTGTTCAAGAATGTTGACGGGGTCCAAACATAGGTATAATTCAAAGTTGGGGTGAAACGAACCGTACTATTGGTTGTAGTCCATGTTGTAGCATTTCGTCCTGGTACTGGTACACCGACACCTTGAGCATCTTGAATTCCTTGAGTTTGAATATGATCTGTTGATGCCGCAGCGTCCATCCAGGAGTCCGTCAAAATAAGATCAATAATATTGGATCCTTCATATAACAAAATCTGACCAGTTAGATTACCTGCCGTTCCACTCGGGTAAGGATATAAGTTGTTATAACAAATCACTAAAATCCTATTGGGTGCAGTTCCTGTTACATACCAGTTGATGTCTCCCGGATCGGCCATCCAGTCAGCAAAATTTAGTGCAACTAGGTTGTCTACACTTGTTGTTGGAATTCCTGATCCTGTAGGTGTATAAACATTGGAATAAGGACCTGGTCCGAATTGAATATTTGCATTGGTAGAGATTCCAAACTGTGTGTAAGTGTTTCCAAAGAATGTGAATGGAAATGGTAAGTTGATGGCTGCAGTTGAAACATCATCTCCAGATGGACCTGCACCAGAAGGACTTCCAGAACATGGCAGTGGAGAATACGGTGG
>JBMLQF010000041.1:0-4154 GCA_049241705.1 Fluviicola sp. | reverse complement strand
ACAAGCGCCAAGTTTTGGTTAGGTCTTCAAGATGATTATGATCTGGAAGAAGAACGTAATCAAAAAGAACAAGAGTTTAATAATATCAAACCCATTGCAGGGAGCGCTGCATAACAGCAAGCAAGCTCCAACCCAGATCATGCTTCCCTGCCTGTCGGCAGACAGGGAAACAAAAACTAGCTTTTAAAGATTATTTTTTTCCTACGGTAAACGATTCCTTTACCAAAAACAAAGCTATAACTAAGTTAGAAAAAGGTGTCTTCTAACAATATTGTTTATTCGAATGCAAAAAGAAAAATCTTACGCAGCATCACACAAAGGACTCAGAAATATCCTTTCCCAGTTTTCACTTTTGGCAGGCAAGACCAATTTTTCCAACATCCAGGATGTTGAGAAACTTAAAAAGTTGGGCGACGATCTTTTTTTTCTGTTGACCCATCACTTGCACACGGAAAACGATGACCTCCTGAAACCATTGGAGGAACGGGTTCCCGGATCTTCTCAGCACGATTTGGAAGACCATGAGCATTTGGAAAAACTGCAATCCGACCTTGCCGCTCAACTTTCAAAACTGGATGGTACTCAGGATGAAGAAGCAGGTCATGCGTTTTATTTGGCATTTACAAATTTTCACAGCCAATACCTTGCGCACATCCCACAGGAAGAACTCGTCACCGAGCAATTGTTACTCGCCAATTTCTTAGTAGAGGAGTTACAGGAAAACAGTGCACGCATCATGCAGAAAGTGGAATTCCCTGTTTTGTTGCTTTCTCTCAAATACATCATACCCGATCAATCAGAGCTGGAAAACTTGAAAATTTTGCGCATGTTCAAAGCCAATGCTCCTGCTGGAGCTTTGCAAGCGGTATTAGACACGATTCAATCGGAAATGCGTGAAGAAGAATTTAACTCTTTGATACATAAAATGTGATCAGTTCGAAAGCTGAAACTACCCCATGAAAGCACTGATCATACAAGGAGGAGGATTCCGAACTGCGTTTACGGCTGGAGTGCTGGATGCGTTCATTGCTCACGGGTATGATCCGTTCAACATGTATATCGGGGTTTCTGGCGGTGCCAATGCCCTCTCCTATTTTCTGGGGAAACAGTACAAGGATTGCATCCGATCTATTCATGTGTTGCTCGAGGACCCGAAATTCATGAATTACAAGCAATTTCTGGGTACACGCGTGCTGATGAATGTGGATTTCTTTGAAGAGATCGCCGAGGAAATTGTCAAACTGGACTTACCCGCCATTTTTGAGCACCATTCCCATAAAAAGATCTACATCGTTGCCACCGATCGCATTACCGGCGAACCAGCGTATTTTCAGCCAACAGCAGACAATTGGGTTCAATGCTTGATCGCCTCGTGTGCCATTCCGTTTGTGACCAAGGCCAAGCACAGCTTGGAAGGACGCGAATGCATGGACGGAGCCTGGAGTGATCCACTTCCGGTGCAGTGGGCAATCGATCAGGGAGCTACGGAGATTGTTGTTTTACGCACCTCGCACAGTAATGCCCAGGAAAAACAATCCCTACCCGACTATTTCGGTGAGAAATACTACAAGAACCACCCCGGACTAGCAAGGATCTTTTCGAAAAGTCACCTGCGTTTCAACACCTCTCTGGATCTGATCCTAAATCCACCGGAAGGAATTCGTATTACACAACTACAACCCAAGCAAAAACTGAAAACCGGCGGCTACACGAATTCCAAAGCTTCACTCGATCTTGATTACCGACAAGGATTGGAGGTTGGTTTGGATTATTTGCAGGGGTTATGTTAAAGTAAAAAGAGGGAAATTTAAGGCACAAAAAAGGCGTCAGTTCAATTAAACCTCTAGTTGAAAGTTGAAAAGCATTCTCAACTTAGATCATAGTTTTTGACCGAAATAGATAAAAACAGAGGCAACCCTCAAAAACGCGCTTCGTTTGTAGTGTATTCTTAACTCTAATTTTTCATCGCATGAAAAAACTACTACTAACAACTTTTGCTTTGGCAAATTTAATTGGTGCTTCTGCACAGCTTTCTTCGATCGGAATGCCTGATAGTGCTGCAACAATCAATGTCTTAAACGGCACTGTACCCTACATGATCACAAATCCATTGGGCAATACTGGGAATGGATTTTCGAATTCACCGGCAGCCGTTTTGATCTCGCCCAACAACAACATCTCTGAACAACTCTATTTCTATGATTTAGACCTGAACATTCCGGCTGGAGCGACGATCACCGGTGTTGAAGTGAATCACATACATGGCGGCTGCAATTCAGGGTCTTACACCATAGACTCGCTCTATTTGGCGTACAACGGAGCTATAGTCAGTGCGCCACAACGCGATTCTGCCTCGGCTTTTACAACGAATATTTCAGGAAACTCATCCGATCTGTGGTCGGCCAATTTGACCCCAGCCCTGGTGAACGACAACTCGTTCGGTATCATTCTGCAAAGTACCACCACCGGAATTTGTACCTTTTCGCAAGCAGATCTGCAGGTGGAGATCTTCTACATCAATTGTATGCCAAATGACCTCACCGGAATTCCTGATAGCGCTACCACGATCAATACCAACAACGGCATAGTATCCTACAATATCACAAATCCACTTGGATATTCCGGAAACGGCTTTTTAAATTCACCGATAGCTGTATTGATCTCGCCAAACAACAACATTTCTGACCAACTCTATTTTTATGATCTCGACCTGAACATTCCGGCCGGAGCCACGATCACCGGTGTTGAAGTGAATCACAAGCATGGTGGTTGCAATTCGGGTTCGTACACCATTGACTCCTTGTTTTTAGCCTATAATGGAGCAATAATCAGTGCCCCAAAACGCGATTCTGCCTCTGCATTTACAACCAACATTTCCGGAAACGCCTCCGATCTGTGGTTGGCCAATTTAACTCCTGCTCTTGTCAATGATAATTCGTTCGGGATCATATTACACAGTACCACAAGTGGAATTTGCACTTTTGCACAAGCCGACCTACAAGTGAAGATTTCCTATTGTTCAATACTCGCTACTTCGGCTGACCTCGACCACCAATCGGATGTGAAAATTTCCCCAAATCCCGCAGAAACGGAAGTCCTGCTTCACGTGAATGAAGCATTGATAGGTCAAAGTTATGCGATCATCGATTATTTGGGTAAAGCAAAACTTACCGGCACAATTTCGCATGACAATACGCACTTGGATGTTACATCCTTAACGCCTGGTATGTACTTTATTCTGGTAGGCAATGACAATTTTAAATTCATCAAAAGATAAGTATTTACCTATAGAAAAAAGGTTTTAAATCAAAAGTTTCATAAATGTAATCAAACAACAAAGGCAGCCCAAAGCTGCCTTTACGTTTACGTATTTTCCTATCACATCTCGATCTCGCGCAACCAGTAATAGAACTTCTCGTTGGAAGGAGAAATCGCTTCCAATTTAAAAGATGGTCGCTCGTAAGCCGTCATTTTTACTTGCAAGTTGAGAATGATCTCTTCGCGCGACACGATCAATTCCAAATATTCTCCTTCGATCAAACTGGAGATGAAATTCTCTAACGTTGTTTGGTCTACACGCAATCCGTTGCAAGCAATGATCTCATCGCCGACACTGATACCAGCGTCTTCTGCAGCACCACCGAAACGAATCGATTTTACGATACACTTGCCATTCTCTTGTGAGAAACTTGCTCCAAACGAAGCCATCGGTTTGCCTGTATAAGTTGCCTTGACTCCTACTTTGGAATACACGCTGTTGAAATCAGGGATCTCCGTTCCATTCACGTATTTCCCAAAGAATTCGTCCATGTTCTGTCCTAAGAAAGTTTCCAGTGCTTTTTTAAATTCCACTTCGGTAAAGCCACGCTTCTTTTTGATGTAGAATTCATCGTACAAATAGCGCAGAAAATGATCCAAACACTTTTGTGCATTGAACTTATCAATGATCATCGCGTCTAAAAGTGAAGCCAACATGGCACCTCTTGAATAATAGGTCATCCCGGTATTGGAACTGTTCTCGTTTGGTCGGTAACCTTTGATCCATGCATCGTAACTGGAGTGAGCCACCGGTTGCACACGTGAACCTGGCGTTCCTTCCACGTAGTTGATCGTACTTTGCAATTTGCGCAAGTAATCTTCTTTGGAGTAGTAAC
>JBMLQF010000040.1:0-3737 GCA_049241705.1 Fluviicola sp. | reverse complement strand
TTGTCGGCTCATCCAGCAACAAGACGTTCGCTTCTGTCATCAAGGTCATTGCCAAATGCAAACGGTTGCGCTCACCACCAGACAATACGCCTACCTTCTTGCTTTGATCCGAACCGGCAAAATTGAATTTCGACAAATAAGCACGTGTGTTGATCTTTTGATTTCCGATCTCCACAAAATCGTTTCCACCACCGATCACTTCAAATACAGACTTCTCCGGATCGATCGCATGGTGTGTTTGATCTACGTATCCGATCTTCACAGTTTCTCCAACGGTAAATTCACCACCATCTGGCGCTAATTCATTCATGATCATTTTGAAGATCGTCGTTTTACCAGCACCATTCGGCCCAATAACACCAACGATTCCTGCAGGTGGTAATTTGAAGTTCAAATCATCATACAACAATTTATCTCCGAAGGCTTTCATAACGTGATGGGCGTCGATCACATTGGTACCCAAACGCGGACCATTCGGAATTGGAATTTCCAATTTCACCTCTTTGTCCTTCATTTCTTCCGACATCATTTTGTCGTAGTTCTGCAAACGCGCTTTGTTTTTTGCGTGACGTCCTTTCGGGTTCATACGCACCCACTCCAACTCGCGTGCAAGCATTTTCTGACGCTTCGATTCGGATTTCTCCTCTTCTTTCAAACGATTTCCTTTTTGCTCCAACCACGACGTATAATTACCTTTCCATGGAATACCTTCTCCGCGATCCAATTCCAGGATCCATCCGGCAACGTTATCCAAAAAGTAACGGTCGTGGGTTACGGCGATCACGGTTCCTTTGTATTGTTGTAAGTGTTGCTCTAACCAGTCAATCGATTCAGCATCCAAGTGGTTGGTAGGTTCATCGAGCAAAAGAATGTCCGGATTCTGCAACAACAAGCGACAAAGCGCCACACGGCGTTTTTCACCACCAGAAAGTGTTTCGATCAATTGATCATCCGGCGGACAACGCAAGGCATCCATCGCACGATCTAATTTGTTATCCAATTCCCACGCATCCAGCGCATCAATTTTATCTTGAACCACACCTTGTCGTGCGATCAATTTGTCCATTTTATCCGGATCGTTCAGCACTTCTTCGTCCATGAAAGCATTGTTGATCTCTTCGTATTCTTTCAGCACGTCCACAATTTCATGGCAGCCTTCCATCACCACCTCTTTCACCGTTTTCTTCGGATCTAATTCCGGTTCTTGCGGTAAATACCCCACTGAATAACCTGGCGAAAACACCACGTCTCCTTGGTAATTCTTATCCAAACCAGCGATGATCTTCATCACCGTTGACTTTCCGGAACCGTTCAAACCGATGATACCGATCTTAGCTCCATAGAAGAATGACAAATAAATATCCTTGATAATCTGTTTTCCTTGAGGCGTCACTTTAGAAACCCCAACCATTGAAAAAATGATCTTTTTATCGTCTGACATACATGAAATTTGAGTTCCCAAAGGTACGGAAAGCCAATGAAATCAAGTGTGATTTCCGAAAAAGAAATACAAGAAGAAAGTGAAAAAATCACCCTTAAATATAGGTGGTGAAAATTTTAAATAACCAGCTAATCAGCATAAGTCCGCCAGTCGTGACAACACCACGAACAATCCACTTTGCAGCGAAGCGTTGAGGCCAAATAAGATGGAGAGCCACCCAGAGGACTGTGAACAATAAAGGAAGTAAGGCCGGAAACAATATGAGACTTGAAACGATATCTCCGGCGATCAATGAAAAAAAAGAGCGTTGAGCACCGCAACTGGGACACTCAACGCCAAATGATTCTTTCCACGAACAGGGAAGCATGTTTATCTAAAACCTCCTGCTGATGCAGCTGCTGAAAATACTGAAATGATAAATACGAAATAAATCACTAAGAACAATAAGAATGCTGCTGAAAGCGACAAGCCAACTATTCCACAGATATGTCCTGCTTTGGAAGTTTTAAAACTTGCCTCGTATTTTAACGGATTTGTCAAATAAAGTGCTTTGTCTTTTTTATGCAAAACCACGGCAATAATACCGCAGATCAATCCTGGAACAGCATAAAACATACACCCAACAATTGAAATGATTCCAAGTACCAAAACGGTTGTTGCGTTTGGCAAGGTTGACGGTGTCTGAATTCCACCATCAGCACCTTGAGTATCTAGTAGATCGTCTAATTCTCCCATTATAAAATTTTAGAAAGCGAATATAAGTTAAATAATTAAGAGCGTTTCACCATGGAAGCAATTACATATCCCAAAGTAATGAAAAACAAAATGGTCGGAATCAAGACGTACATCCCCACTTCTAAATTCGTTTTCATGGCGTGCACTCCGCTTACAAAACCAGAATAGATGGGCATGAACATAAAACTGATCAAACTCCCCATAAACGGCACAACACCCCATAAACCCAACCAATAGAGCAGACCGGCGCAAATGATCATAGCGATACAACTGTAAAACACAACCGTTTGGATCAACCAGCTTTCGTAGATTACTCCCCCTACTTCATCCAATTCATACATTCCAACGGCTTCAGCAGCATCACTTCGTAAATTCCAAGAAACCAATAAAAAGATCAAACTCCAGATCCAAGCAATCACTGCAGTCATGCGAATATACGTAGGTACAACTCGCTTCTTTTTTTTTTTGATGAGCAATTCCTGGTCGATGGTCACGTGACCGCTATCTATCAACTGCGCCATGGCTTCATGTATTTAACTTGTGTGGCATATAAAACGAAAAAAGCAATTGGAATAAGATTGCTGATCACAATGAAAAAGATCCCGTTTGAACCGAAACCAAATGTACTTACGTAAACAACAATGTTATACAAGACGGGCGACAATTGTCCGACCCCATAAACAATGATTCCCCAGCGCAATTTGAACCACATCATCAAAGCTCCACCTGCACAAATAAGCGGCATCAAAATATTCCAAAAGAATAGATTCAGGATTGTTGAATTACCTGACGGGCTGAATATAGACAGCACATTGGTTCCATTGATGAGAAAAACCGAAAGGAACAGCACTGTAAAGAAACAGTACACCCAAGTAAGGATGCACAATACATGAAGCATGGGAGCCTTTTGTTTCCCAGGGCCTGCTTCCAACTCGTCTACAATATCGATATCATCCATCCTTAAAAACCTCTAGAAGCGCCGGCAATCATCGCGAACAATAGGATCAATACATACATTGACATAACAACGATGGTAAAGATCCCCACAAACTTGAAAAAAGACTTCAAATTCTCGACACCCATTTCGAAACTCGAGACCTTATCGCGTTCAAATGCTTCTAATAAATGATTTGCCGTGCGAATGAGATACAAAGCAGGAAAAACATAAATCCCAGCCATGATCAAATAAATCAATCCAAGAAACATCATTTGCTCGCCAACATAAGACGAAGAACCTCCTAAAATAATCATGAACAACGCTGCAATACCCAATAATCCGACAGAGATAAAACCCATTACGCCCAAGAAGCGCGCCCATTTTCCAATAGATGTAAAATTGCTTTTTGCGTCCTGACTCACTTTAATCCCTGAGTCTGTAGACTGAACATGTTGATCTAGTGTTTCCATGTGTGTTAAATTAGATTTCTATACCGAAAAGTATACAATATTGTAAAAATCACCACCATTACCAGTGAAAACATCGTAATAATTCCAGAAAAAGTTCCGATCAAAGGGAGCTCATTTCCTGCCCAATAAACCAGAATCCCGGAAACAAAATAAG
>JBMLQF010000039.1:0-8623 GCA_049241705.1 Fluviicola sp. | reverse complement strand
CTTACGAAGAATTATAAACGGTCAAGCACCGAATTAATCTCTTTTACTCCCTTTCTCTTTTACTCTGCGTTAATAAAACAATTCCTCTTGCACTTTCTGTTTGAATACGATCACTCACCTAATTTGAGTCGTACTCCTGCACTGCTGGAGAAAACCATTTTACGGATATTAGTAGGTGGGTTGGCATCATAAAACAAATTGAATTCAAAACGCACGTCCAAGCGTTTAGTGAGACCTACACCCAAGGTATACTGACCAGAGAAGCGGAAATCGTTCAAGCGATCTATTTGCGGTTGATAATAAGTAATTCCTGTAAACGAAAATCCCTTTTTCGAAATGAACCAACTGAGGTAATTACTCCAGCGAACGGCTTCATTGATCACGCCATCCGATTGCAATTCCTCGTATTCATAAAAGAAGGACGAACCTGCAAAAAAGCGCACATTGTTCGTATCGATAAACTTCCAGCGCAACCCTGTTCCAGCCAAAGTTCGCAATCGTTGATTCAAGAGCTCATTGTATTGGATTTGGGTATACAATTCCCACTTCCACGGACCGTTTTTTAGTCGGCGGTTGTAGCGAAAATGCATCATTCCCGCGTTGGTATAGGTTTGTGCATTCGATCCGGTGTAGGCTAGATCTCCTAGGACGAAGAAATAATTTTTACGGGTCTTGTATTGCACGCGCGGACGAAAATTCAAGTTGTAGAACAACTGACCATTTTGTTGCGCTGAAAAACCGGCATCTAAGCTACCACTCCACCCAGCCGTGTCGTCGTAAATACGCTTGTTCTCGATATTCACGATCTGCGCCTGTGTAAGGCCGCTACACAAACATGCTATGACAATGAGCCAACGCATTTACTTCGGAGCAATTCGATACATGAATAAGGCAAAGACCCCAAAGATGAAGTTCGGGATCCAAACTGCCGCAATAGGCGGAAAACCAACCTTGATTGCAGCTACCGTAGTCACCTTCATCGCAAAGATGTAAATGAATACAAATACAAATCCGATCGCTAAGTTGATTCCAATACCTCCGCGTTTCTTTCGACTGGAAACAGAAACACCGATCAAAGTGAGTACATAGGTAGCAAACGGATACGATGTGCGCTGATGCAATTCGATCTCGTAATTCGGTACATTGGGATTTCCTTTTTGCTTTTCTTTCCGAATGAAGTCGCGCAATTCTGTAAACGTCATTGCCTCAGCAACGTTGTCACGCTGTGCCATCTCTGTTAACTTGAAAGTAAACGTGGTGTCTTTTGTGCGACCTTGTACAATTCTGTCGTTAGTAAAAACCAATTCTTTCTCTCCAATATCATTCACGATCTCGGCTGGCGGCGTAACAACACGTTCATAAAAATCTACTAAGTGCCACGTATTCGTCTTGGTATCCCAGGTAGCACTTCTAGCTTTCAAGAAACGCGTCAATTGGTTCTTTTCGTTGTATTGTTCCACTACGAACTCGTTCACCATACTGGCTGAAGCAATGTAATTGGCAAAATGCACAAAGGTTTTTCCGGGAAATTCCGCATTGTAGTTCTCCACCACCAAATTATCCCGGTAATAGGTCTCTTCAAAATCCAAGCGCACCCGATTTGAACGCGGCAGGACAAAGTGATTCAACACTAACGACATCAACATCAGAATTGTCGCAGCAATCATGTACGGTCGCATGATTCGTGTAAAAGGCCTTCCACTGTTCAACATCGGAATGATCTCTGTTTCCTGGGCCATTTTTGCCGTGAACCAGATCACCGAGATGAACACGATCATCGAAGAAAAAGTGTTTCCGTAATAAATCAGGAAGTTCATGTAATAATCGAATACGATATCCTGAACCGGTGCCTGATTTTCTATGAACTCAGATAAACGTTCCGCAAGATCGAATACCATTGCCAAGATCATGATCACACCGAGCATGAAAAAGAAAGTTGATAAGAACTTTCGAATGATATAGCGATCGAGTATTTTAAGCATTACAAGCGTTGTCCGAGTTTTTTTACCTGTTCGTCCTTCCACGAACGGAAAGTTCCGTCCAATATTCTACGACGGGCTTCTTTTACCAAATTTAAGTAAAAGGAAAGATTATGGATGGTCGCAATTTGGATCGCCAGGTTTTCCTTCGCTTTTACCAAGTGATGCAAGTACGCTTTGGTGTACACTTGATCAACATAAGCCGTCCCATTCGGGTCGATCGGCGAAAAATCCATTGACCATTTCTGGTTTTTAATATTGATCGTTCCTTCCGAAGTAAACAACATTCCGTGACGAGCATTGCGCGATGGCATAACACAGTCGAACATATCCACACCCAAAGCAATACTTTCCAAAATATTTACCGGAGTTCCAACACCCATCAAATAGCGCGGGCGATCTCCAGGCAAAATCGAACATACCAGATCTGTCATGGAATACATATCCTCATCCGGCTCCCCAACTGACAAACCGCCTATCGCATTACCAATTCCTCCTTGTTCTGCAATAAACTCTGCTGATTCTTTGCGCAAATCCGGATAAACACTTCCTTGAACGATTGGGAAAAGTGCTTGATTGTAGCCATATTTCGGTTCTGTGCTCTCCATTTGAGCAATGCAACGCTTCAACCAACGATGTGTCATGTGCATCGAGCGTTTTGCATAGTCGTAATCACACGGATAAGGTGTACATTCATCAAACGCCATGATGATATCGCCTCCGATCACACGCTGAATATCGATTGCTCGTTCAGGAGAAAAGAAATGGTAACTCCCATCGTGATGTGATTGAAAACGCACCCCTTCTTCAGTGATCTTGCGGGATGTAGCCAACGAATACACTTGGTAACCGCCGCTATCTGTCAACATCGGACGTTCCCACCCAATGAATTGGTGCAATCCACCTGCTGCTTCCAACACTTCCAAACCGGGACGCAAATACAAATGAAACGTATTCCCCAGAATGATCTGCGCCTGCACATCGTCGCGCAATTCCTGTTGATGCACCCCCTTGACCGAACCCTGCGTTCCGACCGGCATAAAGATCGGAGTTTCAATAGTTCCGTGATCGGTATGTAGTAAACCAGCGCGTGCTTTTGATTGCGGATCGGTATGCTTCAGTTCAAAGTGCATAATTGTGTTGAAAAATAAACGCTGCAAAGATAATCCGTTTTCACAATGCACCCCATCTTTGCACTTGTATTATCCATTTCATGCAGATCATTCCAAATTACAACGAACCGATTATTTTTTACACCTTCTGGATCTTTACCGGACTCGTTCTAATTCAATTGATCTATACGATCGTGTTCTTCGGTCGTTTAGCATTTCGCAAGCCTGCAGCTAAGAACCAACAATTACCTCCGGTCTCGATCGTGATTGCGGCGCGAAATGAGTCGGATAACCTCTTTGAAAACCTACCAAAGATCCTGGATCAATACTACCCGGCTGAGTTCGAAGTGGTCGTAGTCAATCACCAATCGATCGACGATTCGAAATACCTGTTAGACGCCCTGCAACGCTCTTACCCACATTTGGTGGTGATGGAAGTGGAACGCAGCAAACATTTAAAAGCCTCGAAAAAATTGCCCTTAACGCTCGGAATTAAAAAAGCACGTTTTGAGCACCTCATCCTAACCGATGCCGATTGCAGTCCTTCCAGCGATCATTGGTTGGTACGCATGGTAGAACAATTCTCGGAGCAAAAACAATTGGTATTGGGGTATGGTCCGTACAAACCGGAACCGGGCTTTTTGAACAAAGTAATTCGTTTCGACACTACGATGATCGCGGTTCATTATTTCTCGATGGCCATTAATGGAATGCCGTATATGGGAGTCGGAAGGAACATGGCCTATACGAAAACGTTGTTCAACAGTGTAAAAGGATTCAAGTCACACTACGCGTTGGCATCCGGAGACGACGATCTTTTTGTGCAGCAAACAGCAACAAGAAAGAATACAGCAGTGCAATTATCCACAGACTCTTTCATGTACAGCGATGCGAAGTCAACATGGGAAACTTTTGTATTGCAAAAGGCCCGACACTACAGCACAGCGCCGCGTTACAACTTTTTCAAAAAGACAATGTTAGGAATCTATCCGGGCACCATGTGGATGCTGCTGATATCTTTCGTTATTTTGGTGAGTCAAGCGAATTGGTGGATTCACGCCGTGGCGGGATTCGGATTGGTTTTACTGCTGAAATGGTGGCTTTTAGGGAAATGTTTCCAGCGTTTAAAGTCGAATAAATTCATTGCAGCGTTGCCGATTTTGGATCTGGTATACGTAGTGGCTTTGCCGTTCTTTTATTATTCTACCTTACAAAAACGATCGTCGCAATGGAAATAACAGGCGAACACTTATCGGACAAGGCAAAACTAGATCTAGCGCTGGTTGAGCAAGCCAGAAACGGCGATCAGGCGGCTTATGCAGCATTAATGGAACGCTACAGGGAATCCATTTATTTCATGATGATGAAAATGGTTCGCAACCAAGATGACGCCGACGATCTAACCATTGAGGCATTTGGAAAAGCATTTAGTCGCCTAGACCAATATTCACCAAGTTTTGCATTTAGCACCTGGTTATTTAAAATTGCGTCTAACAACTGTATCGATTTCATCCGTAAGAAGCGCATCAAGTTGACCTCTATGGACACAGGTTATACAAACGACGATGGTGAGAGTATCCGCATCGACGCGAAGTCGACTTTTCATGATCCGGAACAGGCGATCATTCACAACCAAAAGGTGAAGCACATGCGCCACTTGGTAAGTAAATTGAAGCCACGTTACCGCGAATTGATCGAGAAGCGCTATTTCGAGGAATTAAGCTACGAGGAGATCGCTGACGAATTGAACCTGCCATTGGGAACTGTGAAAGCCCAACTATTCCGTGCCCGCGACTTCCTGGCGCAAATGATGGAGCAAACGAAGGATGCGATATAGGTGATTACTCACCCACATAAAACGCATCCACCTGCGCTTTGTATTTCTCTAAAATGAACTTGCGTTTGAATTTTAGTGTTGGGGTCAATTCGCCGGTTTCGATTCCAAATTCTTTTTCCAGTAAAGCAAACTTTTTGATCTTCTCCCACGATCCGTATTCTTCATTGATCGTATTCACCACTTTTTGAATACGTGCGATCACTTGTTCATTGGCAGCGATCTCAGCATTTGTGGCCTTACTCAGATCCATACCATGGCGCTGCGCCCAATCCTTGATAAAGGCAAATGCCGGAACGATCAGTGCTCCCGGGAATTTTTGTCCTTCACCCAAAACCATGATCTGCTCAATGAAGCGCGATTCCTTGAAGCGGTTCTCCATGGCCTGAGGAATGATATACTTGCCACCCGAAGTTTTGAAGATCTCTTTTTTACGGTCAGTGATTTTCAAGAAGCGCCCTTCAACCATTTCACCAATATCTCCTGTATGGAACCAACCATCTTTATCTATTGTCTCTGCAGTTGCCTCCGGTTTGTTGTAGTAACCCAGCATCACATTCGGACCTTTCACCAGGATCTCACCATCTTCAGCAATCTTTACTTGTACTTTATCGATCAACGGACCAACCGTTCCAAAACGCACCCCATTTCCATTCAAATGATTCACGGCAACTACCGGTGATGTTTCCGTTAATCCATAACCTTCCAAAACCACAACACCCGCAGCATGAAAAATGCGTGCTAAACGTGGTTGCAAAGCGGCAGATCCCGATGCAATTGCTCGGACCTCACCTCCCAAAGCTTCCTGCCATTTCGAAAAGATCAATTTACGCGCAATCGCTAAACGAAAATGGTACCACCAACCTTTACCTTGCACATCGTATTCCTCTGCTAAAGCAACCGCCCAAAAGAATAAGCCACGCTTGATGCCTTTCAACTCATCGCCTTTCGCCATGATCTTGTCAAATACCTTTTCCAGCAAACGTGGAACAGCGGTAAACACATGTGGTTTTACTTCTTTGATATTCTCCCCGATCGTATCCATAGATTCCGCAAAATGGATCGACGAACCACACATCATGTACAGGTAATGCAACATGCGTTCATACACGTGACACGTCGGCAAGAATGTTAGTACACGAGAGTGCTCATCAGCTGGAATAATCGGTTTACAAGCAATCACATTTGACAATAAGTTATCGTGTGAAAGCATAACTCCTTTTGGATTTCCGGTTGTCCCAGAAGTGTAAATGATCGTTGCCAGATCTTCATTATGCACATTGGCCTTCAGTTCTCGGATGACAGAATCCTGAATAGAATCAGCTCCATCCAGAATTTCCTGATAAAAACTCATGCCTTCCATGTTATCAAAAGCATATACTTGTTGTAATGAAGGAATATCGTTTCGAATCCCAGAAATCTTATTGTAAAGATCTTCCGTTCCCACGAATGCGAAACGCACAGCGGCATCATTGAAAATATAGCGGTAATCGTTCTCTGAAATATTGGGATACACCGGAACCACAATCGCGCCGATCTGTTGAATAGCAATATCCATCAAGTTCCATTCTACGCGATTAGGCGAAACCAAGGCTACGCGTTCTCCGCGCTCCACGCCCAAACGCAACAAACCTTTGGAAAGTTCTTGTGCTTGATACATGAAAGCAGCTGTGGACATAGGCTCCCACTTCCCATTTCGCTTTGTCACGAACATCGCGTCATTCGGAAAATTGCTCAGTTGGTAGGCCGGGATATCGAAAAGTCGTTTCACCTGGTTCATATCGGAAGTAATGGTAACCACAAGTTATGATTTAAAAATTAAGTTATTATCAGGAAATATTCATCCAAAATAAGCATTTGTTTTTTTTTACCATACTTCACAACGCAGTCGTTGTACTTTTACATTGTGGGAAAAATAGTTTTCTAAACTGCGGTCTGGCGCAAGTTGATCAACTAGTTGGAGAATTAAAATGTACAATTTGCGCTAGATCGACTAAGGTTTTTGGTTTGAAGAAAGGTTCGTTTGCCGGCGAACCTTTTTTTTGCCCTAAGCTGTCTCGTACATCAACTTCCCGTTCACAAATACTTTATGGGCAAAATTGGGTGAAAACACCGGATTTGGTTTCAAGGCATTTTGCAAGATCACAAACGTGGCGTCTTTATCTTTTTCCAACGCACCCAATCGGTTTTCCTGGAAAGCAGCAATTGCAGCCCACAAGGTCATTCCGCGAATACAATCCTCAAAAGAGATTGCCTCCTCGGGTAAAAAGCCTCCTATTGGTTCATTGTCCGCATTAGTGCGATAAACAGCCGCTTGTATTGTCAGGAATGGATTGAAATGCTCGACAGGAAAATCCGTTCCGATCGCTAACATGCCTTTTGCTTTTAGAAGGGATGCGTAAGCATAGGCTCCTTTTAAGCGTCCTTTACCCAAACGCTTTTCTGCCCAATGGCGATCACTTACCGCATGAACCGGCTGTACAGAAGGGATCACATTCAATTCACTGAACAAAGCCAAATCAGCAGGATCTACCACCTGTGCATGTTCGATCCGCCAACGATGGTCCGGAATTTTTGCCACTTGTTCTTTCATGACCTCTAAAACTAAGCGGTTCGTTGCGTCACCTATGGCATGAACATTTAATTGGTATCCAATGGAACGAGCTAAACGTGCTACTTCTTGCAACTCCTCTTTTTTCGTTGTCAATAAGCCCACATTTTCCGGATCATCCGCGTAGGGTAACTTTAAAAAAGCGCCGTGAGAGCCAAGGGCTCCATCTCCCATCACTTTAAACGAACGAACGGTAAGCTTTCCTTCTTCCAAAACACCGTTCTTCTTTGCCCAGTTACGGTTTTTCTCCGTTGGGAACAACATGACATAGGTGTTCAGTTTCAATTTTCCGGAACCGTTCATTCCGCGCAACAATTGCAGATCAGCATAATCTACCCCGGCCTCATGAACACCTGTAATTCCGTATTGCAACAATTCTTGCTGCACTTCAACTAAAGCATCTCGAATTGCCGACTTCTTAAAGTCAGGCAATTTAGTCGAAACCAAATTGATCGCATTATCCAATAATATTCCGGTGCACTTACCATCCTTCACCTCGATCTTGCCGCCTTCTACTTTCGTATCAGGTGAGATTCCGGCCATTTGAAGCGCTTTATCATTCACCAATGCCGCATGCCCATCAATTCGATGTAACACGACTGGTTTATTGGGGAACAAACGATTCAACTCTGTATTGCTTGGCATTTCACCACCACTTACCAAGGTTTGATCCCACCCTCGACCTACAACAAATGGTAAATTATTTTTCTGTTCCCACTTTTCAGTTCGAACGAGCAGATCCTCCATCGAAGATGCCCCAAACAAGTCAACAGACAATTTCATGCGCGCAAAACTCATCATGTGTCCGTGCGCATCTGTAAATCCGGGATAAACATCTCGCTTTTCCGCATCGATGTATTCTTCAGCGCTATATTTATTCATGATCTGACGCTCTGGGCCTAACTCAAGGATCTTTCCATCCCGAATGGCCATCGCCTCGTATTCGTGCATTCCTTCATCCATCGCGTGGATCTTGGCGTTGTGCACAATGGTATCCACCGACTTTCCTTTCATACAGGATGTCAAGAAAAGGAACGTTCCGAAAATCGCTAGTAATCTCATGCTTTATTGTTTATGTAGTACTGTT
>JBMLQF010000038.1:14151-20780 GCA_049241705.1 Fluviicola sp. | reverse complement strand
AAATTTCGATACGTCGTTCATAGCTATCGGCTTGTCCTTTTTCGTCAAAGGCCATTACAACTACAGCCGCACCGAAGCGTTTGATCTTTTTTGCCTGTTCAATAAATTGTTTTTCACCTTCTTTCAGGGAAATAGAGTTAACGATTCCCTTTCCTTGAATGCATTTCAAACCTGCTTCGATGATCTCCCATTTCGAACTGTCGATCATAATCGGAACACGAGCGATATCTGGTTCAGCTGCGATCAAGTTTAAGAAACGGACCATCGCTTCCTTGCCATCGATCATACCTTCATCCATGTTGATGTCGATGATCTGAGCTCCCCCGTCAACTTGTTCGCGCGCCACGGAAAGTGCAGCTTCAAAATCACCCTCTTTGATCATGCGTAAAAAGGCACGTGATCCAGTTACATTGGTGCGCTCACCAATATTGACGAAATTGCTTTCCGGGGTAATCGTGATGGCCTCAAGGCCGGATAATCGCAGGTTTTTCATGTTATGCGTGCTGTTCTAAGGTGCGTGGTGAATATTTGTTAGCCAATTCTGCCATTACTCGGATATGGTCTGGCGTTGTACCGCAACATCCGCCGATAATGTTGATCAATCCTTCTTTCAAGAAAGTTTCAATCTGTTCACCCATGATTTCAGGTGTTTCGTCATACTGACCAAACTCATTCGGAAGTCCGGCATTTGGGTGAGCGCTCACTGCAAATGGAGCTTGATTGCTCAGGATTTGTAAATATGGTCGCATCATGTTGGCACCCAAGGCACAGTTCAAACCGATACTTAGTAAAGGCATGTGCTGTACGGACACTAAAAATGCATCGGTAGTTTGTCCGGTCAGTGTGCGACCTGATTGATCTGTGATCGTTCCCGAAACCATTATCGGAATTTTGATTTTTCGCTTCTCCGCAACTTCATCGATCGCATACAAAGCCGCTTTGGCATTCAAGGTATCGAAAATCGTTTCTACAAGCAAGATGTGGCAACCACCATCCAAAAGTGCTTCGATCTGCTGTGTGTATGCAACAACCAATGCATCGAATGTAATGGCGCGGAACCCAGGGTCGTTAACATCCGGTGATATGGAGGCTGTTCTGTTTGTTGGTCCGATTGAACCAGCTACAAAGCGCGGTTTGTTTGGATTCTTTGCGGTGTATTCATCTGTCAGTTGACGCGCGATCTTTGCACTTTCGAAATTGATGTCATAGACCGCTTTTTCCAACTCATAATCCGCTTGAGCGATCGTAGTTCCGGAGAAGGTATTGGTCTCAATAATGTCTGCCCCTGCATCCAAGTATGCTTTGTGAATGTCGTAAATGATATCTGGTCTGGTCAAAGAAAGCAGATCGTTGTTTCCTTTTAAGGGAACTGGATGGTCTTCAAACCAACCTTTACGAAAATCTTCTTCTGTCAAATCATAGCGTTGGATCATGGTACCCATAGCGCCGTCAAGCACAAGGATCCTTTCTTTTAAAATTTCTTGAATTGTCTTCATAGTTAAAAACGTCTAAAAACTATGAAAAAAGAGAAGTGCAAAGCACAATCAACTTATCTTATCATGACATTCCTGTCGTGATTGGATTTGGCACCTTCTCGGTTACGAGGGTTGCCAAGGTTTCATAGGGCCTATCCCTCCACCTTTCTTCATAAGTTTATTTGAATGAACGTGCTGCAAAATTACTGCGATTTTTAATGTTTGCAAACTTTTTTCGGAACACTTGATTGATTAACTTGCACTACCAAAGTTTTTCTCCATGAAACAGGCCGTATTACTACTAATAACAACCTTGTCGGCAATTGCTGGATTTTCGCAAGTAACACTGACGGATTCCAATTTGCCAATCGTCGTCATTACACAACCACTTGGACAAACCATAAATGATGCGACGCGGATCGTGTGTGATATGGGAGTGATCGATAATGGCAATGGCGTGCGCAATTACATGACGGATCCATTCAACAACTACAATGGAAAGATTGCGATCGAAGTACGTGGCTCAACATCCCAACAATATCCAAAGAAAAGCTACGGTTTTGAAACACAGGATGCGCTTGGGATGAACTTCAATGTTCCGTTGCTTGGTTTGCCTATTGAAAACGACTGGATCTTGTACGGACCTTATCCAGACAAAACGTTGTTGCGAGATGTGTTGACTTATGATCTATCCCAAAAAATGGGACACTATGCCTCTAACTGGAGGTACTGTGAATTGGTGATCGATGGCGATTACAAAGGCTTGTATATCCTCCTTGAACGTGTTAAACGCGATAATAATCGAGTAGATGTAGCACGTTTGGATGCGGATGATCTTGCTGGTGATTCCTTAACGGGGGGGTACATTGTAAAAGTGGATAAATTAACAGGTGAAGTAGGATATTCCTGGACTTCGGCTTATAACAATGAGGTTGTTTTCCAGTTCCATGATCCGGAGTACGACGAATTGAATCCGATCCAGGCGTCTTACATGGAAGATTTTGTCACAGATTTCGAACAAGCAACCTGGGGGCCACAATTTGACGATCCAAATCTTGGTTTTGATCAGTACATTGATAGAACATCTTTTTACGATTTTTTCATTTTGCAAGAACTTGGTAGAACCGTAGATGGGTATCGCTCTTCATCGTTCATGCATAAAGACAAGAATAGTGGCGCTTGGAATGGAAAATTGGTTGCCGGTCCGATGTGGGATTTCAATCTTTCTTATGGAAATGCAGATTATTGCGATGCAGATCTAACCACAGGCTGGCAATACAACTTTGATGAGGTTTGTAATTTCACTACGGCCATTCCATTCTGGTGGGAGAAATTATTGCAATCAACTTCATATAGAAATGGATTGCGTTGTCGTTGGGAGGAGTTACGTCAAGGTCCCTTACATACAGACACCATTCATCAATGGATCGATTCTATGGTGAATTACTTGAGTGAAGCACGGATCCGCAATTTTCAAGAATGGCCCATCATTGGTGTTTATGTGAATTGGAATGCTTTTGTGGGTGCGACCTATGAGGAAGATGTTACTTATTTGAAGAATTACATCGCTCAGCGTGCGCTTTGGATGGATGCGAATATCCCAGGAATTTGTGACCTAGCAGTGGAGGAAACCCAATTTGAGCCGGAGTATTTCCGTGTCTGGCCAAATCCTTTAAAGGATAATGGATATGTTGGTGTAACACTAAAGCGCGCCGGAAATCTGCGCTTCGAGTTGGTTGATATTGCTGGTAGAACCGTTCTTTCTGCGGATCAAGGCGTGAAGTCGGCGGGAGAATTTGCTTTCCCTTTCTCTGGAGAATCGCTCGTTTCAGGAACCTATCTATTTAAGATCTTCTTGGACGATGAGGTAATTGGAAGCGGAAAATTGATCAAGCAATAAGTGATCAGAGCTTAATTGTACAAAGGAATTATTAGTGTGTAATGGGTTCCGTTACTTCCAGTTTGGAAAGTGATATTCCCGTCCAATTGTTCTGTTAAACTTTGAATCAACGAAAACCCTAATGATTCAGGAGTTGAAGAAGCCAGTGATTCCGGCATTCCTATTCCGTCATCGCCGACACTGATCTCTAGTTTTTCAGTTGTCAATGGTCTGATGCGCACATAGACCTGTCCTTGTTGCTTCCCTTGAAACGCATGCTTGAAAGAATTGGTCAAAATTTCATTGATCAATAAGCCTAAAGGAATCGCGGTGTCAATTGCTGTGATGAGCTCAATGATATCCAGCTGCACTTTGATCTGTTGACTTTCTGCAACCAAGGTGCCGATCATGGAATGGATCAAGGCATCCAGATACTCTTTAAAATTGATCTGGGAATATTCTGAAGAACGATAGAGTAGTTCATGAACGGTTGCCATCGAATGGATCCTTCCTAAACTAATTTCGAGAAGCTCTTTTGTTTTTTCATCATCGATGCTTCTGGCTTGCAGTCTTAACAAAGAGGAAATGATCTGGAGGTTGTTCTTTACACGATGGTGTATTTCTTTGAGCAACATCTCTTTCTCTCGATTGGAATGTTGCAAACGTAGGTTTTCTTCCTTTATGCGTTCAGTTACATCTGTTGTTGTGAGATGTACACGCGCATAGCTGCCCTCGTATCCTTTTACTACCGACCATTTAAAATGCACAAAGCGTAGGTTCCCTTTAAATGTTTTCAATTCAGCATCAAACTCGCAATGTGTTTCATTATTGGCAATCGCTCCTGCCTGCAGGATGATGTAGAACAAAGATTTACTTGTTGTCAGTTCACCGTATTGTGTCAATACTTGTTCTTTATTAACCGCCTCATTTAATTCAACAACTGCCTGATTGATGGCATTGACTTTCAACAAGGAGGCAAGGTAAATCACTTCGTCTTGGTTCAGTAACAAATAGCGTTTTATATTCTTGATCCCATTTCGCTTCAACTCATCGATACGCTGTTTCACAAGAGAAAAGTCTTCGTCCCAAATGGGGATTGGAGAGTTGTCGAACAGCGACTGATAATGGATCATGCTCAGTTCTTTCTCTCGCTCTAATTGTTTTCTTTTGGTGATATCACTGATCATAGCAATGGATCCTCGGTAGTTGCCCTCCATGATGATAGGAGTGACATTCATGAGTACCCACACTTCTGCTCCCGTTTTTTTTAAAAAGCAGAATTCATAAATCCCGGATTGTCCAGTTTTACGTCGTTCTAAGTGCTTTTTCGATGATTCGATACCCGCTTCGTTCATGAATGCGTAAACCGGAACCTGCAGCATTTCCTGCTCATCATAGCCCAACATTTCGCACATGCGCTTGTTCACGAAAGCCGTACATTCGCGTTCGTCGCATACCCAAACACCTTCAACAGAATGGTGCGTAATGATATCAAAAATGTGGTGTTGTAGTAGCTCGTTCACAATGTTTCAGGCTTGGCTACCTTAAATATAGCAAAATCAACTTCTTATACCATGATTAAATTGAAATGCTTAGAAATTCCATTTCATGTTTCGGTCGTCCAGAACAGCAAATGAAACTTTATAGGTGATCCGAGGGTCTATTTTATTACCGTCTGAGGCGACACCGTAGACCCCAATTCGAAGACGTCGCTTAGAGAATTTAAAGTTGCGTTCGATGCCTGCAAAGATCTCCCCGTATTGATAATTGTACTCAGCAACGTACAACAAACTCGTTCCGAACACCAATCCAATTCCGGTTTTTTTCATGAATGGGATCTTGTTGATGATCGCTCCGTTGTCGTGATGTACAAAATGCGCCTCTAAATAATATTCTTTAGAAGGCAGTGAGGAATCTTGGTTTTGATAAGAATACAAGGGGTTTGAGAACCAAAGTGGTGTGCTTCTTCGTTGGTATTTGAAATCGGCTTCCTTCAAATTTTTCGAACTCAGGAATTTTCCCGCTTTGAAATGATAAGCCGAAGTTCCAATAGTTCCTAATTGAAAGGATTGATACATTCCCACAATTCCATATTCATGATCCACATCACTTCCAAATAATTTTGGGATCCCACGCTGGTAATAGGCGTAGATCGTAGGCCATTTGGATCCCAATACAACTTTGCGGTATGGTTCCCGCATGTATTTTTGTTTCGGAGTATAACTTACCGTGATATCCATCAATAATGCTTGGTAACCTTCAAACTCCGTGAATTGATCATTTGGGATCAAGCTATCGAACGTACTCAAGTTATCATATCCTGAAAGCGATCGTCGTTCACAGAATTCGGCCTCCAAATCAACGTAGAACCCATTGAAATATTCATAACTATGAATTGCGCGTAGTTTTGTGGCCTCAATGAAATTGGATCGTTTGTAAACTTGAGTGATGGCATCAAAAGGAACAATCGCATCGAATTCATGGGAGAAATTGAAGCCAACTTTTCCTTGATGGAATGGATCGTATAAATACCGCCACCAGGAGGAACCTTTGATGTCATTATTCAATATTCCGTAGGAAAACTCGGTGTACATATCCAGGGTCCGCTGATCCTTCCATTTTTTAAAATAGCTGAATCCGGGAGCAACACGAGGTCCAGCAGGGTAGAGAGGACGCGCCATTGCAGCGATCGAGTTGATGCTCCATTGCGTTTTGGCTTCACGATTGCGTCGTTCAACACCAAACCAAAGGACTTTCCAAATGGTGACCTTGTTAAAGACGGCATCTATGGAGTCGAGGTATTCCTTGCGATTCAATGCATCTTTAATACTATCGCGAACAATTATAAAACGCTGTTCTTCCGGTGTAAGTTCGATCACCCGTTGCTTATTCCAAAATGCACTATCCTTTTCGTACGCGTCTTGGGTGGTGATTGCCAATTCATCGTTGAAAAATTTCTTGGTGAACTCAGGATTGAAATTGTAATCCGCAAATTTAACGGTGGTATTGCATGCTGATGTTTGATCCTTATATTTTACACCATATTCCAATTGTTGCTCACGCAAAACGCACAGAGAATCTCCGGGATGGTCATACCATTGTTTGATCGTAAAATAATCATAGATTTTCAAGTTTCCTTTTTCCATGGTCAACTCGAGTTTCTGTACCAACCAGAGTGAATCGATCACGTAAATATAACCGCTCAATGTGGATGTAGAACTCATGCGTGGAATGATCTTGATCTTATGGATTTTTCGATTTCCTTCCATGTATTG
>JBMLQF010000038.1:0-14141 GCA_049241705.1 Fluviicola sp. | reverse complement strand
GTATTGTTCTTCCAAACGGTACTTGTAGGAAAGGATCCCTGGACCCGAAATAGGACTCATTACAGGTGACTCGTGTAAGTCATCCAAATGCAAAAGGTTCTGAAAGAAGTTGAAGTTAGATTTGACAGTAGTAGTGTAATACAAGAGATTCGTTTCACCCCGAACGGAATAGGCGGTTCTGAATTCTTTGACCTTATTCGGTGGCGAGAAATGTCGGGTAACTTGAACTTCAGCTAGGTTCATATTCCCGGCAAATGCTTCCAGCTTCTTTTTTTCTACCTCAAAGGGATCCGTTTCTTTTTTGTTGTCCTCTTTTTTCGCTTTTCGGGTGATCTGTTCGCTTGCTTTGATATATGCTTCTACAGAATGAGGATAGTTCCATTGATTGATTTGTTCCCTTTTTTCAACCACTTTCAACATGATCTCGCGTCCCGGATTCGACTTTTTTGCCTGCACTTCCACCTCTGCAATGTCGCTGGTGTTCATAGGAAAGAGCTGCATGTCGCGAACAATATTTTGATTTTTTATCGTGACGTAAGCCTCACGTTCTGTATAGCCAGATGCTCTGAAGACAATGTAATACTCTCCTTCATAGAGTTGAAGGGTGTAATTTCCATTAACGTCTGCTAGGGTTCTAAGTTCCGGACTGAGCTTTACGAACACTTCCGCATAAGGTATTGCTACTCCTGCTTCGTCCGTGATCGTCCCGCTCAATTTCTTCTGAGAGAAGGAAAAGAGTGAGCAAATCAGAAAAAGGAAAAGCAAATTCCACTTCATGCGCAATTGATCAATTGTAGAAAAACGAATTTAAATCTATTCGTAACAAACCGGCATCAAATTATGTTTGACGAACTAGAATCGGTTTGAACTGAGTAGCAGGTATATGAATGGTTTTTATTTCTTCTCTGGTTTATTCTCGCTCAACCACTGTTGGTGTTTTTCCATGCGCTTTCGCATGTAGCGGCGAATGATATAATATACAAATGCGATCACAGCGAATCCGTAGTGGACATACCATGCCTTGAAACCGTCTTTGATTCCCATTACGGTTACTACCAGCACGATCAAAAGTCCCATGCTCAACCAGAAAATCTCCATTACACGATTATATCCTTTCATGTCTTATTTTTTTGAATCAATATCTAATTTACCTTGTGGTTGCAAGAATTCGTAATACGAGAAATCTTGCTTCGAACGAATTCCTTTGCCGAAGAACAAAGCTTTTGGAGTGCGAACCATGACCATTTTATCAGTAAAGATCATACTGTCTTTTCGGTCCCAAAACAATGCCTCTGTTTCCATGCGCTGATCCTTGATAGGATTATACATTTGAACTGAATCGCGAACTTGCATTTTACCTTCTGTTTCGTTGATCTCGCCATACTTAGCCGTCAAAATGCTGTAAAGTCGCCCCTTCTCATTGTAAAACTCAACCTTCACCCCTTTGCGAAATTGGATCAATCTGCCTTTTTTGGTATAAGTTTCGGCAAGTGGCGCATAAAGTCGGATCTTGGCCATGCCGGAATCTGAATACGTCAAAAACAGTTCAGACATTTTTTCATCCGGGTCGCTAGGTTTAAATGTTACTTTCTTGATCTTCTCAATGTCATTTACACAAGAAGTAACCAGCATTAATGCTGCTAAGATACCAAAAGCGGTACGAAGAGGTTTTAATCGAGTTTGTATCGTTTGAACCACTTGTCGTAAGATGAAGGACCGATGATGATACCGAATGAGAAACCAACGAAGCGTTCGTTGATTGCGGCGCTGTTATTTGCGGATCGATTTCCGTATTGCACGGCAATATGAAAGGAGGAATTTGATTTTTGACCTCCTAGTGGAACTCCGAATCCTGCAGTAACCGCCTTCTCAGAAAATTGTGTTCCGTTCAAATAGTAAGGTAAGGTTTGTGTATAACCACCTAAACGATATCGAAAGCGATTCAAGAATGAAGCTCCAGCAGCTTTACTGACATAAGCGGTAGAAGGAGTATATTCCACACCGAAAGAAATGCGTTGGGTTTGCCCTGCTAATTCACTGGTTGGATTTTGATTCCCAAAACGCTCACTATAACTGCTATAGTTGCAAGTTGAAAATTCTCCGTTGATTATTAATTGATACACGTTTTTCAATTTTCCGTCTGCATTTGAAGGACGGAACTGATAGCTAAACCCAAGGGTCATGCGCGAAGGCATCACGATCTCACCAGCTTCATTTTCAGTAAGTGAAATGGTGTCAAATGTAGTTTGATAGGAGACATTAGAAGCCCAGTAAACTCCATAATCCTGTTGGGCATTCAATTTTAATTCCGGAGTGTAGCTCATTCCTAGCGTCAGGTAATTTACCCGCTCTTTTTGGAAAGCGATGCGGTAATTCATTCCTAAATCGTAGTGAAATGAATTTAGTCGAATCCCACGTTGGTCTACAGCTCCAGCAGTGCCATCGTTGTCAAAAAAGGAACGTCTTTCGTCGGTAACCGTTCCGAATAGGTAACTCAGGTTAGTACCAAGAGCCAAGCGGTGGTGAGGTGTGTTCAAAATACGGAAAGATGCTCCTAGCAACACGCGATTTGTGGTCCCTGATCCAACATATTGATGGGTGATTGAATCGTCATAAACGTATTTTCGGTCATACATTCCATATCCTTTACGGGAATAGGATTGCATACCAAAAGCAAAACCGAACCAAGGTTTCACTGGAAAAGCAAGAACTAGGTTTGGAATACCAACTGCACCGGTCTTTTTCTCAACACCTCCCAAATTGTAATTAGAATATCTACCTCCAATCCCAAAGGCCATCAAGGGTGCTCCAGGTGATAAATGCACATAGGAAGAAGCGTTGTTGATATTGGCGTAAATAGAATCGGCTGAGGCCACTGAACAATTTCCAAGACCTGCGAACTGTGCGTCCGGAATGGAGCCGATCTCACCAATTCCAGCGGAACTGTATGGCGAAGTACTGTAGGATTGAGCATATCCCAGTACCTGAATACCGGCAAAAAATAGAACACATAAATTACGCAAGCGCATGGACAAGTACAATTTGTAACCCTTTCAAGGTCAGATTTTCGTCGGCAAATATGCCATTTTTCAGCCCGATATCAAAATACTGGTGGTCGCCACCGGTAAGAAAAATTGTTAAATCGGGATATTCGGCTCTATAACGTTCAATAAAGCCTTTTATTTCTTCCAGAATTCCATTCATTACACCAGACCGCATGGCATCCAGAGTATTTTTGCCAATGGTTTGCGGTATTTGTCGATCCTTTACCAAGGGCAATTTACCGGTGAATTCATGCATAGCCAGATAGCGTAGTTCAATTCCCGGGCTGATAGCCCCACCTTGATACGTCCCCTCGCTGTCTACAAAATCATACTTGATACAGGTGCCCAGATCTATCGCTAAAGCAGATCCTTTACACAAATTATTGCAAGCTATGGCATTGGCCAAGCGATCTACGCCCAAGGTTTCTGGAGTGTCGTAACCCATTTTTAATGGATGAGATGTCTGTTGATCAAACCAAAGGGCACCTGGTAATTCTGATTTTAGCCATCCATTATCCGCTTCACTGAGTACTGACGAAATGATCGCAGGTGTTTTTTGAAATGCACGTAAGAAGATGGAGAATTCTTCACGCTGTGCGCGATCAAAAAACCGAACTTCTTGTAATTCAGCATCCTTAAAAACGGCAGCTTTGATGCGGGTGTTCCCGGCGTCAATTACCAAATATGTTGTTGCTGAAATCATTCCGTACAAAGATACCTAAATCTGAAAAAAAAGTTAGTTAAATAGTAGGAGGATTAAATTCTATTGCTATCTTTGCCCCCACAATTGAGGATGGTGATGTAGCTCAGTTGGTAGAGCAAAGGACTGAAAATCCTTGTGTCGGCGGTTCGATTCCGTCCATCACCACAGAAGGGAAGCGAAAGTTTCCCTTTTTTGTTTTGTAACCTACTGTTGTGCTATTCATGGATAAATTATATTCAGTTTATGTAATAAAAAGTTTGACTTCAGGATTACTGTATGTTGGAATGGCTCAGGATGTGGAAAACCGGTTAAGCGAACATAATTCGGGAAAATCCAAATTTACATCAGGTCATAGACCATGGGTTTTGGTTTACAGTGAAGAAGTTGGTTCAACACAAGAGGCTCGAAAAAAAGAGAAATATTATAAATCCACAACAGGCAAGCACTTTCTTCGCAAGCAAGGCCTTTTGGATTGAAAATCTTTGTATCGGCGATTCCCTGCCTGACTGCGTCAAGCAGACAGGGATTCCGTCCATGTTTTTGAGGAAATGATGCAAGCATCAACATAAAAGGGAAGCGAAAGCTTCCCTTTTTATTTTTACGAATTAAGATTCGCGTGAATCATTCCTTGATCACACGCAAAGTCTTCTCTCCGATGCTTACATAGTATATTCCGGAAGCATGAGATGACATAGGTATTGCATATGCTGTTTGCCCTTCCATACTCCATAACAAGTTGCCCTGTGCGCCGTAAAGTTTAATAGGTTCTGCGTTTGTCACTTGTACATAAAGAATTTCCTGTACTGGATTTGGATAAAGGAACGCTTCGCTGGTAAGTTCTTCCGGAAGGCCAATTGCATTAGAACAAGGAGACTGTACACAAGAGGTAACTGTTCCTGCAATTGTACCGATGTTCATGTCGCAAAATCCTCCCGGACTGCTATCGCACACATCCAAGGTGCCTTGAATGTTTGAAAGATTAATGAAACAATTACTGATGCAAAATTTACCGGTATTTCCAGAAGCAGTACCTTGACTATGTGTCCAATCGATACAGCTGATGTCGCCATTGTTTATGATGTTCTCACTTGTCAGGAGACTGGTATGATTCATAATTGCACCTGCTTCATTGGTGACTACACCTCCGAAAACGGCCATGACTGAGGTGTTTATGGCTCCACCGGTTCGGTTGATCATTTGTGGTTCTCCCACGATCAATGTTTGTACATCGATCATGGCATAATTTTCAAAAAGATCACCAAGGATTAGTGAATCGGACGAGATTGTTCCGCTCATGTTGAAATTATGCGGATTTCCGGGTATGTATTTTCTGCCCAGAACTGTTCCGTAAATGAGGGTCGAGTCGCCATCGCCAACAGCGAAAATTGACATGTCCACTTGTCCGTACAATTTCAAATTACCGTGTAAGGCAAATGTCGTGTCTCCGGTAATATTCCCTGTTTGGTTTACAATGAGCCAGGAAGCACCGAAATCTGCGTAATTCCCAGTTACAGTAATAGCATGGTTAATTACAACAGTGTCTTCCATAAGGGGAACACCAGCAGGACTCCAAATCGAAGGATTGAACCAACTTCCGTTGGAAATGGTTTCTTTAATGGTAGCATTCGAATACAATGCCGAAACCAGCAGTAATAGTGTAAGTAGAGTTTTTATAGCATTAAAGTACTTATAAAAACGATAAATACAAATGAGTAGATCTTACACCTCAAGGAAAAAGGCCGTTGAAAAGCATTAACTCGATAAATGTTATTCAGCTAAAAACCAGTTGTTTAGTAAATCTTTTCTGTTGTAGATTAATTCGTCACCAGTTTTCACGTCTTTAACAATTTTTCCTGCGAAACGACAGATTGCTTGACCTGCTGCAGTATCCCATTCCATGGTTGGAGCAAAACGCGGATAACAGTCTGCAATTCCTTCAGCAACCATGCACAGTTTCAGGGAACTTCCCTTAGAGATACTTTCCAAAGCACCATGTTTGCTACGCAATTCTTCAATGTAGGTAGCTGTTTCCTCACTCAAATGCGATTTGCTGGCAACAACTGTAAATGGTCTGTTTCCTTTCGGTAATGGAAGTTTTTCGGAATGGTTCATCAACCCATTAACCATCGAGGATTCTGAAGTGACACATTTAAAAGCACCGATCGAGGCTTCTGAGAAAAACAATTCGTTGATAGCCGGGGCAAAGACCACTCCGAGTATTGGAAGTCCGTTTTGAACCAAGGCGATATTCACAGTGAATTCTCCGTTGCGTTTGATGAATTCTTTCGTACCGTCGATCGGATCTACGATCCAAAGTAAGTCCCAAGAACCGCGTTCGCTGAAAGGGATCATCTTCCCTTCTTCGGAAAGCACAGGGATGCCAGTTTGTTTCAAATAGTCTGCTATAATCCCATGAGAAACTTTATCAGCTTTCGTTAATGGTGATTGATCGGATTTGATCTCCACCTCAAACGAATCGCTGTTGTATACTTCCATAATGGCCTTTCCAGCTTCAAGTGCTGCGTGAAGAGCAATGCGTAAATTTTTATTCATATCAGATGATCATTCCTGCAGCAACTGTTTCATTTGTCGCTTCGTCAATTAAAATTAAACTACCTGTAGTACGGTTTACCTTGTAAAGGTCGGTCATCAATGGCCTCATAGTTTTCAAGCGAACGTGGCAGATGTCATTCATGCCGATCTCGATATTTTCCGTTTCGCGCTCCAAAGTATTGATGTTAACGCGATAGATCAAATCTGTGATCATTGCTTTCTGCTCATTCGATGTATGTTTCACGATGTATTTACCACGTGGTTTCACCGGATTGGAATGAAGCCAACATATCATCACATCTAACTCTTGATTCATGGCGGGTTGATTGTTAACACGGGTGATCATATCTCCACGACTGATATCAATATCATCTTCCAATGTCAAGGAAACGGACATGGGCGCAAATGCCTCATCCAATGATTTGTCGTGCGTATCGATCGATTTGATCTTACTTGTAAAACCAGATGGCAACGCAATGATCTCGTCACCGACACGGAAAACGCCACTTTCGATTCGTCCTGCGTACCCGCGATAATCGTGGAATGGTTCGACTTGAGGTCGGATCACGGTTTGAACCGGGAAACGAGCGTCTGTCTTATTAATGTCACTGCTGATATGTAAAGTTTCAAGTGTATGAAGTAAGGGTGCCCCTTGATACCAAGGCATGTTTTCAGAGCGATTTACAACATTGTCACCTTTTAAAGCGCTCATTGGAATAAAATGTACGTCCCGAATGCTCATTTTAGAGAGAATAGCCTCGTATTCGTCAATGATTTTTTGAAATTGAGATTCTTGCCATTCAACCAGATCCATTTTGTTTACACAGACAATAACATGTGGGATTTGAAGTAATGAAGCAATGAAGGAATGTCTTTTTGTTTGCTCAATCACACCATGTCGCGCATCTATGAGGATTAGCGCAACATTCGCTGTAGATGCCCCAGTGATCATGTTTCTGGTGTATTGAATATGTCCTGGAGTATCTGCAATAATAAACTTACGTTTTGGAGTAGTAAAGTATCTATATGCTACATCAATAGTAATCCCTTGTTCCCGTTCATCTCGCAAACCATCAGTAAACAATGCTAGATCAACCCCGTCATGTCCACGTCGGCGTGAGGTGTTTTCAATGGCATCTAATTGATCTTCAAAAATAGATTTTGAATCATAAAGCAAACGACCAATGAGTGTGCTTTTTCCGTCATCGACGCTACCAGCGGTGCTAAATCGTAACAATTGACTGTTTTCTAGGTGCATCATTTACCGTTTAAAAGTATCCTTCTCTTTTTCGATCTTCCATCGATGTTTCAGATCGTTTGTCATCGGCGCGATTTCCGCGTTCGGTTTGGCGCATCGCTGCGACTTCAGAAACGATTTTGTCAAGCGTGTCAGCCTCAGATTCTATCCCTCCGGTAATAGTTATGTCTCCCAGAGTTCGAAACCGAATTTTCTTTTTTTCTATAGTTTCACGTGGGTCAATAGTGATGAATTCAGAAACTGGAATCCAGGAATTGTTTCGCCAGATGACTTCTCGTTCATGTGCAAAATAGAGTGAAGGAATCTTGATTTTTTCGCGTTTGATGTAGTTCCATACATCCATTTCTGTCCAATTTGAAATCGGAAACACTCTGAAATGTTCCCCTTGATTGTGTTTTCCGTTAAATAGATTCCATAATTCCGGCCGTTGATTTTTTGGATTCCATTGTCCGAATTCATCCCGATGAGAGAAAAATCGTTCTTTAGCACGTGCTTTTTCCTCGTCCCTTCGGCCTCCACCAATAGCGCAATCTATTTGTTGATCCTCAATCGTGTCTAAGAGTGTTGTAATCTGAAGTACGTTCCTCGAAGCAAACTTCCCTCGTTCCTCTGTTACACGGCCTTGATCGATCGAATTCTGAACAGACCCAATAAGTAATCTAACTCCTAGTTCCTGAACAAGGATATCGCGAAAACTGATCGTTTCCGGAAAATTGTGGCCAGAATCTACATGAAGTAAACTAAAGGGGATCTTTGCAGGATAAAATGCTTTTTTTGCCAGATGAGTTACAACAATTGAATCCTTGCCACCAGAAAAAAAGATAACTGGATTTCTAAATTGGGCGACGACTTCCCGCAGAACAAAAATTGCTTCAGATTCCAATTCATCTAAATAATTCAAATAATATTTATTCATGAATCTTTTTCAATTTGGGTAATAAGTAGGTGTAGATTTGTTCTACGGCATCCTCAACACTTAATACCGATGTGTCCAATGTCAAATCTGGATTTTCCGGTTTTTCATACGGCGCGGAAATTCCAGTAAAATTAGAAATTTCACCACGACGAGCTTTAGCATATAGGCCCTTAACATCCCGTTTTTCGCAAATCTCAAGCGGTGTGCTGATGTAAATTTCCACAAAATTGTCGGCACCAACAATGGATTTAATCATCGCGCGATCAGCTTTCATAGGAGATACAAACGCACCCATGGTAACCAATCCTGCTTCAACCATCATTTTACCAACTTCAGCTATACGACGTAAATTTTCAGTGCGATCTTCCTCACTAAAACCAAGGCCTTTATTCAAACCTATACGCAGATTATCACCATCCAGAGAATACGTTGATATACCGTTTTGAAATAGTTTGTATTCTAATTGATTTGCTACAGTTGATTTTCCTGATCCGGAAAGTCCTGTTAAAAGTATCATGAAGGACTGATGTCCCATTTTTTGATTTCGGTCTTGTTTGGAAACCTGAAAGATTTGCTTGAAAACATGAATCTGTTCGGCTTTTTTATCCAATTCTAGGATTTCAGAAATTCCAAATTTGCTTCGGTACCAAATTCGCTCATGAAAATAATAAAGCAACATTTTGGTTAGCAATTCTAATCCGCCAATTTTTACACCGATTATGGAGTTGCCGCTTATTATCCAACCCATGATCATGGTGTCTAATGTTCCAATGAAGCGCCAAGTAATAGTCTTTAAAATGTGGCGTATTCGAGAGGTGTTGGTGTTGAAGATGCGGACATTATACCAGATGCGTTCGTGAAGGTAATAGAGTAATAATTTTGAAAAAATTTCTGCTCCTCCAATGGCGGCCCCCAACTTAAAACTCCCGGTCAAGATCCAACCAAGTATTAAAGTATCTAGGGTGCCAACTAGCCTCCAAGAAATTGTTTTTGCGATATGCCTTTTGTGTGAAACGCGATTCATTGCCTATAGAATAAGCTAAAGTATAAACAAATTAGGAATTGAAGGAGTGAAAAGCAGTCATTTTGTCAGCTAATTATTTTGGCTTAGCTTTTGACAAACAGCTCACATGAAAATGTCAAGAAATCCATTTGGTTCTTCGGCTGAAGCACTAATTTACCCGCTGCTATTAGTGGCTGTCATGTGGACAATGTGGGCTTTTCAGTTGCAAACGATTGATGGATTGATGAATTGGGGCGCGAGACCGCAAGATTGGTCGAGTTGGAAAGGTGTCTTTATGATGCCTCTTTTACACGACGTTTCTTCTTTCAATCACATTCTCAACAATACATTTCCGATCTTCATCTTATTGGCTGCGCTTGTTTATTATTATCGTGCAATTGCTGCCAGAGTGTTCATTATTTCTTGGTTAGGTACCGGACTTTCTGTATGGCTGTTAGCCCCTCAAAGCAGTGGTTATCATGTGGGAATGAGTGGGGTGATCTATGCCTTATTCGGCTTTTTGTTCCTTTCAGGTTTCTTTAGAAATTTCAGACCGCTCCAAGTGGTTTCTCTGTTCGTCTTATTCATTTATGGAAGTATGATCTGGGGGATCTTCCCGTCGCAAGAGCGAATTTCCTGGGAAGGGCATGGTTCGGGAATGATCATCGGAATGTCTCTTGCTGTGTTTTACCGTAAACTCGGACCACAAAGGCCGAAATATCAATTTGAAATTGAGAAAGAATTAGGGATCGAACCACCAGATCTAGAGGGACAATGGCTTGCCAGACAAGAAGCATTGCAGCGCTTGCAAGAGGAATTGGAAGAACGCCAGCAACAACAAATTCATATCGTTTATCATGTGCGGCCTCATGATGATCTGCCTAGGGATAAGCGACCTCAGGACGGTACTGGTCCGCAAGCTCCATTGAATCACGAATGAGTTCCTCCCAGTTTTCGAAATTGCTTACGAGTTGAACAAAGCCACAGGTCTTCAAATGAATGTCCTTTCCACTTAAGTAAGAAGCCAATTCCGAAATGCCTTCATTGTGTCCGATCACGGTAATGGTTTTCGAGGTTTGCTCCTGAATACAGGCCATTATTGTAGGATAGTAAGCCAAGTAGAGGTCGTCTGAAAAACTCGCTTTTGCTTCCGGGAATGCGTGTTGCTCGAGAATACTCCAAGTTTGACGAGTGCGTTTTGCGCCAGAGCAAAGAACCGTTCCTAGATCAACATGCTTTGAATCCAAATAAACAGCTAGCATATTGGCTTGAACAATGCCTTTCGCTAATAACTCGCGATCAAAATCCCTGCCAGTTGGACTCACCTGATTGGTTTTTGCATGACGAATAAGGTTCAATTTCAACATTTCACTCAATTTTTCCAACCGTTTGCGCTACCAACACGTTATGGTTGTTGTTTTAAGTACGATATTACTGTATTTTGGAGAAATAGAATCACTGTTGATGCAAATAACCGAACAGATATTGAAGAGTTGTGTAGCACAAGATCGTAGGGCTCAAAAAACGCTTTACGAATATTGCTACCGACAATTCATCCGTCTGTGTATGCGTTATCATCCGAACCATGAAGATGCACGCTACGCGTTGAATACGGCTTTCCTCAAGATAGTCAAAGGACTCGAATCAGTAGATTCAAAGGAGTTGAATTTCAGCGCGTGGGCAAAAAGAATCATCGTCAATTCTTTAATCGATGATTACCGCAAGGCCAAAAATCATCAACAAACCATCGTAGCAAAAGAACACGAACGTGAATTAGAATTCCATGCTGAAAATGTGACCAATGAGGGGGAGGTGCAATTGAGTTATCAGGAAATTATGGATTTACTTAAAACAATTCCTCCAATCAGTGCCCATGTTTTCACTTTGTATGTCATCGACGGATTCAATCATAAAGAGATTGGTGAGTTTTTGGAGATCAGTGAAGGTACGTCAAAATGGCATTTATCAACTGCACGCAAATTATTACGTGATCGTTTGGAAATGTCTGAGCAAAAATCCGATCAAATGTTTGCAATATGAAGAACTATCAGGAAATAGAGGATCAAGAGCTGGACGACCTGTTTCGCACAGCGCATTCCGAGAGTTTGGTTGCACCTGAATTTGATCAGGCTTTTTGGTCTGAAATGGAGAGTATTTTGCCTGAAAAAGAAAATAAGAAACGCGTTCCTGTCTATTTTTGGTGGTCTTCTATCGCTGCGTTCTTATTGCTTTCATTGACTTCGATTTGGTGGTTTTTGTCGGCTGAACATCCAAATAGTTTGAACGAATTGAAAGCGAAGCAGTTTCAAAAACATGATTTCATTCAGCGTTTAAATACAATGGAATCTGCCGATCGAACTGAATTGACGCCGAAAGTTGAAACCCAAGTAGTTTTTGCAAATAATCCAGAGCGTAAATTTCAGCTACGAACATTGGATGACCAAAATCATATGGATGTTAGTGCAGTGAATTCTAACCAAGAAACTTACAGTTCTCCATCTATCGAGAATAAAGAATTTGATCAAGTTTACTTGGTTCGAAAAAATATAGTGCCTTTTGAAGAGGTCCTTCCTGTGAAAAGAACTTTTGATCCCATGCCATTTACTCAAAACGATAGGTTTTTCCTACAGTTATCTACGGGTATAGGTAAATCGTATCAACGAGAAGTGGCTAATCAAAATGATTGGCTATTTACCACAACGCTTACTGGTGGAATTCGTACGAGCATCAAGCAAATGGAACTGAACGCAGGTGTTTCTATCAGAACAGAGTTTGTTGATAATATCATTTGGAATAGAACTACCAGTGACGTGCTCAACGGTCAGATTGTTCCCGGTATGGAGCGATTTGCAGCTCGTCAGTTGTATTCGTTGGAATTTCCATTGGCATTGGGATGGAATGGAGGTCTTCGTCATAATCTGGTTGCTCAAATTATTCCCGGTATTCAGATTGCCGGTTTCGGAACTGCTCAGTTCGAACAGAACGAACAAGTTATCGAAGAACGGAAAGAGATTCAGAATATGAATGATTCGAAAACGATGACGATGGAAATCGGTGTTGCATACAATTATCGGATTGGAATGCGTTATCAATTAGGATTAGCCTGCAATATGGATGTCATTCGTCCATTCAACACCAGTTATTATTTGGGAGAGAATCGTCATTTCCCGATCAACATGCAGATTTCTGTTCGCAGGTTTCTCCATGGCGGAAAATAAGCGCTTAATTTTCATACATTTGGAAAAATTTTCCATTATGAAAAAATTGCTACTGCTTTCAGGATTGGTGTCCACCGTTTCTTTTGCTCAAATTTCATTGACAGAATCTCATTTTCCGATTGCAAATGAAGATTTTATTATGAGTATCGCAATAGATCCTTCGATCGATTATATGTCTACTGGTGCTAACTTCACCTGGGATTTTTCTGGCTTGACAAGTACTTCTCAAAAGACCATTTCTACAAATCCTATGTCTCAGGCTGGCCAATTGTCTAATTTTTTCTTTGGTTCACTTGCTCCTGTAGCATATAGAGCAGATTATTTCGCATCTACTACTGACATTCCGATTGGTCAGTTAACTTCTCAATTGCCAATAACGATAGATGATGTGAGTTTATTCACCAATAATACTTCAGCTGCAATTAATTCAATTGGATACGAATTGGTATTTAGTGGTCAAGGTATTCCAGCGAAGTCTGACACGATTGAAACACGCTATGTACTACCTTTAAATTTTGGTGATTCGTATCAATCGCGTGGTTATACGCGACTGAATTTAAATCCAATTTACGATGCGGAATGGAAACAATACCGCACGCGTTCTTCTCAAGTGGATGGTTGGGGATCAATCTCAACTCCGTTCGGAACATTTGATGCGTTACGAATTCATCATACGATTACCGAGTTTGATTCCATTTATATTACGCTAGATACCATTGGGTTTTGGATACCTTTAGATGTTCCGGAAACTCATGAATACGAGTGGCGTTCTACTTCCGACAAAGAAGCAATCCTGCGCATTCGTACAAATGTGATCTTTGGAAATGAAACGGTAACTGCCATCGAATACCGCGATAATTATTTGGCTTTGGACGAAAATTCCAATATCTCCGTAATGATCAGTCCAAACCCAGTAACTGAGGAACTAGTTGTTTCAGCTGAGCAACCCTTAACTCAATGGTTGATTGTGGCCTCCAACGGAGCCATTGTTTCGACAGGTGTTTTTGATTTGAATTTATCGCCAAAAGTTGATGTGAGACATTTAACTTCTGGTACTTATACCCTGATAGTTCGCGGTGAAAGTGGAATTCATTCTACGCCTTTCGTAAAACAATAGTATTTTTGTATTAGCAAGCCGACTGTCGCCTGCCTTTGGTAGGAGGAAAGTCCGGGCAGTATAGAGCAACCGTGCTTCCTAACGGGAAGGATTCTGTTGTGGCAACACAGCAGGGTACAGAAAGTGCAGCAGAAAATAAACCGCCGTGACTTCGAAAGAACGTCTACGGTAAGGGTGAAAAGGTGTGGTAAGAGCGCACCGTTCCGGTGGTGACATTCGGAAGCTAGGCAAACCTCACGGACTGAAAGATCATGTAAACCAAGCGAGTAGGGCTGCTCGTTCTCTACCGTCAGCTGACGGTTGCTTGGAGGGTAGATCGATAGATCTCA
>JBMLQF010000037.1:0-12271 GCA_049241705.1 Fluviicola sp. | reverse complement strand
AGCCTTCCCCTTCAGTGAGGCTTCCCTAGAATCTCCACAGGAGAGGAGTAAAACTGGAACAAACAAAAAATCTCATTTAGAATTCTTTGTATTTTAGCATTAGCTTTGATCAATGCCATCTTATTTGCCTCGCTTCATTTAGCGAATCCGGAAGTACAAGCCTTAGGCTGGATTGCGATCGTTTATTATGTTTTTTCAGGAGTGTTTTTAGCACTGATCACTTTGATGGACGATGGTCTTGAGCTTTCCTGGGGTTTCCATTTTGCGAACAATGTATTCGGAGTGTTTTTCTTGACGAATGATTGGCAAGCATTTCAAACAGATGCCTTGTTCAAGGATATCTCGCAGCCGGATTTCAGCTGGTCCATGCTAATCAATCTGTTCGTTTGGTATCCGCTGTTCATTCTTTTATTCGCTAAAATTTACAAGTGGAAGCATTGGAAACAACGCTTGCTAGCGTAACCAGACCAAAGCAAATTGTTATTTTAGTCCATTCGATATACGCACATGCTGGAAATTCAAGAAATTACGAAACGGTATAACCGCAAATTAGCTCTGGATGAGGTTTCTTTGTCCTTGCGACAGGGCGAATTGTTTGGTTTGCTGGGACCTAATGGGGCCGGAAAGACAACCTTGATCCGGATCATCAATCAAATTGTAGAGGCCGATTCAGGAACCATTCGCTTCAAGGGAGATCTGATGCAGCAAAAACATTTGGCATCGATTGGCTATTTGCCGGAGGAGCGCGGTTTGTATAAAAACATGACCGTAGAAGCACATGCCTATTTTCTGGGAGCCTTACGTGGACTTTCGAAACGAGATTGCGAAAAGGCCTTGAATTATTGGCTGGACCGCTTCGATATTCAGAATTGGCGTAAAAAGCGTATCGAGGAACTTTCCAAAGGAATGGCGCAAAAGGTGCAATTCATTTGTACGGTCTTGCATGAGCCAGATCTATTGATCTTGGATGAACCTTTTTCCGGCTTTGACCCGGTGAATGTGGAGCTCATCAAACAAGAATTACTGGAAATGAAAGCGCGTGGTAAAACCATTATGATCTCCTCGCACAATATGCGAAGCGTAGAGGAAATTTGTGACCGTGTGGCTTTGATCCACCAATCGAAAAAGGTGTTGGAAGGACGAGTTTCTGTTTTACAGGAAGAACGCAAGACGGGAGAATATGCAGTTAAGTTCCGCGGAACAATGATCGCATTTGTAAATGCCTTGTGGACAGGATTTGAGTTGGTAGATAAAGAAATCCTGGGAGATGATCGCTTCATCGCGAAGGTTAAAATGCGTGGTGAGAACAGTTTCGAGGACTTATTGAAAGTACTCATGGGGCAAGTTCGCATCGAAGCTGCTTGGGAAGTATTGCCTTCCATGCAGGATATTTTTATTCAGGAAGTAGCACCTAAAAAAGAAACGGAAGATGAAAAATAGTTGGATCATAGCTATGCGCGAATTGCGCGAACGAATCGGAAGCCGCTCTTTTTTATTGATGGCTTTCTTGGGACCAGTAGTTGTATTGATCCTGACTTACCTCTTGTTCGCCTTAGGTGGAAATGAACAACAGAAATGGCATGTCTTGATCGTTGATCCGGCGAACGTCATGGAACAAAAGATCATGGCCAAGGAGGATCCGAATATCACGTATTCATTTGCCAATAACTACATCGAGATAGAAGATTTTGCCGACAAACCGGAATATCAGCCTTATGATGCGATGGTGGAGGTGAACGAAAAGATCCTTTCGAATAAATCTAGTTTTGTTTTCTACCGCGAGAAGCCATCCTTTACGATGACGGTGAATGTCCGCTATCAGGTGGAGCGCCGCTTGGAAGAGGTTTTAGCAGCTGAATTCACGAAGTTGTCAGTGTCTGAATTCAGAAAGATCAAGCAGCCTTTGAATATGGCGTTCCGTAATGTGTATGATCCTTCAAACACGTCAGCAGATATCGGCGCTTGGGTCGGGTTGTTTTTTGGGGCGGTCATTTTTGTGTTCATTTTCCTGTTTGGCATGACGATCTTACGTTCTGTTTCCCGGGAAAAATCGAATCGCATTGTAGAAGTGTTGTTAGCGACCGTTCATCCGCGTGCTTTGATGCTCGGTAAGATCATCGGGATTGGTTTGAGTGCATTGCTTCAGGTTGCAATTTGGTCATTAGTGATCGGTGGAGGATTGTACATCATGCGAGAAACGATTTTTATTGATGCGTATGATCCGGTGAATGTAGCTGCAGGACAAACGAGTGATTACAATCAATTTGTAGAGTTGGTGTTCGAACGTATCCAATACGGATCGATGTTGTTCTATTTCCTTTTGTTCTTCATCTCGGGTTATTTGTTCTACGGAGCCTTTTTCGCGGCTTTGGGAGCAGTTACGGGTTCAGAGTCAGACGGACAGCAATTCTTATTTCCCTTGATCGCTCTATTGCTTTTTGCGGTTTATGCTGGATACTTTGTCATGCAACATCCGGATAGTTCGATGGCGACAGTATATCTCTATTTACCGTTTACCGCCCCGGTTGTGGCGATGGTGAAATTGTCCATGGGATTTGAGCCGGGTGCTTCGTATCAACTTTTTGTAAGTCTTGCGAGTATCTTGGTGGGTGCGTTCCTGGTTTTAGGATTAGCAGCGCGCTTGTATAAGAACGGTCTATTGCAGTTCGGACATTCTGTACGTTTACGTACGATCCTTACTTGGTTAAAAATGAAGTAAGATGCGCGTAGGAGTTATTGATTTAGGTACGAATACATTCAATTTACTCATCGCTGATGTTCAGGGTAGTGACTTTCAGTTGATTCACAATTCCAAGATCGGTGTTGCTTTGGGTATGGGTGGGATCAACGATCGTCTGATAACTCCAGAAGCGCAAGACCGAGCAATTCAGGCATTCGAAGAGTTTTCTCAACTGGCTGAAAAATTTCAAGTTGAAAAAATCATTGGGATCGGTACTTCTGCTTTACGCGATGCTTCGAATGGCGTGGAATTCAGTGCACATTTGTCTGAACGCTTTCAAATACCAATTCGCATCATAGATGGATTGCAGGAAGCCGAGTTCATTTTTCAGGGTGTAAGTTGGAATTTACAGGAAACAGAGCCTTATGTTATAATGGACATTGGAGGAGGAAGTACAGAATTCATTCGAGTTGAAGCTGGCAGGATCACTCATGTTTGTAGTTTGAATATTGGTGTTTCACGTGCCGTACAAAAATTCCAGTTGAGCGATCCGCTTTCGGAATCTGACAAACAGCAGCTTCTAGATTGGTTTGAACAAGCTGGAACTGAGTTGGAAGCTTTTCCACCGACTTCTTTGTTGGTTGGGGCCAGTGGTAGTTTTGAGACCTTTTACGAGATGATCCATCAGTTGGAGTTTCCAACCGGCATGCAATTGATCCAATTAGACAAAGCTTCCTTACATGATGAACTGGATTGGATCTTGGCTTCAACGCAAGAACAACGGGAGCAACACCCTTTCATCATCCCGATTCGTCGTAGAATGGCACCAATTGCAGCGCTGAAAACAGAATGGGTGCTTGATAAGTTGGGTATAAAGCGTGTGATCATTTCATCATCTTCATTGAAAGAGGGCGTTTTGCGTTTGATCAGCGAAGGGAAATTCTAAGAGTTTCTGTTGTTTCGTTCTGATTGTTTATCTTCACAACCACATTTTAGAGCAGTATTATGGCAAAGATCTTAATCATCGATGACGAACGTGCGATCCGCAGAGCATTGCGCGAGATTTTGGAATTTGAAGATTTTCAAGTCGATGAAGCAGAGAATGGGGTAGAAGGCTTGGAGAAAGCCAAGAATACCTTGTATGACATCATTTTCTGTGATATTAAGATGCCACAGATGGACGGAATGGAAGTGCTCGATGCGTTGAATCAAGCAAAGATCGACACACCGGTTATCATGATCTCCGGACACGGAAATATTGAGACGGCAGTAGAAGCCATCAAAAAAGGTGCTTTTGATTTTATTGAAAAGCCACTTGATCTGAACCGTATTTTGGTGACTATCCGCAATGCAAAGGACCGAGTGGTTTTGGTTGAAGAAACGAAGCAATTGAAATCAACGGTTCGCAAGTTCAAAGGGTCTTCTATTATTGGAGAAACAGAGGGGATCATGAAGATCAAAGAAATGATCGAAAAAGTGGCGCCTTCTGATGCTCGCGTTCTAATCACGGGAGGTAATGGAACCGGAAAAGAATTGGTTGCTCGATCGCTGCATGACTTGTCTAATAGAAAGAAAATGCCATTTGTGGAGGTTAACTGTGCTGCAATTCCAGGGGAGTTGATCGAAAGCGAATTGTTCGGACACGAAAAAGGAGCCTTTACTTCTGCCGTAAAAGATAAAAAAGGAAAATTTGAATTGGCCAGTGGCGGAACCTTGTTCCTAGACGAGATCGGTGATATGAGTTTGGCTGCTCAAGCAAAAGTACTTCGCGCATTACAAGAGAATGTGATCCAACGCGTGGGAAGCGAACGCGATATCAAGATAGACACACGTATTTTGGCGGCAACCAACAAAGACTTGCGCAAAGAGATCGAAGAAGGACGATTCCGCGAGGATTTGTATCACCGTTTAGCTGTCATTTTAATACATGTTCCTTCATTGAACGAACGCCGAGACGATATTCCATTATTGGCCGAGCATTTCCTAACATTGGTTTGCAATGAACACGGCGTTCCACGCAAGGAATTTACTGATGATGCTCTTGAAGCTTTGAAAGAGACAGATTGGACAGGAAACATCCGTGAATTGCGCAATATTGTGGAACGTTTGGTGATCTTGTGCGGACACAAAATCACCGGTTCCGACGTAAGTATGTTTGCCAATCCGAGAGCTTCAAAAGCGTAACGAATCTCATTTTAATCTTCAAGTTATCCCCACATTGCCCCGAATTGGGTTCCGCGGTGTGTGGATTCTTCATCCATGGTCAATAATGGAATATGGAAATCATTGTAGGCTAATGTCTGAACAAATGATTCTGTGAAAATATGTACGTGTTGCTGGTAATATGTGGCAGCCAATAGATCTATCTTTTCTTCCTGACTTAATTTGAAAATGTTGCCAATAAAGTCATTCCCGTCAACAAGTATAAAGCGATGGGCAATGTTATGCTCTTGAAGTACTTTGCGGCATACTGCCAAATTGATATCCTGACGGTGTTTAAAATCTGCATCCTTATGCTCTTTTGCCACCAAGATGATTTCCGAGTTGAACATTTTCGCCAAGTTGGCCGCCATTCGTACAATTTGAACACTTTCACGCTCTAAGTCGATGGTCATCATGATCTTTTTAATATTTTGGAATACCGTTTCTTTTTGAACGATGATCAATGGAACGCTAATGTCTTCAACGATCTTGAAAGCATGACTCCTGAATACTTTCCCAAGTCCGGTAATACAATGTGTACAAAGGACTACCAAGTCAATACCAAGAATTTTTACGGCCTCTTCAATTTCCTGGGTTAAAGCTCCTTCTATGATTTTGGTTGTCAATTTACCCTTGTAATCACTTGCGTGTTCAGCTGCGAATCCCTGCATGGTCAATTCAGTTTGATGACGTTCGCGATCGCTTTTAATTACGTGAAGGAGTACAATCTCGTCGGCCTCGTTTTTCGAAAGATCGATTGCAAAGCGGATCGCGCTAACCGATGCGGGAGTAAAATCTACGGGAACAAGATAAGTAGCTGATGTGGTGTTCATGGATTCTATTTTTTAGTATCCACAAAGTTAAGTTATGTGATATCCGTGAATTATGACCTAGGTCATGAACAAAGCTGATTTTACTCTTTTTGAAACTTGGCCCTCAAAGGGGTCGAACTACAAGGAGTTCAATCGAGCGATGAGCTTATGGGTGATATGCGCCGAATCGAATTGTTCGGTATTCACGGATTGACTATACAAGTTTCCATGGCGGTAAGCCTCCCAGGATTCAAGCAGAAATGCTTTAGTTTCGGCTACATCGTCGTAGCCTACGAAAATGCCGGAATGCGTATCGTTCATCACCGTTTCCAGATCACTTTCGTGTTCACCGATAGCCAAAATAGGACGTTTTGCTCCCAAATATTCGAAGAACTTGCCGGTCAGAATGCCTTTGACATTTCCGGATCGATTTGCAACCAACAATAAGAGTTGTGCTGATCGCTGTAGGGCAATACTTTCGGCATGCGACACCAAAGGATTGTGCTTGATGAATTTTTCTAGTCCGTAATGTTTGGCGCGCTCCAAGACTTCATAATCAACTGGTCCGATCAATTTCACTTCAAGGTCGTCAGCAATCTCTGGTTTGTCTGTGATTAATTCAGCCAATGCCTGCCACATTACCTCCGGATTGCGAGCAAAGGACATCGAACCCATATGAGCTATGGTGAAGGGTTCATCCAAGTTAACCGCCTTTGGATCGAAGCTTGGGAAGATAAACCCATTCGTGAATACTTCAACTGGTCTGTTGCCAATTCGTGCCAAACCTTCCGCACAATTCGCGCCGATCGAAATAACAAGATCAGCTTCGGTTAAAACAGCTTTTTCCAGTTTTTTTTGAATCCGATCAGCAGTTTTGCCAATGCGCAATTCGTGGTAATAATCGATCTCTGTCCAAGGATCACGAAAGTCGGCCACCCATTTTAGTTGCGGGAATTCCTTTTTCAAAGCGCGTGCGATCAAGTGCATGCTATGTGGTGGACCACTCGAGATCAGCGTATCGATTTCCGGATGTTCTTTCAAATAGCTTTTCAGAAAACGAATACTTGGTTTGATCCAAAACACCCGAGCGTCCGGAATGAAAATATTTCCACGGGTCCAGATGATCAATTCCTGTAACCACGAACTTTTCTTTTGCTTCGTGATACCACCGCCTTTGTTCGGGTTGTTCGATTTTCCAATCAATTTATGTGGTTCGAAGATCTTTCTGCGTATAACCGTTACTTCCGGAGCCACTTCTTTTTCCAAAGCTGGGTCCATCATCGGCCAAGCAGCATCTTCCGGAGCGTAGATATGTAATTTCCAATCATTTTCATGAAAGAAACGCGAAAAACGCAACCAACGATGAACACCGGGACCACCGGATGGCGGCCAGTAAAATGTGAGCAACAATGCCGTATGTTTCGGCTTCGTACCCATTAATTCAAGTGTTTCTCCTTGATCTCGGTCAAGGCTGCATCGATTCCTGAAGCCAGTTTACCACCTGCAGTTGCGAAGAAGGCTTGTCCACCTCCGCCACCTTGAATGTGCGGTCCAACAGCTTTTACCATAGCTCCAGCATTCCAGCCTTTTTCAGCAACGAGTGATTCATCTATGAAAATACTGATCGCACATTTATCGGCATCTGTAGAACCGATCACTGCAACCAAACGATTTGTTTCACCTTTCAATTGGAACAACAAATCTTTCACTTGTCCGGCATCGAGATTTACTTTCGCCTCCAAGAATTGATAATCTCCTTTTGAAATGATCGCTTGTTTCAACTCGCCTTTCACCAAACGTGCTTGTTCTTTTTTGAACTGCTCCACTTGCTTTTGCAATTCGGCATTTTTTTGAACCAGATCTTCAACGGCCTTCGTTACATCCTTTGGATTTCTCAAGGTGTCGTTAATTGCACGTAAGGTAGTTTCCTGCTGCGCAAAATAGTTTTCGACCGCTTCATTGGTGATTGCTTCGATACGACGTACACCAGCAGCTACTGCCGACTCAGCACGCAATTTGAACAAACCGATCTGTCCGGTACTGCTCACGTGAGTTCCTCCACACAATTCCACAGATTCACCAAATTGGATTACACGTACGGTATCTCCATATTTTTCACCGAATAAGGCCATAGCACCCATCTCTGTTGCTACTTCCATCGGTACATTGCGTTTCTCATTCAAAGAAATGTTCTCACGAATTGCTGCACTCACCAATTGCTCGATCTGTGCCAATTCTTCATCCGTTACTTTAGAGAAATGCGAAAAGTCGAAACGTAGGTATTCCGGAGAAACCAAGGATCCTTTTTGTTCCACATGAGTCCCAAGTACGGTGCGAAGCGCGTGATGTAATAAGTGAGTTGCACTGTGGTTACAAGCCGACAATCTGCGACGATTCACATTCACTTCAGCCGTAAATGCTTTGGATGGATCGCTTGGTAACGTCTCGCTCAAATGAACGATCAGGTTGTTCTCTTTTTTCGTATCGAAGATCTGAATGCTCTCTGAATCGTTATACAAACGGCCCTGGTCACCAACTTGACCTCCACCTTCCGGGTAGAAAGGCGTTAAGTTGAATACCAATTGGTAAAACGCACGTTGTTTCTGAGAAACTTTGCGGTATTTCACCACATGCACGTTCACAGTTGTTTGATCGTATCCTACGAACTCCTCATCCGTGTCATCGCGCAAGATCACCCAATCATCTGTTTCGATCGCCGTTGCTGCGCGTGAGCGGTCTTTTTGTTTGTTCAATTCTTGTTGGAATCCATCTTCGTCAACGGAAAGGTTATTCTCGCGAGCGATCAAACTTGTTAAATCGAATGGAAATCCAAACGTGTCGTATAGTTCAAAAACAGAACTTCCATCCAAAACAGTTTTGCCTGAAGCTTTTACTTGCTCCATCAATGCCTCGATGCGTTTGATCCCTTGTTCCAAAGTACGGAAGAAGCTCAATTCCTCTTCGCGGATCACTTTTTCGATCAATTCGCGTTGTGCGATCAATTCGTTGAACGGATTTCCCATGGAATCAGCCAAAACCTGTGACAGTCCTGCTAAGAATGGATCTTTCAATCCCAGAGTTTGGTATCCGTAGCGCACCGCACGGCGCAAAATACGACGGATCACATAACCAGCACCTGTATTGCTCGGTAATTGTCCATCTGCAATGGAGAACGCAATAGCACGCACGTGGTCAGCAATTACACGCAAGGCGATATCTGTAGTTTCAGTTTGTCCGTAAGCTTTCCCGGAAACTTTTTCCATGTGCTGGATCAAGGTTTGGAAAAGATCGGTGTCGTAATTCGACGTTTTTCCCTGTAAGGTCATCGCTAAACGCTCCAAGCCCATCCCGGTATCTACGTGTGTAGCAGGAAGTGGCTCCAAGCTACCGTCAGCCTTTCGGTTGAACTGCATGAATACGTTGTTCCAGATCTCGATCACTTGCGGATGGTCTTGGTTCACCCAATTCTTTCCGTCACCTTTCGCACGTTCAGCTTCCGGACGGTTGTCCACGTGGATTTCCGTACATGGACCACATGGACCTGTATCGCCCATTTCCCAGAAGTTATCTTTTTTAGATGCGAGGATAATGCGGTCTTCCGCGATAAAACGTTTCCAGATATCATAACTTTCCTGATCTTTCGGCACGCCATCTTTGTCGTCACCCTCAAAAACCGTTACATACAAACGATCTTTCGGGATCTTATAGACTTCTGTCAATAATTCCCATGCCCAAGCAATTGCTTCTTCTTTGAAATAATCTCCAAAAGACCAGTTGCCCAACATTTCGAACATGGTGTGGTGGCAAGTATCAACACCAACTTCTTCCAAGTCGTTGTGTTTACCCGATACGCGCAAACACTTTTGTGAGTTAGCTACACGGCGGTGCTTCGGAACGGAATTCCCTAAGAAGAAATCCTTGAATTGATTCATACCGGCGTTGGTAAACATCAGTGTTGGATCGTTCTTAACAACCATCGGAGCAGATGGAACTATCTGGTGGTCTTTCGACGCAAAAAAATCAAAATAAAGCTGACGTATTTCTTGTACGGTCATGGATATTGTTTTTCTCAATTAGAAGATGGGCGCAAAGGTAGTGGTTTTTTGACTTTTAGGCATGTTTTAGGACGTGAAAATTGACTGGATCCGGACGGTTTTGTTTAATTGATTCATGAACGCTTGTCTGTTTATATCCTTCAACAGAAGTTGATACCACTCACACTTAATTCGCTAACTTTGTGGTATGTACAATCTATTGTTCGTATTTATGCGCATGTCTAAACCTAAAACGGCACTTTTTTCTCTGGCTTTGATACCGGTATTGATCACGGGATATTTTTATTTGCCGAAATCAGCATCTACTGAAAAACAGACAAAACAGCAGGCTGAAAATCAAGTGGAAGAAGACACCTTGATCACCCTCATCGCTGTGGGAGATATGATGCTTGGAACAAATTATCCGGGACCGGAATACTTACCAGGGAACAACATCCTGGAACCGGTCAACGCATTCTTGCAAGCGGCAGATATCACTTTTGGCAACTTGGAAGGTACTGTTTTGAATTCGGGTGGTGACGTGAAGAAATGTTCTGATCCGAAGACGTGTTATGCGTTTCGTCAGCCGGAATACATGGTCGATTACCTGAAATTAGCCGGATTTGACCTGCTATCTGTAGCCAATAATCACATGGGGGACTTCGGTCAAACAGGTCGCGATAACACACAACGCGTTCTGAAAGAAAAAGGCATTCACTTTGCCGGATTGGAAACCTGTCCAAAAGATACTTTCCACGTAAAAGGAATTGTGGTAGGAATGACTGCCGTTTCGCCTAATACAGCTTGTTTGCGTTTAAACGATTACGAAAAAGTAGCAGCGATCGTAAAGGAATTGAATAGCTACTGTGATATCGTGATCGTTTCATTCCATGGAGGAGCGGAAGGTTCATCCAAGCAACATGTTCCAAAACAAAAAGAGATCTTTTTGGGGGAGGATCGTGGAAATGTCTATGAATTCGCTCGTGTAATGATCGATGCCGGAGCGGATGTGATTCTGGGTCACGGGCCGCACGTTACTCGTGGAGTTGATTCGTACAAAGGCAAGTTCATTACCTATTCCATGGGGAATTTTGCAACGTATGCACGTTTCAGTTTATCGGGACCAAACGGAATTGCGCCCATCTACAAATTGTACCTCACGCGCAAGGGAGATTTTGTGCGTGGAGAGATCATGCCGATCCAACAATTAGGCGAGGGTGGACCAACTTTCGATCCGGCAAAACGCGTGTTGCAAGTGATCAAAGACCTTTCAACACAAGATTTTCCAGAAACTGAATGGCAGTTCGAACCTGACGGTAAATTCTTCCTGCGTCCTTAATTACTCGGCTTTGGCATGATATCTTCTGACAACACGGAAGTAGCAGGCAAGCGCAATGATTCCGGCGATCAAACAAACATCCGGTCGCATCCAGTTCATGAAAATGCTGTGATTGATATCGTAGGAGTACTCATAACATGGATCAGCTTTTAAGCTAGAGAAGATACTATCCAAAAAGAAAAGACTGACGATTGGTATGAAAGGCGCGATCAGGTAGCCGAAAAGCACTGCGATCGTGGCGATCTTTTTAGAAATACCATTGCTCAAGCTCCATAGCGACAAAGTAAGGAATACAGCTGCATTGACCATCAGGATCGTACTAACAAAACGCATTCCCGATAATTCATTCGAGAAGGATGGGTCTAAAAAGATCGCAATGAGCACGTTGAGGATCAAGATGGCTCCACCAATTGGAATACTGATCGCAAAGGACAAGATATTTGAGAATTCGAAGATCAGGAAGAACATGGCCAGAATCGCTCCAATCATGATATAGATCCAGTGCTGATAAGGAAAAGGAATGTAGTGATAGGCGTCTCCTATGTTGTCAATCAAATTACTGAATGCATTGGAATCATAGCCACCAACGATCATTTCAGGTTCGTTGATTTGATCATCTTTAATACGAATTTCGGATTCCAAATTGGAAACACTGAAATCTTCATATCCGTCCAAATACGTATCGATAAGCATATATGTCGGCAATTGAAAGTTATGCTTGATGTGGTATTTACTGATCCATTCCGCCGGTAATTCATTTTTTACTTCGTATTTGCGGAAAACCGCTACGGCATCATTGATAACATTTTCAATTCCTTGTTGATCGCGGTTACGCATCAATTGATGTGCCTCTGGAATGTAAGGCTGAGTTGTTTCGTCCAATTCTCCATAGGGTTCTATGTCCAGTAAATTGTTGTAAAAGCCCATGTTGTTAGGCTCCAATTCCAACGGATAAAACTGATAACTTGAGTAGTTGAACAAGCTAGTGTATGCAATACTCGAGTCTTGAGGTAAGTCGACGAACCGATCGATTATTGTCTCATAATCTTCTTCGTAACATTCCACTTGAACAGGTTTTACATGACTGACAAAGCATTGAATGATGCGGCCGTCAATCGTGTCGTTGTTTTCAGGATGTTCAGTGGGCGAGTAATAGATACCTTTATACTCAGCTGAAAGTCCTGCCCAAGTTTGTTCATTTAAG
>JBMLQF010000036.1:0-4407 GCA_049241705.1 Fluviicola sp. | reverse complement strand
ATTAATGTGTCACCGCTTTTCGTCTTTTGCTCTAATTGATCCTTAGACAAGTTGGAATAAAATTTCTCAATTACTAGTTGATATAATTCACGTGTATTCAATGTTTCTCCGTTTTCGAGAACTTTTAATATTGGTATGAACGTTTCGTGGAACTTTGGTATTTCTATCATCTTTGAGGGTTTCTGTAATTATGCATAACTTATATATAACCGCCATAAAACGAGACCTATCTACCCAAATTGGAAGAATAAGCACCAAAATTGGAGGCCTCCTAAAAATAGCAATTATTTCAATTTTGTGGTTCTTAACTTCTCTCCCCCCTACGTCTTCCGCTTCTGCTTCTTCGCAGCCGGGAAGAGGATGTTGTTGAGGATCAGGCGGTAGCCCGGAGAATTGGGGTGTAAGTTGAGGTCGGTTGGTGGATCGCCCACTTTGTGCTGGTAATCTTCCGGATCGTGTCCGCCGTAAAATGTCCAGGTGCCCTGCCCCATTTCGCCGTGCAAATAACGCGCAGTCTTCAGACTCTCATTCTGCCCCATTACAAGTACATTTGGCTTGATCAATTCGCGACGAAAATCGGTTGTTTGCCCCATGAATCCTGGAATCACATCTGTATGACATTGCGTTAACATGGTCGGTACTACATCCCATTTGGCTGAAAATTCGAAGAGCGTGAACACGTCTTGTGATTCCGGAATCCGATGCAGATCGGTGCCATCAATATTGGAATACTCGTACATCATTGGATCTTGGTACAAGGTAAAATCCTTGAAGGCGAAGCTGTAATTGTAATCGAGTTTTTGCTGACAATTCGGATCGCGTGGATCGCCGTCGAACATCCGTTCACAAATGTCGGTGGCATGCGCCGCGAGTGCGATATCGAAACTGTCGGTTCCGGAACACATCGTGAACAAGAACCCACCACCAATCACGAAATTGCGGATGCTGTTCGCTACGGCCAGTTTGAGCTGGGATACTTTTTCGAAGCCCAACATTTTCGCGTCTGCTTCGGCATCTTCCACTTGTTGCACGTACCACGGTGCATTGCGGAAGGCGCTGTAGAACTTGCCATATTGACCGGTAAAATCTTCGTGGTGCAAGTGCAGCCAATCGTATTTCGGCAGCACGCCCATCACGATCGCTGAATCGTAGATCTTGTCGTAGGGAATCTCGGCGTATTCCAACACCATCGTAACGGCGTCGTCCCACGGCAAAGCGGAACTCGGCGTATACACGGCAATTTTGGGCGCTTTCTCCAATTGTACGATCTCCATGTTCGTTTCCGGATTCCCGATCTCGGTGCGGATCGCATTCACTTGTCCGTCTGAGAGCACTTCGTAGCTAACCCCGCGAATGATCAATTCCTCTTCGATGGATTTGAGATTCGGAAACAAAAAGGAACCTCCGCGGTAGTTGAGCAACCACTCCATGACCACGTCGTTTTCCAAGACCCAGAACGACACGCCGTACGCTTTCAAGTGATTCGTTTGGCGGTTGTCCATCGGCACCAGAATGGAACTGGCACTCGACCATTGGGCAAGCAACAAAAAGAAAAGTACGAGGGTTAAACGCATAATTTCGTGGTATATCGTTCTGAAAGATAGCAGCAAATCATAATCTCTGCAAACTCCTTTTCATTTTTTAACCATTGGATCAGAAAGGCACCTCATCGCTGGAGCTGAAATCATCGTCCGGCAAGTTGTTCATGCTCGATCCGCGCGTAATGGTGCGAGGTGACTCATCGAAACACGTGTTCACGGTCATTCCGGCCGACATCGACGATGGGTTGAAATCTCCACCTGAAGCATAGGTATCTTCCATGTTTTCGAAACGCGCAAATTGTCCCACGAAACGCATACGCACGGTATCCAAGGCACCGTTACGGTGTTTCGCGATGATCACCTCACCAATTCCTTGATTCGAGGAGCCGTCTTCGTTCTGTAACAAGCCGTAATATTCCGGACGGTACAAGAACCCAACGATATCGGCATCTTGCTCGATCGCACCGGACTCACGTAAGTCGGAAAGGACAGGACGTTTGTCGCCACCACGTGTTTCCACGGAACGGCTCAACTGCGAAAGGGCGATGATCGGAATATTCAATTCTTTGGCGATCTCTTTGATGGAACGCGAGATGGTTGAGATCTCTTGTTCGCGGTTTCCGGTTCCTTTACCACCTCCGGCCGACATCAGCTGCAAATAATCGATGATGACCATTTGGATGTCGTACTGCATTTTCAAACGGCGGCATTTTGCACGCAAGTCGAACACGCTCAAACCGGGCGTATCGTCGATGAAAATAGGCGCTGTAGACAGTTTGGAAACGCGGGTATATAATTGTTGAAATTCGTGATCTTCGAGGTTTCCTTTACGCAATTTCTCGGCAGAGATACGCGCTTCGGAAGCGATCAAACGTTTTACGAGCTGTACATTCGACATCTCGAGCGAGAAGATCGCCACACCCATGTTGTAATCGACCGCCGTATTGCGCGCCATGGAAAGTACGAAAGCCGTTTTTCCCATCGCCGGACGCGCCGCGATAACGATCATATCCGAACGTTGCCATCCGGAAGTGAGGGCATCTAAGCCGCGGAAACCGGTTGGAACTCCTGAAAGTCCTTCTTTATTTTTAGATGCTGTTTCAATTTCCTGGATCGCTTCGCTTACCACCGTTTGCATGGTTGCGATCGATTTTTTCATGTTGTTCTCCGCGATCCCGAACAATTGTCCTTCAGCTTTGGTCAACAATTCAAACACATCCGAAGTTTCGTCGTACGCATCGCGCAAGGTTTCCGAGCACATGCGAATGAGTTCGCGCTGAATGTACTTCTGCGCAATGATACGCGCATGGTATTCCACGTGCGCAGATGAAGCCACGCGTTGCGTCAGGGAAGAAATGTACACCACACCACCGGCGGCTTCCAATTCGCCTTTGTCCTTCAAGCGTTGTGTAACGGTCAACAAGTCGATCGGATTGGAAGTACCGAACAAGTCGCGCACCGCGCCATAAATGTATTGGTGTTTCGGATCGTAGAAACTTTCCGATGAAAGCATATCGATCGTATCCGTAACGGCATTTTTATCCAACATCATAGCTCCCAGAACGGCTTGTTCCACCTCTACAGCTTGAGGAGGCACACGGCCCATCTCATTTGCCAAAGGGGTGATCACATTACGCGTACGCGCTCCCGTTCTCCGGGAATTCGGTGCTTGTTGTTCTTCCATAAAAACAAAGATACAAAAGTGGTTCTCGCTAAGAGCGGAAATTTTGAGATTAAGTTACAAAGAGTGAATGAACATAGTTGTTAACACTGTTCATGAAGGTGATCAACAATTCAGCAAAACTACTATTACTTGACTTTCACGACTGTGTAATTGCGGTAGGTGGTATCCCAACCAATGCTTTTTAAAAATCCTTTCAACTTGTCTTTCGTACTCTTTTTGCGCTTAGAGATATCGTAAGAAAATTTCCAGTTCAAGCGTTTGATGCGGTCCAACATGACTGCGGGATGGGTTTCCGTAAACAATTCCAATTCACGCACGTGTCCTTCGTAATCGAATTCTTCGGCTTTGACCACATGTTCTTCCACCCACTGATCGTCGTGCCAATACTTATTGAAATTCTCTTGTTTCCGTTGCATGGCTTTTGGCGCTTTCACCCAGCCGTAGTGATACATGTAAGCTTCGATCGGAACGACATTTAATTTTTTATCATCGCCTTTGCGAAAACCTTGCGCATCGCGATAGGAATAAATGCTTGGATCGTTTTTGATCACACGGATCTCGTTCGGATACCATGACGCTGAGGCCCCGACATAGTCGTACGAACCGTAGAAATGTTTGTAATGGAACAAAAGTCCATCCACTTGCTTATGATCCTTGTATTTCTCCATTGCTTCGCGGATCACGGGCAAGTATTTTTCATGCACTACCTCATCACCTTGAATGTAAAAGGCCCAATCCGAATCTTTTGAAATGGCTTTGAAAGCCTTATCAGTTTCAATGGCCAAAACACGACCTCCTTCGCGCAAAGACTCATCCCACACGGTTTCCACAATGCGAATTTTCTCAGGATCGATCGAACGGATCAATTCAAGTGTTTCATCATCCGATTTTCCTACGGCAACCACGAACTCATCACAGATCGGCAAGATGGAGCGAATGGCTTCCACCACTGGATAATCGTAAATGATCGCGTTTTTAACAAAGGAGAAACCGGTGACTTTCATGTGTATGATTTATGCGGCAAAGGTAAAAGAAAAAGGGTCACTGAATGATTATCCCAACCGGACAATGATCGGATCCCATAACATCATTTAAAATGAACGCCTCTTTTATTCTTGGGATAAATGATTCTGAAACTAAAAAGTAATCAATCCGCCAGCCTATGTTCTTTTGACGTGCTCC
>JBMLQF010000035.1:0-13868 GCA_049241705.1 Fluviicola sp. | reverse complement strand
TACCTGGCCGAACAAAGCGTTTGGGTGACCCTCTACTTCTTCTCTGTAGTAGCCAGTGAAAGTTGGGCTAATTGGTCTGCCGCAGGTCCAGTACTTCTGATCCTCTTGTTCTACGGCAGCTCCAATTTCAGTGAAGAGATCACGGCATCCAAATACCCTGCCTACAAAGATTATCAGCGTAAGACAGGGCGTTATTTCCCGAAGTTGTTTGTGCGTAAAGGGTAAAGTTTGCTTAGTTCTTCCCGAAACTGCCGAACATTGGTCTGTGTTGCGGCGGATTTTCCTATTTTCGCTTTGTGAGAATCTTGAAAAATTTCATCAAGCTGTATTTCAGCAAATGGTTGCACCGGCAAGCATTGCATCCGGGTGTTGGCATCCAGCAGCGAGCACTCATGCAACAATACAAAGCGTTTCAACTTCAAGGATGCTTGCCTCCTATTGAATCTTCAGGTTACAAAGTGTTCTCGCAATTCGAGGAAGATGGAATTTTACTGTACATCTTTTCATTGATCGGCGAAGGATCCAAAACTTTTGTTGAGATCGGCGCAAACGACGGGATCAACAGCAATTGCAGCAATTTGGCCGTACATTTTGGTTGGAGCGGACTGTTTCTGGAAGGTGATCCGGCTTTGATCAAACGCGGTGAGCGATTCTATAAGAAGATCCCGACGCCTTACCACCCGAAACCGCGCTATGTGCAAGCCTTCGTGAAACGCGAAAATATCAATGAATTATTGACAAAAAATGGGATTCAAGGCGATTTCGAATTGTTGTCGATCGATATTGACGGAAACGATTATTGGATGTGGGACGCGCTAAGCGCTGCCAGTCCGAAAGTGGTAGTAATCGAAACGCATACCGAATTCGGTAATCAAAACATCGTAGTGCCTTACGATCCTGACTATGTGTATCCGGGAAAACACCCGATCTACCACGGCGCATCGGCGAAGGCCATGCAGGAATTGGGACGAAAAAAAGGATACCGATTGGTTGCGGCCAGCGATCTGGGAATCAATCAGATCTATGTGCGCGAGGATGTTTGTCCGGACAATTTGAAAGAGATCGCCGCAGAATCCACCTTGTGGCACCCAAAAACGATCGCGTCGCAGGCATTGTTTGAACCCATCAAGGATTGGGAATATTTAATTGGAAAAGAATAATTTTTTGAGCACATGGAATTCATTAGCGCTGAACTAGACAAGTACTGCTGCGACCACACCAGTCCGGAATCGTTGTTACTAGCAAAATTGAACCGAGACACCCACGTGCGCATCTTGCAACCGCGTATGCTCAGCGGGCATTTTCAAGGACGCGTGTTAAGTATGTTGTCGAAAATGCTGCAACCAAAATCTATTCTGGAAATCGGTACGTACACCGGTTACAGTGCTCTGTGTTTGGCAGAAGGATTACAAGCTGATGGAAAATTGATCACGATCGATGTGAACGCGCAATTAGAAGACTTTGTACGCGAGTATTTGGCTGAAAGTCCTTTAGGTGAAAAGATCGACTACCGCATTGCGAACGCCATGGAAGTAATTCCGGCCATGGAGGAAACTTTTGACCTCGTGTTCATCGATGCCGACAAGCAGAATTACATCAACTATTACCACATGGTGATCGACAAAGTCCGTCCGGGCGGAGTGATCTTAGCCGATAACGTGCTGTGGTCGGGCAAAGTAGTGCAAACGGAAGGTAAAATCGACAAAGACACGGCCTTGTTGCAAGAGTTCAACCGTTTGATCCAGGAAGATGATCGCGTGGAGAATGTCTTGTTACCGATCCGCGATGGGATCATGATCGCTCGAAAGAAGTAGTTTTTTTCTTTTTTTAAACCAAATATCTTTGCGATGTCCGTTCTGTCTCCCCCTTTGGAGGGGGAAGATTAATCATCCTCCCTAGCTAGTGCGCGATTCAATCGCGGACTAGCTAGAGGTTATTCCAAAAAACAGCCACATTTTTTTCAAAACGGGGTAACTTTTTTCATTTTTCACGGTATAGACTTTCGGTACGATTGTTGCCAACCGGAACTGTATTTATTAAAAATTGATTCAATGCTTATGTGGAAAAGATACTTGAACCTCTCCCTATTATTTTGTTCAATATCCCTAATTAGCTGCGCACAGGAAGAAGATCCGTCATGTCTTCCACCTGATAAAAAGATCCAAAAGTATATCACTGCTGGCGCCAATGCATCGGATGCCAAAACGGCTGTGGACAACTTCAACAAAGCCATGGAAGCTGCTCCGGATAATGCCGGCGTGTATTATGAGTACGGATTGTACGCCTACAACAGCGGTGTGAAATATTACGAATCAAACCCGAATCCTGCATTGGGAGATAAAAGTTTTGCCAAAGCAGAGGAGATGTTCGAAAAAGCGGTTGAATTCTGCAACGACTACCATTCGGACATGTACTACTACCTGGGGGTGATCAACTACTCTCAAGATCAAAAAGATGTAGCTGCGAAATGGTTCGAAAAGTTTGCTGCTTTTAAAAGCGATGACAATTCCAGATACAGCGACGATTACGCTCAAAAATTGGCGGATGTGAAATCATTCTTGGCTACCAACAAAGAAGAACAAGAAATCCTTTCCAAAGAAGTTCCGTTCAACCCGACGATGGTACCAAACGTATCCTCAGCGAACGACGAGTATTTCCCAATGATCTCGCCAGACAACTTATTTATGTTCTTTACACGCAAGCAGGACATGAAGAATTTGGGCGACATGGTAAGTAATTGGAAAGAGATTTACACCTATTCCGAGCGCAAAGACGAAACCGGACTATTTACATCTGGAACATCTTTCAAAGCACCATTCAATACCGGTGCCTTCGATAGTTATGGTGCCGCAACCATGTCGGTGGATAACAAGGAAATGATCATCTGCGCCTGTAAAAAGACTGAGATCTACGGAAAGCCTTACTTGAACTGCGATTTGTACTCTACGACCTTCAACAAGATCGGTCCGAATCCAAACGACTATGAATGGACAGAATTGGTGAATTTAGGTCCAAAGATCAATACACCGGATGGCTGGGAAGGACAACCTTCGATGTCGGCTGATGGGCAAACCATGTTCTTTACGGCAAATCGTCCAAGTACGCGCGATAACGACGTATTTATGGTGAAACGCAACGAAGACGGAACGTGGGGCACGCCTACTCCATTCAACGAGATCAATACGGCCGGAAAAGACAAGAGTCCGTTCCTACACCAGGATAGTGAAACTTTGTACTTCGTTTCTTCCGTGTCGGATGACCGTAAAGGAGTTGGAGGAACCGATATTTACTACATGCGTGAAGAAAACGGTGTGTGGGGAAAACCGGTGAATATTGGCTATCCGATCAACACCAAAGAAGACGAATTGGGCTTGTTCGTGTCCACTGACGGAAAATTGGCTTACTTCTCATCTCGCGTTGGTGGCAACTGGAATATCTACAGCTTTGAATTGTACGAAGATGCACGTCCAAAACCGGTGACGATCTTAAAAGGTGACTTGAAAGACCCGAATGGAAATCCAGTAGAAAATGCTACGATCGAGATCGCTTATGCGAATTCTGAAAAAGTGGAAAGCGTAAAAGTGAACGGGAACGATGGGAAATTTGCAGTAGTTGTAAAACAAGAAAAGCCGCAAGACATCATGCTTTCCGTGAAGAAGGAAGGTGCTGCTTTTGATTCTAAATTGATCACCAAAGAAGAAATAGCGGATAAGAACAAGCGCGTTTCGAATGAATTGGCGGTTAAAGAATTGAAAGTGGGTGAAGCCTACACCATCAACGATATCTTGTACGATTACAACTCAGATGTATTGAGCGAGAAATCGAAGTTCATTTTGCGTGAATTTGCGCGCTATTTGAAGAGTAACCCGAATATCACTATTATGATCCAGGGACATACGGATAGCGATGGTGATGATGCGAAAAACTTGGATCTATCTGATCGTCGTGCGAAAGGCGTGAAAAAATACTTGGAAAGTCAAGGGATATCAGCAATTCGCATGGAAGCCAAAGGATTTGGCGAAAGTGTTCCGAAAGTAGAAAATGACTCTGCTGCAAACAAAGCAAAAAATCGCCGCACCGATTTCGTGATCACAGGTATGTAAGGATATATGAAAATCAAAAAGGGGCTTTTTCTTTCGAAACAGCCCCTTTTTTTTGTAACTCAACTTGCTTATGAAAATTTTGATTTAAGTGAATAAGCCAGAGAACCTTGATACCTTAATGAGGCAATCTATCCTTCAAGACACCATATAAAAACGTTCCGATTAACGCTCCGAAGATCACGATCATGATAGACATAGCGCCTGTTCCAATCAACACGTACATTGGTCCCGGACAAGCGCCGGACAACGCCCAACCTAATCCAAAGATCGTCCCCCCTAGGATGTAGCGCCAGAAGCTTTTCTCCTTGTCTTCGATCGAGATCACCTGACCATTCACATTCTTCATTTTAGAACGTTTGATCCATTGAATTGAAAGAACTCCCAAGAATAGTGCACTTCCGATGATGCCGTACATATGGAACGACTCGAAACGGAACATTTCATGGATGCGATACCAGGAAACCGCTTCGGATTTATACATGATGATCCCGAAGACCATCCCTACCAAAATAAATTTTAATGACTTCAACATGCTCGTTTGTTTGAATTGTTAGACTTAAAACAGGAATGGGAAAATGAAGTGAGTCATAACCAAACCACCAATGAAAAATCCGATCACGGCGATCAACGAAGGCACTTGCAGGTTGCTCAATCCCGAAATGGCATGACCAGAAGTACATCCGCCAGCGTAACGCGCACCAAAGCCCACTAGAATACCTCCAATCAATAAGATCGCGATACCTTTGAAAGAAGTGATGGCTTCCATACCGTACAATTTTTCTGGGACAATAGTTTTTCCAACTTCCGTAAATCCTTGTGCTTCCAATGCAGCGATTGTTTTTGGATTGAGCGCTACCGAAGTATCCGCTGATAAAAATTGGGAGGCGACAAATCCTCCGATGATCGCTCCCAGAACGACCAATAAATTCCATTTCTGACTTTTCCAGTCGAAATTGAAAAAGCTGACGCGTTTACCAGCACCTACGATCGTACACATGGTGCGCAAATTGGAAGACATTCCGAAATTCTTCCCGAACTTCAACAAGATAAACATGACCATAGCGATCAAGGGCCCGGATACGTACCAAGGCCAAGGTTGTAAAATGGCATTCATAGTTTGCAGTTTTTAAAGAATTAACAGGGGTAATTGTAAATGATTCAATAGATAATCGTTTGATTCTTTATTCAATAGTTTTTGCCAGAATCCCGGCTGTTCCCGAAAGACAACCAACAGATCGATGTTATGTTCATTCGTACACTTATAAAAATCACGATCGTGTACGGATCCCGGCACCTCTACTTCAGACATATTCAGGCCTTGAAGATGATCGATTTTTCCCACACGGTCTTTCGGGTGATCCGAAGTATGCATCCATTTAATGGTAGCGTTATTTGCACACGCGATACGCTCCAAACAAATCAGATCTTTGCCCGACATGGCTTTTTCATCGATCACCACCCCGATCGTTTTCAATTCATCATGCGAACGATCACATTTCACAGACAATAAAGGCAAATTGAGTTTGTGTACCAGTTGCGCTGCAAAAGATGTTTGCAATGCTTCTGTCCAGTCCGTTACATGAGCACCGGAAAGGATCAGATCGATCTCATGCAACTTGGTGTAATACGTAATGAATTGCAACGGATTTCCGGCTACAACAACACCCTTGGTGTAAGGGAAGGCCGACATCACTCCTTGTAAGATGTTTTTTCGATCTTCAACCGTTTTGTAATGTTTGCTCAAATCGAATTCCGTACAATTATCAATGATCGACCCATCCATCTTTAAGGGCACTTCGCCCGAAACCGCGTCCACATGAATAAAATGGACGTTTGCCTCCATTGGCAAGATCGTTTTTCTTAGGTAGTCTAAAATGTACTGATCCTTCTCATCGAATTTTAATAAGACTGCTACGTTCATGAAAGGTATTTTGTGCAAATATCCTCCCTTAGGTTTTCAAGAACTGTGACAATTGTTACACAAGGAAAATTGGCCACTGTATTTTTACGGGTATCTTCACAACGATGAATAATAAATAAACTGAAACACAAGGTGGTTCCTGTTGAATTGATGGATAGTGTAACCTTTGTCACTTTAAAAAACAGACGTACGCTTCAACTTTGCATCAACGAAACAGAGCAAATTAACTTTTAAGAACCTCACAAAGTGTTAGTCGTATGATTATAATTGGTTATGTACTTGCAGTATTGGTTGGTGTTTCCTTGGGACTCATTGGTTCCGGCGGATCTATTCTAACCGTTCCTATTTTGGTGTATATCATGGGAGTTGATCCAGTGATCGCAACCGCCTATTCCCTATTCATAGTTGGAACTACTTCTTTGGTCGGTGGCGTGCAAAATGCCCTGTTGAAAAAAGTTGACTTCAAAACGGTTTTGATCTTCGGCGTACCATCGATCGGTGCCGTGTATTTGACCCGTGCCTTTATCATGCCTCATATTCCGGAAGAATTATTTTCAATCGGTGGTTTTACAATTACCAAACCGATCGCTTTGATGCTTTTGTTCGCGATCGTCATGATCATGGCGTCCATTTCGATGATCAAACCATCCAAAAAGTCTGAAACTTCGGATGAAAATGCAGTCATGACCTACAATTATCCGATGATCCTTTTGGAAGGAACGGTGGTTGGTGTATTGACGGGATTGGTTGGCGCCGGAGGTGGATTCTTGATCATTCCTGCTTTGGTGTTGTTGGCTAAAATGCCGATGAAACTGGCTGTGGGAACTTCCCTATTCATCATTGCAGCAAAATCATTGATCGGTTTTACGGGCGATTTGAAAAATGCGGAAGTGATCGACTGGACCTTGTTAAGTATTTTCACCGCTTTATCCGTAGTTGGAATCTTCATGGGTATCTTGCTTTCTAAAAAGATCCCTGGCTCCAAATTGAAAACCGCATTCGGCTATTTCGTTCTGGTTATGGGTGTTTACATCATCGCAAAAGAACTATTCTTTTAATCACGAATCGTTTCCGGTTTCTATTAACTTTAGCTACTGAACTATGGAAAATAAAGAGAGAGAACGATTACTGGCATCCATTCAACGCCTGAATCGCGTCATCATCCTGATGGTTTTCGCCATGGTGTTTTTGGTGATCTACATAGAATACAAACCCAAATTCAATTTCTTCAAACACGAAAAGATCGAAACGGTTCCTTATGTGGAACAAGTGCTGACACCTGAAGATTCCGCTTGGCAAGAAGCGATGGTGGATATGTGGTATGCACCGGATATCGACAAAGTTATGGATGCAAAGGTCCGCAAGCAACTGGATTACGGAAAAGATCTCATCGCACATACCGCTAAATATTTCGGACCGAATGGTAGTATCCGCAAAAGCACGAATGGTTTGAACTGTCAGAATTGCCATTTGGATGCAGGAACGAAACCCTGGGGAAATAATTATGCTGCTGTCAAATACGGATATCCGCGTTACAGACCCAGATCAGGCGCTATTGAAACTATTGAAAAACGCATCAACGACTGTTTTGAAAGATCGTTGAATGGTGAAGCATTAGATCCTAACAGTCGGGAAATGAAAGCCATGAAAGCATACATTATGTTCTTAGGTTCAAACACGAAAAAGGGCGACAAACCAAAAGGTGCCGGTATCTACGATCTGCCGTTATTGAAACGCGCGGCTAGTACGGAAAAAGGAAAAGCGATCTATGACAACAAATGTGCGAGTTGCCATGGAGCCGACGGACAAGGACAACTAAACCCGGATAAGATCGAATACGCCTACCCACCGCTTTGGGGTCCGAATGCATACAATGAAGGAGCCGGATTATATAGATTGTCTCGATTGGCTGGATACGTGCGCTATAACATGCCATTTGGTGTAGGAATCGATTCGCCGCAATTATCGAATGAAGAAGCTTGGGATGTGGCCGCATTTGTGAACAGTCAGCCACACCCGAAAAAAGATCTTTCCAAAGACTGGCCAAAGATCGAGGAAAAACCAATGGATCATCCATTTGGACCCTTTGCAGATGGCTTTTCAGAAAAACAACATAAATTAGGTCCGTTTCAAGTAATCAAAGCGGCAAAAAAGAAGAAAAAATGAGCGAGAAACAACGTAGACAGTTTTTGAAGAATTTCGGGGCGCTTGGACTTGGTCTGCTTGCGGGTAAAGTCGCGATGGCCGAACAAGACGAACTGGATTTCCCGTTGGCTAATGACGTTCAAGAAACCGCCGGAAGTAAGTCTAATACCTTAACGGTTTCGATCCTACAAACGACAGATGTGCATTGTCAGACGCAATTGCATGACGAGTTGTTTTGGGAAAACGACAAAGCTGTATTTCGTAAAACGGGTGGATACGCGCGCATCGCTACGTTCTTTAAACAATTTCGAAAAAAACATCCGCATACTTTCGTGATTGACACGGGAGATATGTTTCAGGGAAGTGAATTGAGCGTTGAAACCACCGGTGAAGCGTTTATTCCGATCCTGAACGATTTAAATTATGATCTCTACTTACCCGGCAACTGGGAGGTGATCTACGGAAAGAAACGCATGCAGCAATTGTTGGGGAAGCTCTCCGCACCTAAAGTATGTGCAAACATGTACCATGATCTAGGAGAAGGAAAACGTGGTGAATTGATCTTTCCGCCTTATTACATCTGGGTGGTTAATGGCGTTAAAATTGGATTTTTAGGATATACCGATCATTTGGTTCCTTTGAGACAATCGCCGGTGTATTCAAAAGGCATCTTATACACAGAACCACACGAGAACTTGGCGCACTATGTGGAAGTACTGCGCGAACAGGAAGCGTGTGCTGCTGTTGTGATCATTGGACACTTAGGACTTTCACAACAGATTGCTTTAGCTAATCATCCGGCTTGTAAAGGAGTGGATTACATATTGGGTGGTGACACGCACGAACGCGTGCGCAAACCCATTCAAGGAACGTATGCGAAGATCGTTGAACCGGGAGCTTTTGGTTCATTCGTTGGACAATTGGATTTCACCTTCGAAAACGGACAATTGGTGAAAGACAGCTATTTCTTGCACGAGGTCAAAGAAAGCATCAAGCCAGATAGAGCTATGCAGCAACTGATCCAGGATCGCGAAGCCGCTTATGCCTCCAAAATGCATGAAGTTATTGGATATTCAACCATTCCTTTGTACCGCTATTTCGTGGTAGAAAATCCGATTGACACCATGATCTTGAATGCCTTGCATTGGAAATTTCCAGAAATAGACATCGTTCTTTCGAACGGTTTCCGTTTTTGTCCGCCACGAACCACACCGGATGACACGGGGAACATCCCAATCACCCACAGTTACATATATGATATGTTACCAGTGGATAGCACCGTGCGAACAGGAAAAGTTACAGGAGAACAATTGCGCAATTGGCTGGAGAAAGAATTGAATAATGTATTCGCGCAAGACGCCGGGAAACGCTTTGGTGGCTGGGTTGTGAAATTCAAAGGAATGCAAGTGAAATTCTATGCTTTTAAACCCGAAGGACAGCGTGTAGAAAGCATCATGATCAAAGGGCAACCAATCGATCCTGCAGCTACCTACTCCATTCTGGCTTGCGAACGCGAAGGAGATCCCGAAGACATGCTGTGTCGTATGAAAAAGGTGAAAGAAGCGAAAAATACCAACTCTACGCTACATCAGGTTATGAGTGGATATATAAAAGCATCTTCACCGGTAACACCAAGTCCGGAAGGAAACGCCATCATTTTAGATGCTTCTCAACAATTACTAACACAAGTTTACGGAGTAGATTATCAATTTCATTAAGTAGTCATGAAACACTTATTTCTTATTCCCATAATCACATGGGCAGGGATGCTATTGGCACAACATCAGGAACTGAACGAGGAACCAATAATCTATAATGGAAACAATGTACGCGTAGCAGACTCGTCCTCCTTTTTGAAAGCATTCAAGAAAGGTTCGTTCCAAGGACATTTTCGCTATTTCTTCATGAATACGATCAATGAGGGGGCGTTAACTGATTACTTTGCCAATGCCATCGGAGGCGGATTGAAATATGAATCTGCGATCTACCACAACTTTCAATTTGGCGTAAGTGGATTTTATGTATTCAATATTGGTTCATCGAATTTATCAGAGGTCGATTCACTAACCGGTGTTGCCAATCGCTACGAGTTAGGTTTGTTCGATATAGAAAATCCGAATAATCACCATGACATCGATCGGTTGGAAGAACTGTATTTGAATTACCATTGGAAAAAAGGTCACGTTTCCTTTGGACGACAATTGGTAAACACGCCGTTCATTAACCTGCAAGACGGACGTATGCGTCCAACCGGTGTAGAAGGAATCACATTCGATCATTACTTTTCGAAAAATTACCGCTTGCAAGCTGCCTATTTGTATGCATTCTCACCGAGAAGTACCACCAAATGGTATTATACCGGAGAATCTATAGGTCTGTACCAGCAAGGTTTTAATGTAGATGGATCCAAAGGTGATTATGCCGGTAATTTGGAGAGTAGATTCGCAGCATACCTGGATTATCAGGCCAAATTGGGGGAATCATGGACCATTCAGGCACACGACCTTTTAATTGATCAGATCTTGAACAGTGCGTTTTTACAAGTGAACTGGAAACATGCATTTTCAGATACACGAACCTTAGAGTTAGCTGGTCAAACGGTTCGACAAGATGCCATTGGTCATGGAGGCAATGAAGATCATCAAAAGACCTATGCAGCTGCAAATAGCCATGCTATGACATTTGGAGCAAAAGGAGAATGGAAAGAAAAAAAATCTACATTCACAGTGGCTTACAATCATATTACGAAGGCTGGAAGGTATTTAATGCCTCGTGAATGGGGACGAGATCCTTTCTTTACGTTTTTACCGCGAGAGCGTAGCGAAGGATTTGGAAATGTACACAGTTTTGTCGTGAAATATCAACGCGCTTTCCCGAAAGCCCGCATGAAAACTTCAATCGCTCTCGCTCATCATTCCCTTCCGGATGTAAAGAACTATGCATTGAACAAGTATGGGATGCCTTCGTATTATCAAGCAAACTTGGATTTACGCTATAGTTTTTCCAAAAAGCTAGAAGGTTTAGAGCTACAAACCTTATTGGTAGCGAAATTAAATGACGGTGGAACCTATGATAATAAGCGTTACATCATACACAAAACCAACATGTTACTAATAAACGTTGTATTGAATTATCACTTTTAGTAACTTTGGTTACTTCTTTTAACTTCGATGCATTCGAAATTTGCATCAACAAACTGTAAAAAAACACACACATGAAAATCGAACAAATTTACACTGGATGTTTGGCTCAAGGAGCATACTATATCACATCCAATGGAGAAGCAGCAATTATTGATCCTTTGCGCGAGATCACTCCTTACTTGGAACGCGCTGAGCAAGATGGTGTGAAGATCAAATACATTTTTGAAACACACTTCCACGCAGATTTCGTTTCAGGTCACGTTGATTTGGCGAAAGCTACCGGAGCAACGATTGTTTATGGACCAAACGCCAAAACGAGCTTTGATGCCCATATCGCAACAGATGGCGAAACGTTCCAATTAGGAAATGTTCAAATCGAAATCTTGCATACTCCCGGTCACACCATGGAAAGTAGCTGTTTTCTGTTGAAGGACGAGAACGGTAAAGATAAAGCCTTGTTCTCAGGAGACACTTTGTTCATCGGAGATGTTGGTCGTCCGGATTTGGCGCAAAAAGCAGCTGACATGACGCAAGAGCAATTGGCAGCAACGCTTTTCCAATCCTTACGCAACAAGATCATGCCTTTGAACGATGACGTGATCGTTTATCCGGATCACGGAGCTGGTTCTGCTTGTGGAAAGAACATGAGTAAAGAAACTACGGATACCTTAGGTAACCAAAAAGCAACAAACTACGCTTTGCGTGCCAATATGACTGAGGCCGAATTCGTTCAAGAAGTAACCGATGGACTTTTACCTCCTCCGGGATACTTTGGAATGAACGTGGCTATGAACAAACACGGTTACGACAATATCACGGAAGTCATGACACGCAGTATGCGTCCGCTATCTCCACGTGAATTCGAAGTGGCAGCAAGCGAAACGGGAGCTGTGATGTTGGATACAAGAAATCCGGAAGTTTTTGCTGAAGGATTCGTTCCAAATTCTATCAATATTGGTTTGAATGGACAATTCGCGCCATGGGTTGGTGCTTTGATCCCGGATGTGAAGCAACAGTTGTTGCTGATCACAGAACCTGGAATGGAGGAAGAATCTATCAAACGTTTGGCGCGTGTAGGATACGATTTCGTGATTGGATTCTTGGATGGCGGAATAAACGCCTGGAAAGGAGCAGGATTTGACACGGATTCAGTAGGTCGAATCACGGCAGAAGAATTGGAAAAACAATTCAACGCTGAAACCGTTTTGATCGACGTGCGCAAGCCGGGAGAATTTGCTGCTGAACATGTTGATGGTGCGAAAAGTATTCCGTTGGATTTCATGAACAACTACTTGTCTGAATTTCCGAAAGACAAACACATCATCTTGCATTGTGCCGGTGGATACCGCAGTATGATCGCTGCTTCTATTTTGAAAGCACGAGGATGGGACAACTTGGTAGACGTGATCGGTGGATTTGGTGCAATCGCCAAAACTTCTATTCCGAAAACAGATTACGTTTGTCCATCAACCATTAAAAAATAATTGGAAGCCCTGGAAACAGGGCTTTTTCATGTTTTGTATGAGATACGTTTACCTTCTTTTCGCATTGACAGTTCTGATCTTGTTTTTCACAAAACAGATTCATGGCCCGGAAGCAGGCATTTTGCTAACAGCTGCAGCTTTGGCCCTGAATCATGCTTGGATAGGAAGCTGTGCCTTCAATGGCGCGTGTCGTATTCCAGATCAAAACGCGATGAAAGAAACTGATAAAACCGATTTAACATGAAAACGATCAACGCATTATTAGGTGGGATCCTTTTGATCACGTTCCTTTTTTCCTGCTCGCAACCACAGGAACCAACGAAAAAAGCACCCAATTTCAAAGGAAACGGTAAAACGATCATTGTAGATGTGCGCACTCCCGAAGAATGGAATGGAGACGGACACGCAGATTGTGCCGTGAACTATCCATTGGATCAATTGGAATCACATCAAGCAGAATTAAGCAAATACGATACGGTGGTCTTTGTGTGTCGTTCAGGAAACCGAGCTGGCAATGCTCAAGGCTGGTTGGCCGGATTGAATATTGGAAATGTGGTGATGAATGGTGGTGCGTGGAGCGACGTTCCTTGCAAATAGAATTTAAAAAGTAAATTATCATTTAACTTACAGCAGATTTTTCTTTTTCTGGGAAAGTAATTCCCAAATTGGGAATCTATAGAATTTACATATATCTGATATTCCAATTTTTAAGTGTTTATTCATGATTGGCATACTTATTGAAAAGTCGGTTTACTAATATTGTACTTATGAAAAAATTAATTTTTGTTATCGCTGTTTCAACATTCTTGTTTGGATCATGTAAAAAAGAAGAGAATGCGATTTCTACTAGCCAGAAAGTATCCACCTCTGGAGTAGTACCATCTGTTGTTGTCGGTGCCAACAACGGAGGAAATGTCACATGTGATGAAGCGGCACTTAACAACGGTTTAACAGGTTATGCTTACACTACTGGTAAACAGGATTACCCGTTTAATAGCTCTTCTTTCGGAAATGGTGTATCTGTTACAACTGATGGTACATACGTAACATGGTCAATTACTCCTCCTGAAGG
>JBMLQF010000034.1:0-6510 GCA_049241705.1 Fluviicola sp. | reverse complement strand
CTATCTTTACCCCACCATGCACAACCAAGTCCAATCTGATGAACAATACATGCAACGCGCCCTCGAACTCGCGCGTATAGCTGGCGTTCACGCAGCACCAAACCCATTGGTTGGAGCTGTCATTGTCTATAATGAACGGATTATTGGTGAAGGTTTTCACGAACGTTTCGGTGGTCCACATGCTGAAGTAAATGCCGTTGCCGCTGTTACCGACAAATCTCTGTTATCAAAAGCTACCATTTACGTTACATTGGAACCCTGCGCTCATTTCGGTAAAACCCCACCTTGCGCAAATTTACTGGTTGAACACCAATTCAAACGCGTGGTGATTGCAACGGTAGATCCGCATGCTAAGGTCGCTGGTAAGGGAATCGAGATCTTGAAAAGTGCGGGTATTCAGGTTACCTTGGGTGTGTTGGAAGAACAAGCCCGATCACTCAATAAACGCTTTTTTACGTTTCATCTAAAATCTCGTCCGTATATTTTACTGAAATGGGCACAAAGTAGCGACGGTTTTATTGATCTTCCCAGAAATAATGAATCGACTGCTGAAATTAGATGGATCTCTCAACCGGAAACTCAAGTAATCACACATACCTGGCGCAGTGAAGAACAAGCAATTCTAGTTGGATGGAGGACCATTTCAAACGATAATCCTACCCTTACTACTCGTGCCGTAAAAGGCCCCAACCCTATTCGACTTATCATTGACCCCGAACTGAAAGCCCCTTCTGAGTCTCAAGTTTTCACCGATGGAAATAAAACCGTTGTTTTCACGAAGAAACAGCAAGAAAATACCGAGTCAATAGAATTTGTAACTTTAAGGGATTGTTCTGTTAGTGAGATCTTGAATTGGTGTTACGATAACGGTATCGCATCCATTTTAGTGGAGGGTGGTCGTTTTACTACACAACAGTTTATAGATTCTGGATTGTGGGACGAAGCACGCATCATCCAGGGTAATGTTGTCTTCAAATCAGGTACATTAGCTCCTGAAATTAAAGCAACACCGCGTATTGTTGAATCTTTCGGTTTAGACACTATTTACTATTATTCTCATGATTGAATTAATTGGAGCTATCTGCTGTTCTGCAGTACTATTCTTAATATTCCGACTTTTCCCACGTTTTCATGTCGACACAGCACAAGCAATCGTTTTCAACTATTTCACTGCTTTTGCTTGTGGAAGTTTGATTAGCGAGCAAACTCCTTCCGTCTCAGGACTCATCGCATCTGGACTTACCCCTTGGATCTTACTTTGTGGTTTCCTCTTCATTTCGATCTTCATAGCAATGGGAATCAGTTCACAAAAGAACGGCATGGGAACAACTTCAGTGGCGGTTAAAATGTCACTTGCTTTGAGCGCCCTTGCTTTCGTTTTCATACATCACGAAGCAGTGACTTGGTTAAAAGTCCTTGGTTTCATAGCTGCCATTGCAGGGGTATTAATGATCACACTAGAAAAATCAAATGGTGATAAGATAGAGAATTCGTATCTGTTATTGGCATTCATTTTCTTTGGTAGTGCAGGTTTGGATGTAGTACTCAATCTGATCAAACAATTCTTCGCACAAGGATATCCGGATAGCCTGTTCACTGCTTTTGGATTCTTAGCTGCAGGAACTTTAGGTATTATTTGGCTCACGTTACAATACGTTCAACGTAAGAAATCCTTTCATTTTCGCAATATTCTGGCAGGAATTATCCTCGGAGTACCCAATTATTTCTCGATCTACTTTCTAGTTCGTTCATATGATTCAACACCATGGAGTAATGCAACAGTGTTGGCAATCATGAACATTTCAATTGTTTCTCTAGCTGCTATTCTCGGAATGCTCATCTTTAAAGAATCAACGAAAATGCAAAAATGGATGGGCCTTTTGTTAGCTATTGGTGCTATTCTTTGTTTGACCTCTTAAGCGTCAATCGTTGATTCTGACTGAAATGCTTATCTTTAGATGATGAAACTTCTAAGAATTCTAACGGCTATTTTAATCGTTTGTGTGAACTTCACAAACTTTATTTGGGCGCAAGATCCTGCTCCTCGGCTAAAAAAAGTCCAGATTGAAAAAACAGGTTGTTCTTTGTATGCGCCAGACACGCTGCAATTCGACCTGAGTTTTTCCGAAGATAGTTCCGCTGTTTATACAGGTGAATGGTTAGTGGGTAATCATCGTTTTGCAGTTATTTTGGTCGATCTGAATAACGTTATACTAGCAAATCAAGAAGAAAAAGAAGACCTCCTGATTTCGTATCTGGATTTCCTACAAGCCAATTTTGAAATTACGGAGTCAGCAGGATACGGTAAAGGTCACATGCTTGAAAGTGATCCTACCGCAGTTGGTGTTATCGATTATTGGATAGACGCCTCGGCCGACGAATGGGCAATTAAAGGATGGATCAACGATCGTTACATTGCTGTTTTGATGCTCTACGGTCCAGGAGAATATCCGCATTACACGGTCTAGAACCTGTACCTGAACGGAATAAGATTTAAATAAGCTCATGAAATTACATACAATTGAAACCGGAACTTTTAAGTTGGATGGTGGCGCCATGTTCGGAGTGGTTCCAAAAACCCTTTGGCAAAAAACCAATCCAGCAGATGAAAATAACTTATGTACCTGGTCTATGCGCTGTCTGCTTGTTGAAGACGGCAATCGTCTGATCCTGATCGACACCGGCATTGGCGACAAACAATCTGAAAAGTTCTTTTCCCATTATCACCTCGCTGATTCCAAAACGTTAGAGCAAAGTTTAAATGAAAAAGGTTTTGGAATCGATCAGATCACAGATGTTTTCTTAACTCACCTACACTTTGATCATTGTGGTGGAGCTGTTAAATGGAACAACGATCGAACAAAACTGGAAACTGTTTTCAAAAATGCTACTTATTGGAGCACTGAGAATCATTGGAAATGGGCCACTGAACCTAATCCGCGCGAAAAAGCATCGTTTTTAGCCGAAAATATCCTTCCGCTGCAAGAAAGTGGACAACTCAAATTCATCGAACGCACAGGCGATTACACGGCAAATGTCTTCAATAATTTTGACGTGTTGTTTGTTGATGGTCATACTGAAAGTATGATGATCCCGCACATTCATTATCAAGACAAAACCTTGGTTTTTATGGCAGATCTATTGCCAAGTACAGGACACATTCCGCTTCCTTATGTCATGGGATACGATACGCGACCGCTATTGACACTCAATGAAAAAGGGAAATTTTTAGAGGAAGCTGTAACTAAAGAATTTGTTTTATTTTTAGAACATGACAGTGTCAATGAATGCTGCACCCTTCAACAAACAGAGAAAGGTGTTCGCTTAAAAGACACAGATACATTTACTGGAATTTTCGGATAATCGAGTCAAGCATGGCAATGAATCAGTATTTACAAGATCTTTTGAAGGAAACTAAAACCGTGATCATCCCCGGATTTGGAGCCTTAACTATCACCAATGAAAGCACCGGTGAGATCATGTTTATATCCTACCTGAAGTTTGATGACGGGACCTTGGTAAAACATGTCGCTCAAGTTGAGGGAGTTGATACTGATGAAGCGAAAGCGCGCATTGCGAAATTCGTGAATGAAATGACTATTGTGCTGGATAGTGGGGCAAATTTCCAGTTAAAGAACTTTGGTTCATTTAAGAAAGTAGATGGGGAAATCGCCTTTGAAAAAGGAGAAGATTCTCCTTCCCAAGCAGCAGCCCCCATAGTTCCAGAGCCTGTAATTGTGGTAGAAGTTCCTGAGCCCGATCAAGAAGAATCGACAACTGCGCCGATCGAAGAAAGCACTCAGCCAGAAATCGAACCAATTCCAGAACCTACTACTCCCATTGAAGAACCTACTCCTATTGTTGAAGAAGCACCAAAAAGTGATCTTGATAGCATTTTAGAAAATCCGATTGTTTCCGATCAAGAGACTAAAGTTGAGGAGACTGCCGAAATTCCAGCTGAAATAGTTCCTGAACCTGTTTTGGAATATACAGAAACAGAACAATCCTCAGAAACTCCCATTCCCGTTGTGGAAGAAGTGGCTCAAAACACTCCTGAGCCGGTTGACGTCACCCCGGTAGCAGAACCAGTTTCAGTGACATCAACAATTCAAGAAGAGACAACGACTGTTTCACGAGAAGAAAAGCAGGAAGAGCCTGCTCCTGCTCATGCTCCAGCTCCAGTTACTGCTCAACCCAAATCAGAAAAGAAAGCTACTGATAAAAAAGAAAAGGCCGCACCTACGAAAAAGAAAACGGGGGTTCTCGCATACATACTATACGGAATCGTGGTGATCATTTTAGGGGCTGGAACGTTTATTGCAATTAATTTCAACGACCTCAAAAAGGACTTCCCTATTTTGGCTGATCTAGCTGGTGATAATGAAGTTATTGCAGACACATCCGATCTTAAAGAGTTGACAAATGAAAATGATGAGATCTCTTCCGACACGATGCCGGAAGCCGAACCAATTCCAAGTGAAACTGTTGAACAACCGGAAGTGACGGAATCAACCCCTGCTCCAGAGCCAGAACCAGCTCCTAAACCAGCGCCAAAACCGGTTTCAAAACCGAAACCTTTGAGTAAACCCGTTACTACAAGTACTCCAAAACCTGTTTCAAAGCCAAGTGGTTCCTCAAAGTCTTTCCCGCAACCTGATCTTTCAAAACCTTTTCACATCATTGCCGGGTCTTTTGGTTCAGAAGCTAACGCGAAAAGATTGGCCAGTGATCTGAGATCAAAGGGGATGAATCAGGTCAGCATTGGAGAACAAGGAGGAATGTATCGCGTGAGTATCAAAGGATATTCTTCAAATGAAGAAGCGAGTGCTGCGTTACCGTCTGTTCAAGGAACGGTTCCAAGCGCTTGGGTTTACAATTGGAAATAATAAACTTACTTATTCAATTGTAGGATCAAATCACGCAATCGGTTTGAATAACCGGCCTCGTTGTCATACCATCCAACAACTTTGACCATATTACCAACTACAGAGGTTAAACCGCTGTCGAAAACACAACTGTGAGGATCTCCCAAAATATCAACAGAAACAATGGGATCTTCTGTATAATGTACAATTCCTATTAAGCTCGTTGACGCTGCTCTTTTAAATGCAGCGTTGATCGCATCAATGGATGGTGGATTCTGAACGATCATCGTTAAATCAGTCAATGAGCCATCCGGAACCGGAACACGCATACCACAACCGCCCAATTTACCATCTAATTCAGGAAAGATCTTAGTGAGTGCTTTGGCCGCTCCCGTGGTTGTAGGAACAATTGATTGCGCAGCAGCTCTCGCTCGTCTCAGATCTTTGTGAGGGCTGTCATGCAAGCGTTGATCGGTTGTGTAACTATGAACTGTTGTGATATATGCACTTTCAATCTCACAGATTTCCTGCATTACTCGAATCAAAGGAGCTGCAGAATTCGTTGTACAAGATGCATTCGAGATCATTTGCTCATTGCCTGTTAAAAGCTGGTCATTAACTCCGAGAACAACCGTTGGTATCCTTTCATCATTTGTTGGAGCTGAAAATATGACACGTTTAGCTCCATTCGACAGGTGTTGAAGTCCAGCATCGTACGTAAGGAACTTACCAGTCGCTTCTACAACCACATCCGTTTGGTACTCGCCCCAAGGAATTGACGCAGGTTCTGATTCATGTAAAAAAACGATCCTTACCTGATTGAATTGAAACTCGTTTTCGGATAGTTGAACGATATCTCCGGTAAATTTTCCATGTACACTGTCGTACTTGAACAAATGCAAAAGTGTTTCCGTAGGTGCCAAATCATTTATTACAATGCTAGAAATCACCGATTCTTGAACCAATAAACGTGTCAAAAACCTACCGATTCTTCCAAAACCATTGATACCAACGACGATCTTTTGCATGAACAACTTTTACAGAATTTGAAATTACAACAAAAAAACTACCCGAAATAAAAAAGAGACCCCGATTTGAGGTCTCTTTTTTAATGAAATCATATCTCGTTAGTGGAGTACTTGAACAAATCCTTGTTTTTCAAGTTCTTCACCACTTTCAAGTGTTGCTTTGATAATGTAGAAGTAAACTCCTTCTTCAACGATATTTCCTCCTGCGTCTTTTCCATCCCATGCATCAGCCGGATTCGTATATTCGCGCATAACATTACCCCAACGGTTCAAAATAGTACATTCAAATTCTTTCACACCTTCATATTGAATATGGAACGCGTTGTTTCCCTGGGTAGAACTCAAAACAATGATGTTTGGAACTGCAATATCACATAACTTGTAACCTATGATGGCTGAATCAGTCCAAGTATTACATTGATTCTCTACTGTCACATAGTATATTCCGGGTTGCGTTACGGTCAAACTTGTACCTGTCGCATTTCCTGGTGTCCACAAGTAGCTCAAGTTTTGTGGTTGTGCACTAGCATTGATCACATATTCAGAACCGGCACACAATATTGTATCAAAAATTTCCGTCCATGCCCAATTCTGGAAGAAGATCTGAGAACTAACCG
>JBMLQF010000033.1:0-16852 GCA_049241705.1 Fluviicola sp. | reverse complement strand
GCGAAAGCGTCATTCTCATTTTTGTTTTTTGGCAAATCTCTCTATCCATTTTATCTGCTGTACTTAATCGTGCAAACTATTAGAAGTGCGCTTATTTCCACCCCGTTGTTTATGTGGAAATACCGCACAAAATGCATCCTGTACGAAATGTTATGATGAAGATTTTTCTTTTTTTCCTTTTACTTGTTCATGGCTTGTCCGTGAATTGCCAAAGTTCATTATCGGGTTGTTACGTTTCTAATTTTGCGATTATAGGATGGTTCGGGACTAACCTCAAGCTAAATGAGGATAAGAGTTTTACGTATTTATTTGCTGGCGATTTGTATTATGACAAAATCGAGGGCACCTATGAACTTGTAAAAAATGAGGTAATTCTTACTTATCCTGCGTGCACGGATTCGTTGGAAATATCATTTCGCGATTCCATTGGTAATTTGGTTTCAAGAAAATTCCCGCTCCCGGAAAACAATGCGGCAAACTACAGACCGAGTAAATTGAGAATAAAACGAAACAAACTTGTTATTTATGATCAACACGGGAAACGAGTTTGCAGAAAAATGAACTCACGCGAAAAATGGCAGAAGTACTTTTTGATTAAGACACCATGTGATTGAATTGGACAAGGCTGGAACAGTATTTCTTCGTTCTGTTTTTTCTGCCATGGAAGAAGATTATTCTAGATCTATTTCTGGGTATTCCTAGAATAAGTCATATTTTTTCTACTTTTAGGAAGTTACCATATCGAATAATGGGATTATTAAAATTGATTCAAATCAAAGAAAATGGATTTTGTGTTTCGAACTTCATCAATAAGAACTATTCATGATCAAGTTACAGAGATTAATTGCGCTCTAAATTATTCAAGTGAAAATCTGCCTTTTTTACTGCAATATGAGTATTATAGCATAGCTTGGGGATCTAGACACGAAGGATATTTTATTGAACCAAACGGGAATGTTTTGAGCTATAAAGATCCCAGAAATTGGAATCATTATAAGTCTGATGAGGAGTATAGTTCAAATACATTTTGGGGATATGAAACAGATGGTCGTATCTGTCCGAAGAGTTTATTTGAAAATTTAGATGGTTTAAAGAAGCAATCGAGTAACAGTGGAATTACAACATTGAATTTGAATGCAGAAATGCTTCAAGATCTAATGGAATCAGAATTTGAATATGGTAATGGACGTTGTGACGCTGGTGTCTATTCTCACGCAATGATTGTTTTCGATAAAACAAGTGGAAGCTACAAACGAATTGTGCTGAAAACAACCGGAGAAAAAATCCTTACCAATAAATCTGCTTTCACCGCCAAACTATTGAACTGTTTTATAAAACGTTGATTCTAATCGCAGAATCTATTTGTTTTTAACTGTGCGTTTGTTGTTACAGGGTGTTTTCTCTTGCTCATGTAAATACCACTCAATGGACTCAACAGAAAACTTAAAACGTTCTCAGCAGTGTCCAAAAATCATCACATTCGTTGATCGATGTGATTCGGGTGCATTTTTTAGGTCGCGTCGCTTTCATGCATTGAATACAATCTTTGCCTTGAACAAGAACTACCTGTTGGTGTTTATGGTTGTTAATTGAATCATGGTTCAATGCAAGTTGACTAAAATAAAGTTTGGGTGCAGGTTATCTTGCTTATGGTACTTCTATATATAAAACCATCTCGCAACCTCAAACTAGATTCCTACCAACTAAAAAGACGTGCCTGTTCCGTAGAGTAAACCAAATGCATCAATTCCAAAGCTATAACTACAGCCCAAGTACATGATGAAATTATCGCCACGAAAAATCTTTAATCGACCGGCGACTATTGGTGCAAATCGAATGCTGTTCTTGGTGTCTATCAAACAACTAACCAAGGGCCCCGCCTCAAATTCCAAGGCTGTTTTTTCATTGATCCGGTATTTTAAGCAACCTACCAAGATTCCACTTCCCAGCGTTGGAGAAGCTTTTTCGTTTACCAGTACGCCGTTGATCAAGAATTGTTTGGATTCCGTTGCCAAGTTTAAGAAAACAGGAATTCGGAGCCTGCGATCCGGTCTGAATTCGGCTGAGAAAAGTACCGCACTGGTTGGAAGAACCACTGCCGCGTTTTCAACAATGCTTGTTTGTTTCGAATTTGAAATGAACAACAACGATTGCCCAAAACTAAGTTCGAAATTGCGGTAATTGGTTTTACTGGAATCTGATCCCTGAGCATGGAGAGTTAACGCACCAATTAAAACACCAAGTTGAAAAAGAAGTTTCATACTGCGCTTGTATTATGGGAAAGGGTGTTTTGAATTGGAAATTTAATAATTTGTGAAAGTTCATCCTAATTCATACCTCCTTTTTTTATCAGTTTGTAGCTTCAAGAGATTCTACCCTTTTCAATTGCAAGCATTTAATTTTCAGTTGTCTTGATCTTTTGAACTACCTTAAACAAGTCATTCACAAATTTGTTATTCATACATGTGGCGTTTTATACTATTTCTGATCCTCAACTTTGGAGCTTTATTCTTAGGATCCCTATTGATGGGCAATCCTGCTGACAACACTTGGTACCAACAACAAGATCTGGCGCCGTGGACGCCTCCGGGATGGGTATTCGGTGCAGCTTGGTTTACGATCATGCTGCTGTTCGCGATCTTTTTGTCAAAGGTGCTTAGAAAAACATCCCGGAAGACAGAGTTTTGGACCTTACTCAGTATCCATTATGTCCTCAATATCGCCTGGAATCCATTATTCTTCAAATGGCATTGGGTGGGAACGGCGCTCTTAGTATTGGCTTTGCTTTGGATTGTTGTTCTGCTGCTGTGGGTGCGTTTTCGCAAAGCGGCCGGCTGGACAGGCTGGTTGTTACTGCCTTACCTGGTTTGGTTGGTTTTGGCTTTCTCGTTGAACGCTTTCGTCGTGTAAATGGCGGTTTGACTTGAAACAAATCTTACTAATTTCGCAGTATGATTAAATGGATTTTTGTTGCATGTTTGCCTTTGCTACTCACTTCCTGTTTTCGCTGGGGAGCTGAAGCTAAGTATTTGAAATTCCGTGATTACGACCTGGTTGGTGACGGAAATAATAACGACTCCACATTTTTTGCTGTGACCTATGAAAACACGGGCGAGTATGAAGTGACTACTCCGTATTTACGTGTGGTTGTAAAAGATACGGCTAGTGGAATATGGAAAAGAAACTTGTATTCAGAGGCTTCGAGCTATGCAACTATTCCGGCACACCAACAGATGACCTATTACATATATGCTAAGCAATTCCAGATGACTGATCGCGCCGGGAAGATCAAGTTCTTCATTTCTTGGAAAAACTACAAAGGAAAAAACAGCGGACGTAGGAGCACGCGCCAACTATGAGTGTAAATCTACCAGAAATCGAAGTACTGATCGATCGGATCAAGCGTGGCGATCAGCAGGCTTTTTCGGAGGTTTATGATCGCTATTGCGGTGCTTTGAACGGAGTAGTACAGCGCTTTGTAAAAGATCCGGATGCAGCAGAAGATGTTCTCCAAGATACCTTTGTAAAGATCTGGAAGAACTGTACCACCTACGACGATACCAAAGGCAGTTTTTTTACCTGGATGCTCAACATCGCGCGCAATACAGCCATTGATCACTTGCGCAAACAACAAAAAAAGACCGTCGGTGAAAACCGGATTGGGGAGAATAACGTAGGTTTGTCACCGGCTAACGAACAAAATACCAATACCATAGGCTTGATGGCGATGGTGGATAAGTTGAATCCGGATCAGCGCTTGATGGTGGAATACCTGTATGTAAAAGGCTATACACAACAAGAGGTGGCGGATGAATTAGAAATTCCTTTGGGAACTGTGAAAACGCGCACGCGTACGGCGATGAAGGAATTGAGAAAGTGGTTTACAATACTGATAGTGTGGATATAAAGGCGTACATAGAATCGGGGATCCTGGAATCGGTGATTTTGGGTGAGGCCACTGAACAAGAAGTTCAGGAGGTGCGCTGTTTGTCGCATATTTATCCGGAGATCAAAACGGAACTTGAACAAATCCGTGCTGGTTACGAGCGACAAGCGATGCAAGAAAGTGTTGCTCCAAATCCGGCACTCAAAGCACGGATCATGGATGCTATCCGTAACGAAAAACAGGAAGCGCTTCCAAATACAGAGGTTTCGTCTGAAGCTAAGATCGTTTCATTGAATCCGAATACTGATAAAAACAGCTCTCCTTGGAAATGGGCAGCGGCAGCATCCCTGGTACTGACCTTGGGCCTTGGTACTTTGTGGGTTTTGAGTATGTCTGATGCCAAACAAATGCGTGCCGAACTGGTGGCTTTGGAACAGAAGAAACAGCAAGATGATCAGGTCATGATGGCTATGCAGGTTGAGCAAGAGCGCATGCAGGATATCCAAAAAGTCCTCACGCTTGGCGACCTGAAAACGGTGGTGATGAACGGTATGACCAAAGATCCGAAGGCAGAAGTGCATGTGATATGGAGTCCCGGCGATAAAAAAGCCGTGATGGTTGCCGAGGAGATCACGCCTGCACCGGCTAATATGCAATACCAGTTGTGGGCAATCGTAGATGGAACTCCAAAAAGTATGGGCCTTTTTACCTACGATGAATTGGACAATATGACTGAGCCTTTCGCAGTGTATGATCAAGAGATCGAAGCTTTTGCGATCACCCTGGAAAAAATGGGTGGAAACCCGACGCCAACCATGGAAATGATGGTGGTGATGGGTGAATTAGCTAGCAAATAGGACGCATTTTCCGCGCAATGTTTCTTGGAATGGTATATTTGAAAAAAAATTGATACATGATTCGTCCTTCCGTTTTGCGTCCCGGAGATACTGTTGCACTTGTTTCACCCGCGAAAGCGATCGAACCGGAATTGATCCAGGCAGCAGCCAGATTTTTTGAAGAAAAGGGATTTCGGGTACTCATCGGAGCGCACGCTGCGGGTTCTCACAACTATTTCAGTGGAACCGATGCAGAACGAATCGCAGATCTGCAGTGGGCCATCGATCATCCGGATGTGAAAGCTATCATTTGTAATCGCGGTGGCTACGGTGCATTGCGCGTGCTGCAGCAGGTACAATGGGCCAATTTCTTGCGTGAACCGCGTTGGCTGACTGGCTTTTCAGATATTACCAATTTTCATGCGCAAGGACTTAAATTGGGTGTTGAAACCATTCACAGTACCATGCCCCTGAATTTTGCCGAAAACACGCCGCAATCCTTAAGTAGTTTGCTGTCTATTTTGGAACACGGTCATTCCGAGATCCACTGGGAAGCCCAAACTACGGGTATTTCCGGTTCGGCAACAGGTCGTGTGATTGGCGGAAACCTATCGATCCTCTATAGTTTGTTGGGTACACCTTTATGTCCGTCATTTCAAGATGCCATCTTATTCATTGAGGATGTCGGGGAACAGATGTATCACCTGGATCGCATGTTCCAAGCCATGAAATTGGCAGGAGTCTTTGACGAAATTGCCGGTTTGGTGATAGGTGGGATGACGGATATGAAAGATACCGCAACACCAACTAATTTTACCGTTGAAGGATTGGTTCGTGAAATGCTGCAATTCCGTTCCATTCCGGTGGCATTTGAAGCGCCGATCGGACATCAGAACGACAATCAGGCGGTGATCGTAGGACGTATCGGACATTTGACTGTGGCGGACAAGCAAGGCACCTTGGTGCAGTCGAATTAACAATCATTGTCGTCTTTGGTATTGTTTTTGAAGACAGGCGGCGTACTTTTACAAGCGAAAATGAAACTTATGAAATTCTGGTTTGGACTAGCGGCTCTTTTCTTGGTGTTCACGATGAGCTCTTGCGTGGACATTTTTGACGAATTGATCTTACACAACGATGGCAGTGGAACCTACAAATACACCATCAATTTGAGTGCATCCAAAGTGAAGATCAACTCCGTTTTGGCTTTGGATAGTTTGGATGGACAACGCGTACCGAAATTGCCGGAGATCAAGATACGTATTCAAGAATACAAAGATAAGTTAGAGGCCAAAGAAGGCATTTCAAACGTAAAAGTAGACGCGAATTACGACGATTTCGTGTTCAAATTCAGTTGTGATTTCACCACCCTTACGGCACTTCAAAATGCGGTGAAGGAATTGATCAAGGAACAAAGTAAAGAGAAAAACGACCCGATGTTCAGTGAAACTTGGTTGACCTGGGACGGAACAACCTTGGTGCGATCGATCCCGAATTTTCAGTCGCCGATCCACCGCTTGAAAGCAGAAGATCAAGAGGCTTTGAAAAACGGAAAATACATTTCAGTAACGCGTTTCGACAGTCCGATTGCCAAATGTGATCACCCGCAAGCTCAGATCAACCCGAGTAAAACAGCAGTTATGGTGAAGGCATCTACACACGCAGTTGCGTCCAATCCGTCTTTGCTGAAAAACAGCATCACGATCACCCGCTAGGGAATTTCGCCGATTTTAACACAAGTTATCAACCAAATGCCTGTTGATTGCTGAATTTGCTCCAGCAATTCAAAAATGGTATGTACATTCGTATAACCAATTTTTTAGCGTATGCGTTTCTTACGTGCATTGCCACTTTTAGTGCTGTCTACAGCGGTGTTTGCTCAGAATTCTGAAGACATTATTCCCAAGGATGCTGTAACTGTTTTCAGCTTCAACAATATTTCGATTTTCCAGAAGGTTTCCATGGATGAATTGGTTAGTTACGATTTCATGACGGAACTGCAATCGGAATTGTTTGATGGCTCTACGCAAGGCAAGACGATGAAGGAATCCGGAATCGATTTCAACCAAAAAATGAACGTCTTTTACGGGAAAAACCCGGAGTTCGAATTGTCCGGTTTTACCTTTGGGATCAGCGATAAGAACCAATTGTTCACGGTTTTTGACGATTTCGACCGCATGGAAAGCTTTGTTCCGGAGGTGGAATACTACAACAACTACTTCAACCACCTGTTCATTCGCGGTAATGTGGGCTTGTTGATCCGCGTAGATTCGGATCAGGAGTACTTGACTGAATTGACCGATTCGATCTGGGTAGCTCGCGGAAATGAATTGCCTTGGGTATACGACTACGACGATTACTATTTGGATGAGAATGGTGAGCCGATGGAAGAAGGCGACATGATGGAGGACGAAGGTGCGGAAGAAGGAGATGAAATGGAGGAGGTGATCGAAGAGGAGCTTACCGAATCTTCAGATGCCGATAACGAAGAATTGTTCAAGAACTACTACGAATTACGCGATAGTTTGGAGTCAGAACTTTCCAGAAAACGTCTGCAGGATCTGATCACAGACCTTTTCGTGAATGGCAAGAACCTGAAAAAACAAGATGCCAGATTGGCTTCACAATTGACCCATTCGTCTGATGGGATCTTCTACTTAGACAACAGCCGCAACTTCCGCAACACGAACGGATTGTGGTATTTCCAAACGATGTTCCCGGAATTGTACAAAGATTTAGGTGATTTGTATACCGGAAATGTGTTGTTGGGCGATATCGTATTGAACAACGAAACGGTTGATATGACCTTGGAAGCGAACTACGGTGATGCGCTTGGTTCCATTTACGAAAAATTGAATGGCGCGAAGTTCGACAAGAACGTATTGAAGTACATCCCGAAAAACAATTCAGGGTTTTTTACTTACAACATCAACTTGCGTGAAGGATATGAGCGTGCTTACGACATCATCATCCCGATCTTGAGCGAAGAACGCAATCCGCGTATCTCTGCCAATGTATTGACGGTGGAATTATTGGATGAGTTCATCAACAAAGATGCCCTGTTCAGCACCTACAAGGGAAGTATGTTCGGGACATTCAACGGCGTGAAGCGCGTGAAAACTAAGCGCATTGAATTCTTCTACGACGAAGAAACTTTTGAATACGGTGAGCGCGAAATTGAAAGTGAAGAGGACATGCCTGTCTTTACGATCGGTTTCTCTACTGCGCGTCCGGATATTCCTGAAAAGATCTTGCGTCACATGTCGCGTTTGACATCACAATTCAAGAATATGGGGAATTACTGGGTGTACGAAGATGCTATTTTGAATTCCTTGCCGTTGTATATGATCAACAAGAATGGACTTTTCATTTTCACAAATGACGAAGACTTAGCGAAAAATCACTCCAATGGTTACGGTTCAGAGGCAATCAGTGCTTCGGTTGTGAAGAAAGCTAAGAAGAGCGGATCTGTGTACGGCTACATGAATGTGGGTGATGTGATCAATAAGTTGCCACGCGAAATGTTCAGCGAAGAGCGCTACGAATTGTTGGAGTCAATGAAAGGTAAGAAAGGGATCATGGAAATGACCTCTTCGAAAACAACGACGTCGAAAACGGTTTATAAAATGACGTATAGCTTTGATGGAGCGGATAATGCCGGAAAGTATCTACTTGACTTGGTAAACACTGCTTACATCCTTTCTAAGCAATAAAAATGAAATCAGAAGGTATTGGAAATAAGGTATTGCTGATCGTAATGCTCTGTGCATTGCTTGGTCTCTTCCTATACTTGCGTCCGCGCTTGTTTGCTCCAAAACCTGAACCAACCTTGATGGATCGCCTGTCGGAAGGCAACATCATCGGGCGATTTTTCCTGTTGGATGTCGCTCGCGAAACCTCTTCCATGCTTTACAAACAGAAGGTTCCTTTCCGTGAATATATGACCTACGATTTCTTATTAAGTCAGGGTAAAAGTTACGGACTTGACTTGCAGAAAGCGGGATATTTCTTTAGCAACGGACAAGAAGAATGGGGGACCTACCTCACGGTATCAGATAGCTCCAAGATCATTCCCGGATTGGTGCGCATGAATCAGTACATGGAAGTGAAGGACACCATGGTGTTCGGACAACGGATCCATAAAATTCCGGCTTTGGAAGTCTATTTGTATTACGACAAGACCTTCCTGTTCGTGTACCACGGAAATCAATTAAAAAAGCGTTTAGGAAAGGCCATTTATGCTGAGAACGGGGAGATGGAGACCATGTGGAAGCACTTCGAAAATGTGCCGACCTTCAAAGACGAGAAATTGGTGGTCTTTGCCAAAAATGAAGAGCTACATGAGTATGGCGTAGATTATGGGGTTTTTGCCCACGATTCGGATTCCATGGAGTTCAAATTGAAATCTTACGTGCATACCTGGATGGACTTGAAGGTGAAATTGAAAGATCCTGGTCCTGCCTTGGAGCCAACGGAAAATGTTACAAAAATGTTGAATCTGCACTTGGACATTTCCCAATTGAAAAAGGACAAGAATCATCCTATTTACAAATGGATCGCCAAGTTGGGTAAAAAGATCGGTTTCCCAACTGATGCATTTTTTGAAGCTTGGGAAGGAGACCTCAGTTACCGCGAAGGTGGCATTCAAATGATCACCGAAGAAGTGGTGGAAATGGGTGTGGACGAAGATTTCAATCAAGTAGAGATCCGCAAACAAAAGCAAGTTCCGGTGCCCGGCTTCGGCGTGTTGATGTCTGTGAACGACAAGAGCAAAGACTTTGTAAATCGCCTCTTTGCCAAAGGGATCGTCAATAAACAAGGGAATAAGTACCGCTTTTTGTTTTCGCCGCCTCTCAAGTTGAACTTTCAACCGAATTTCATCAGTGCCTACACGTCGGATGCACCGCCAAAACAGAGCTTATCTAACGCGTGTAGTGGTATCGTGAATTACAAAGGGACCATGCTGGAATTCCGCATCGATTCGTTGAAAACACGCGACATTTACGGCTCTCTCCATTTCCCGGTGAACCGCTTGATCAAAAAGCAAAAATTATTTTAGGATCAGTGTCCTCCCTGATTCAAGTAAGGGATAAAGATGTTCTTTGCTTCCGTGAAGAAACGCATGGCTTCCCAACCTCCTTCACGACCAACTCCGGATGCTTTTACACCTCCAAATGGCGTGCGTAGATCCCGTACCAACCACGAATTGATCCACACGATACCCGCGTGAACATTGTCGGCTACTCGGTGCGCACGATTCAAGTCGGTAGTCCAGATCGTAGCACTCAAACCGTATTGGGTGCTGTTTGCCATGTGCAAAACCTCTTCTTCACTGTCGAAAGGCGTTAAGGTAACAACCGGCCCGAAGATCTCTTCCTGATTTGTTCGGCAATCGTATGCCAATCCTTCGATCACGGTTGGTGCGATGTAATATCCTTGATCGTAAGGCGCATCCAGATTTACGCGGTGACCACCACATAAAACCGTTCCGCCTTCTTCCTGAGCAAGTTGAATGTAGGACAAAACTTTTTCCATATGGGGTTGTGAAACCACAGCTCCCATTTTGGCTTTCGGGTCGTTTGGATAAGAAACGGTCAGTTGTTTCACGCGCTCTACAAAAGCAGTTTTAAAGCGGTCGTAAATAGCGCGTTCAATGAAAATACGTGAACCACACAAACAGATCTGACCTTGATTCGCAAAAGATGAACGAACCGTTGTCTTCAACATTTCGTCAAAGTCACTATCAGCAAAAATGATATTTGGGTTCTTTCCACCCAATTCCAGTGAAAGTTTCTTGAACATTGGACCAGCCGTGCGTGCAATGTATTCTCCGGTTTTCGTTCCACCAGTGAATGAAATTGCTTTGATCTTCGGATGTTTAACGATCGCATCACCAACAGATTGACCCGTACCGTGCAAAATATTCAAGACACCTGCAGGCATACCGCTTTCTGCTATCACTTCACCCAACAAATAAGCGGTATATGGGGTGATCTCAGAAGGCTTTGCAATGACACAGTTTCCGGCTGCTAAAGCAGGAGCGATCTTCCACGAGAATAAATAGAGCGGTAAGTTCCACGGCGAAATACATCCAACAACACCAATTGGTTTGCGTGTAGTGAAATTCACACCCAAGCCTTCCATGTAATGCGATTCGGAAGAAACGTGCTCAACGGCTGTAGCGAAGAAATGAAAATTGGATACGGCTCTTGGAATATCCACGTGTGCGGCCAAACTTAATGGCTTTCCATTGTCACGGGATTCAGCAGCTACAAATTGTTCCATGCGCTTTTCAATTCCTTGCGACAAGCGCATCAAAATAGCACCGCGTTCCGCAGCCGGCATAGTAGACCAGATTGGGAATGCTTTTTCAGCGGCTTCAACAGCCATTTTTACATCTTCTTCAGTTGAATTTGGGATCTGACAATACACACTGCCGGTAGCCGGTTCGTAATTATCCATGTATTGACCCAAAACCGGCGCACAATAGCTACCGTTGATGAAATTGCGAAGTTGTTCCATAGTTGGTGTTATTTCGTGGAGTACAAAGATACCGAAAGGTTTTGGTTCACTTGTGATTTCTGATTGGAATCTGTTAAATTCTGAAACGCAATCCGCTGCGAATTTGGATACCGAGTTGCATGGTTCCCAGGTAGTTGATCCCTGCTCCGCACTCCAAATAGATCTGTTCCAGATTGCGACCAAACCCATTGTTTCTGAAGAGCAAACCTGCGTGCAGATCCTGATAGATCTCCATTGGTGCACGCGGAAAATATAGGGTTGCAGCTGTTCCGGCGTATACATTCAACATGCGGTGGAAGTCGATAACCAATGGTCTGTTCGTTTTTGCAACGTAGTATTCTTTGAAAGGCGCATAGCCCCAGATAAGAAAGTCATATTGAATACTTCCCCAACCCGCCAGCTGGTGATCGATGCCTGCTTTGGCTGTTATTTCTGAACGCTCATATCGGTATTGTCCGTAAGCTGTAGCTAAACCCAAAACACCATTCAGATAAGCTCCTCCCAGATCCAATCCGAATTGCATCCAGCTGTAGCCATTCGTCAGCGGTTCGCTGCTATGTGGATCTAGACTGTCTAGGGCATAATTGGGTTTATAAAATGCAGAGGAGCCCGTACACGTTGGAACATAGCCATACAATTGCCAACCGGAACGTTTCAAGGTTTGTACAGGCAGTTCGGCGAAATAGTAAAAACTGTTCTTTCTACCCGGAAGCGTATGCCAATAAATGGATTGTTCTTTCAGCGAATCCGCAAAGTAGCTTTTTCCGGGTTGTACGAATTGTCTGGGTATCACCAGCGTGACTTCATCGAAGAAGGGTCGGTTGCGCAGTTGCACGTGTTGCATCACCAAGACGTCGGTTCGCGGGATATCCACCAAACTCCAATCGGAGCCGTTGTCTGCATCACAAACTGTACATGCAGTGGAATCTGTGCTTTTTGGTACACGGAATAAGATCCCATAGCGTTCGAAGTCAGCGGCTCTAACTGTGGCGACATAGCGATTGCGCTTCCACCACAAGTCGCCACTGGTTTCCAGTTTCCACTTTACTTGTTTAGTATAGCCGGTTTTAGCGGACATAGAATACACTTTCCATTTTTCATTCCAATGGTGTGTTTCGATCTCCAATTGCACCAAGCGCAGGTTGCCTTTGCGGTAATGTGTTTTCTTACAACGAGTCAGGCTGGAATCGGCCAAGGCGTAGCAATGTTTGGAAAGCGTATCGCGTTTGAAATCTTCGTCGAATTGCGTTTTTGAGGGTGGCAGGACTTTGTAAAACACCACCACTTCTACCCGACGATGGTTCAAATGCGCTTTTGTAGGGTCGGCTTCTTCGCCAAAGGCATAACTGGAAATGGCAAGGGTATCTCCGAATTGACGGTGCAAGTGTTTGTCTACTAATGCACAGCGCTTTTTTGAAAGTTTGAGGTTTTTCTTCTGCTTCCCGGTGCTTTCAGCATAGCCATTGAGTGCAATGCTGTCCACGTTACTGATGTCGTTGCGCAACATGAAGTCGTTCAACAACAATTTATTTTCCGGACTCAATCGGAATGCTCCCCCTTGATAAAAGATGGATACGGTGTCTTGAGCAAGGCTGGTTTTTGCGCATAAAAAAACGCACACGATCCAAAAAAACTTGGTTACGCGTGCGCTATATTTTTTATTGCTGATCATCCTCACTGCTAAGTCGTGTGAGGGAAGATAACAATTATTCGTGAACGATCAATTTAAATCCTTTTCCATGCACATTCAAGATCTCGATGCGCGGGTCTTCTTTTAGGAGTTTACGCAATTTGGCAATGTATACATCCATTGATCTTCCGTTGAAGTAATTATCATCGCCCCAAATTGCACGTAAAGCTGCTTGACGATCCAAAATATCATTGCGGTTTTTGCAAAGCAAGTTCAATAACTGCCCTTCTTTGGTGGTCAATTTGCGCTCTTCTTCTTTCAAATGCAAAATGCGTGTTACCGGATCGAAGGTAATGGTTCCAATAGTTTGTAAACTATCTTCTTCGTTCTCGTCAGACGATGTTCTGCGTAGGATTGCGTTGATTCGTGCCAACAACTCTTCCATGGCAAATGGCTTCGTCATGTAGTCGTCTGCACCGGTTTCAAACCCTTCCAATTTGTCTTCCTTCATACTCTTCGCAGTGAGGAATAAGATTGGAATTTTCGGATCGATCAAACGCACTTCTTTGGCCAAGGTAAATCCGTCCATTTCAGGCATCATGACGTCGAAGATGCAGAAATCGTAGGCTTTGGTATTGAACTGTTCGTAGGCCAATTTTCCGTTTCGAGCCAGGTCAACTAGGAATCCTTTAGCTTTTAGAAAGGTTTGCAACAAATGACCCAAGTTGTCATCGTCTTCGGCGAGTAAGATGGTTTTCTGCTTGTTCATGACTTCATCGTTTTATGGTTATACGGAATTCTGATCCATTGCCAAACTGGCTTTTAACCTGAATCGCCCATCCGTAATAATCGGCTAGTGCTTTAACGTAACTCAATCCCAATCCGAAGCCCTTCACATTGTGAAGATTTCCGGTTGGAACACGGTACAATTTATCAAAAATTTTCGAAAGGTGTTCTTTTTTGATCCCAATCCCCTGATCGGCAACACTCAGGATGATCTTATCCGGAGCTACCTCCATTTTCACGCGAACGTGGATGTTTTCTTTGCTGTACTTGATGGCGTTATCGATCAAATTCGAGATCATATTCGTCACATGGGTACGATCGGCAATGATAGTTATTTCTGCATCTGGGAGATCAAGCAACAATTCACCATCGTTACCAGCTATGCGGAATGCTGCTGATTTGGAAACTTCTCGGATCACTTCGATCAAAGGAACCGGTTCTTGTTTCAATTTCAATTCACCGCGATCCATAACTGCACTTTGCAAGATAGATTCCACGAGGTTGCTCAAACGCTTGTTCTCGTCGCTGATCATCTTTACAAATGGAGCTGCCGGTTCATGCGCATTGCGCATCATACTCGGGTCGTTCATCGCTTCACAAGCCAGAGAAATGGTAGAGATCGGTGTTTTGAATTCGTGGGTCATGTTCGAAATAAAGTCGTTCTTCATTTCGGAAAGGATCTTTTGGGTAAGGATCGTCTTGAACATGTAGGTGATCGCAAACACGATCAAAATAACCAAGAGCAAACTGATGATCAACGGACTACCCATAGCCTTTAAGACAAAGGTCTTTTCTTGTGGAAAGTACAAGTGTAAGGTGAGTTTATCTTCCAGAATCTTATCCGGGAACAAAGTCACACCGGTCGTTTTACTCGTATCCAGATCCAACTTGTAATGCTCGGGTTGTTTGGGGAAGGTGAGTGGTTTGTTGTTTTCTTCAGTGATCACAAATGAATAGCGCAGAGGCAATTTATCTACAGCCAGTTCACTGCGAATTATGCTATCCAACAATTCCAGGTCAATCCGCTTGTTCGGTTCCATGTAAATGTTGTCCCGAAAAGTCTCCACCATCAGATCATTGATGTATTTCGCTTTCTTAACGATCTTGTGCATCACGCGCTGGTCCAGATGGTAAGCAGCACGGATAGAATCTTCCTGAAAAAGTGTATTGGACTTGCCATCAAAAAGCTCGCGGATCTGGCGAACATCTCGCGCTAAAACCTCCTGACGTGCATTCAGTCCGGAAGCAGAATCGTAAGCAGTACCCGTAACAACCAGGTAATTTTGCAATTTGCCATTGATCAACAGGGCTGTATCGCGAATGGAGATCGATTCTTTTACCTCGAAGAGATTCTGGAATTCTTCCTTCAACACGTCCTGGTATTGTCTGGAAACATCCTTATTGATCAAATTCGAATAGCGGTGAATGTCTTCGATCTTTTCGTGGATCAATGAGATCCGTTCAGCCGCAGTTTTGATCTTGGATTGGAAATCATCGGATTTACGGTCGTAAAGCTGCACCGTTTGGTAGATCTGGATCAATAGCAAAGCCAGCATGGCGATCCATACGGCGGTAATAACGATATTGATGCGAATCTTGATCATGTTCCAAGAACGACGAATGTACTCGAAATGTTAAAATCGCTTGGGAGCTTAACGTTTTTTAACCTGAATAAAGCAGCTTACTTCTTCTTAGATCCGCGCTTTTTCGGCTTGCCATACTTTTCCTGCATGGCTTTTTTGTGGTTGTAGCGCACGTTCACTTTCTTGTTCTTGGCTTTCTTCTCGTGGAAGGCAGGCCCCACATCATCGCGTTTTGGCAATTTTACTAAGACGTTTTTCATGGCAACCTCCGGTTTTTCGAAGTCGAGGATGACCTCGCTGTACTCTACAGCTTCAGGAAGTGCTTGAACTGCTAGCGTTTGCCCCATGTGTTGTTCGATGCGTGCTAGAATTTCTTTGTCCTTAGCGCCCACAAAAGCAATGGCAGTTCCGCGCTGGTCGTAACGACCGGTTCTACCAATGCGGTGAATGTAATTATCCGGATTTTCTGGCAGGTCAAAATTGATCACATGACTCACTGCAGAAATATCGATTCCGCGTGCAACCAGATCCGTAGCTACCAATACGCGATATGTTCCTTCGTCAAAGCTTTTTACGGCATTGAAACGCTGATTTTGTGCCTTGTTGCTGTGAATGACACCAATCTTCTCCGGATAAACTTCTTCCAATGCATCGGAAACGCGATCCGCTAAGGAACGGGATGCTGTAAAAACCAATACCTTGTCCATTTCGGCTTGGGTCTCCAGCAAATGCAGCAATAAGTTCAGCTTAGTGGTGTAGTTCGGAACGGCATAAGCTATTTGTTCTACGCGATCGATCGGTGTACCAGCACGTGCCGCTTCTATTTTTACCGGATCTATGAAATGAGCATTTATAAATGTTTCAACCTCTTCAGAAAGTGTGGCAGAGAACACCATGTGTTGACGTTTCTCGGGCAAGTATTCGAAAATGCGTAATAGTTGCGGACGAAATCCGAGACTAAGTGTCTCATCTACCTCGTCGATCACCACTTTTTTAGCGTGTTTCAATTGCAAGGAACCATTCGCGGCAAGATCCAAAACACGTCCCGGTGTTCCTACCAAAATGTCCAAGCCTTGCAAGACCATTGCAGCCTGAGTGTTGATGTTGGCACCTCCGTAAACTCCACCCACAACTACATTCATGTAGGTTGTAAGTTTCTCCACTTCACGAACTACCTGAACTACTAATTCACGTGTTGGCACCAAGATCAGAACTTGTGGATGCGGTTCTTTGGAAAATTGCCACATGCAGAGGTTTGGAAGGATGTAAGCCAAGGTTTTTCCCGTTCCTGTTTGTGCGATCCCGATCGTGTCTTTTCCCGACATCATCACCGGAAATGCCGCAGCTTGAATGATCGTTGGAATGGTGTACCCCAAATCATCCAGTGCATTCCAGATCGGTTTTTTCAAATTCAATTCGCGAAAGGTCATGGGAATTTTTTTACAAAGGTAAGTAGAATAAAGTACTTGTATTAAAAAAGGAGATGCCTAGTAGACATCTCCTGCATCAATGGTTTGTTTGATAAGTTTACTTCACCACTGTCAATCGCTTGGTAACCGCTCCATTACTGGAAGCAATTTTCACCAAGTAATCACCTGCCGGGAAATCC
>JBMLQF010000032.1:0-5785 GCA_049241705.1 Fluviicola sp. | reverse complement strand
AACATAGTGGAATAACACTTGATCGTTATCCAAAATGGACTTCATCGTGTCATCCCCTGCGTAGAAACGACCTTCACCGTGTGCTATAGGAATCTTGTAAGTTTTTTCCAAATCAAGTCCTTTTGTAATTGCCGTATTGCTCGTAGCCGGTTTCAAGAATACATTCTTACAAATGAATTTTTGATTGTTGTTGTGCAACAAAGCTCCTTCCAAAAGTCCAGATTCAGTTAAGATCTGGAACCCATTACAGATACCCATCACATAACCACCTTTCGCAGCATGGTTCACAACTTCGTTCATGATCGGAGACAATTTTGCAATAGCTCCCGAACGCAAATAATCTCCATAGGAGAAACCACCCGGAAGAACCACAAAATCCACTCCTTTGAGATCTGTGTCTTTATGCCATAAACGCTCTACTTGTTGACCCATGATTTGCTCAAGGACATAAACCATGTCTTCATCGCAATTCGACCCTGGGAAGGTAACTACACCAAACTTCATCGATACTATTTTATGCGTTATTGAAACGCCATTGTTTGAATGCCGACAAAGTTAGTCAATCCAATCACAAGTATGGGATGGAAGTGAGGAAAAATTTAATAACAGCCAAACCAAGTGTTGTGTAAAAGAACCAGGTAGCCACTACCTGCCAAAACTTGTGGATGAATGCAAACGTAAAGAAAAAACTCAGCGGGATGAACATGGTACTGAACCATTCTACCTGTTGATAAAAAAGTAAACTGAAGACCCCGAGCAAGGCAGTACCGATCAAAACCCAAACCAGAGCGCGCGATAATTTTTTAAAGCGAATGGAACTCTTTTGCAATCTTATCTGCACCCCGATTACACTCAACACCAATAGGGTCAATACTGCAGCCGAACTGGCATAGTAAACCAATGTTTCGTGTTTGATCCATACATTGTTACGCAACACATTCAAACTGATCTGGTGTCCTGAGAACCACCAATAGGTCAATGCATTTACAACCGGAATCAAAAATCCGATCAAACTAATCAACCATTCGCGACCTACAAAACCTTTCAAACTCCAAACAGCGAACCAGAAGAAGATGAGCATTCCGGCGGTAGCCGGCAGAAAAGTAGCCGCCAATCCAACAAAGAAAAACGAATTAAAAACCACTTTACGGCTGTCCTCATTCGGGCGAACTTCGAAGAGCAACCACAAGGATAGTAGGAAACACGTATGTACCAAAAGCACGCCATCTAGTTGGTAAAATGAATGGCTGAATGACATCAACAGCACATAGAACAGGGATGGGCCGTAATTATACCTTTCAAGAAATTCATGCTTGTTAAAGAGTCTGTTTAAGAGGAGCGCATTTAAACTCACAATAACTCCGGTAGGAATGGCCAACCAAAGCGTGTCTGATAATCCTGCTTTGCCCCAAAGACCCAAGTCGATAACCTGCAAATACTTGTGGTAATTGAAAACTGCGTTCAAAATGTGAAACAGCGCGATCAAAGGAGCTAAGAGCACCAAGACCAATGGCTGATTACTTAAAAACAAACGCAGGATCATGCCGCGAATTTAACGGTTATTTTCTGCTTAAAAGAATAAGCGTCCATTAATCCATTCCGGGTCCAGGATCGCGTTTTGTTTTTTATAAAAGGAAAGAGCCGGTTCATTCCATTCCAATACCTGCCAATCCATGCGTTTAACACCACGTTCTTTTGCGATCTCCACCACGGCATGAAACAACTCTTGACCGATACCACCTCTACGAAAATCGGGTAAGACGTAAAAATCTTCCAAATACAAACAGCGTCCTTTCCAAGTGGAGTATGAGGTGTAATACAGGGCAAATCCGACAATTTCTCCCTTGACATTCTCAACCACCAAAGCTTCACAGATTGGATCTTCAAAAAGATCGTGAAACAATTGTTCCGGGGTGTTGATCACAGCATCCGGTTCACGTTCATAAATTGCCAGTTCTACGATCAGGGCATGGATCGCCTGCTCATCACCTGGTTGCGCGGGTCTGATCTTCATGTTACAATCCTCCTAAATTGAATCGAATACGAATACCTGTACTTAAGTTTCCAGTAGGATAAGAAGTCGCAATTTTCGGATCAGTGATCACTTGATCGTAGTACAACTGCAACAACAAGTTATTGGTCACATTGTAATCTACCGAAGACTTGATCGAGATCACGCGTTGTCCTGCAGTAGCTTGGTCTGTTCCTTCCACTACTTTACGAATAACCGTGATATTGTCGCGGAACGTAAAGTCGAAACGCACATTCAACGGACTTTCGATCTTGCTGTTATTGATCTTGAACGGCAAACGCACCTTACCAAATTTATATCCGGTACCGATCACAATTTCATTACCCAATACTTCAGTAACTTGATTGTTGTTCAATGAGAGGGTTGCCGAACGATCCTTCTTGATCTCGAACTTAGTGATCAATCCTTGTTTTCTTACATTCCATGTTGCATCCAATCCGATCAATGGAGAGAAGCGTTCAGAAATAGTAACAGATTGTACATTGTTTACCGGAATGAAGTTGTTGTTCAAGTCGCGGGCACTCACGTCTCCATTTGCATCAACCGTTGCGTTCAAGTTCGACATTACTCCGGCCATACTCACAGTAGAAGAATAACCGTGACGGATCACAAAGTTCTTCACATACTTCTTCATGAACTCGAACTTGGTCAACCCATTGTAGTTGACAGTCCAATTTGGCAATGGTAATGTACTCAACGGATTCACGGAACGCTCATTTACTTTTCCGGAAGTGTAAGCACTCATGAAAGCACCGATCACCACTTCCTGCTGTGATTGTCCGTAACCACTTGAATAACCGTTCAATGACCCTAAAGAGTTTGCGTTTTGACTACCCAAGAAGGTTGAAACCTCACTTGTCTTGTTCAGTAATTCCTGGAAGTATTTAGAAGCATATCCATTATCTCTACTCAAACGCTCGAAAGCAGAATTGATCGAGATCGTTGAATAAGTCAAGGTCGTTGTGCGCATCAAACTTTGCGACTCAAATTGCTGAGTAAGGTCATTGAATCGGTAAAAATCATTCGTATTCTCTGCGAAGGTTCTGTTCATTGAAAGATCGATCGTGAAATCTTTGAATGGCTCTAAGGTACCACGAGCATTGAACACTTTATTGTGCGTGATAGAATGCTGTCTGTTGATCGCTGGATTGGTAACCATCCAACCATTACTGGAAGCAGTTTCGGCAAAATTATAACCCGTATTCTTACCGGCAACTGAGAATGTTTGTTGACCAAAAATAAACCCTGAAAGTCCACCACTGAAGGCTGGGTTGAATCCAAGAACACGTGTCTCTTGATTGTAACCAGGCAACATGGTACCATCCGTTTGATTGTAGGTTGCAGATACGTTACGAACTGACATCAGCAAGCGACCTGTAAACCCAACGATCGGATTAACCTTATTGTCTTTTTCGCTTTTTTGTTTGCGTTCATGTCTGCGTTTGGTGCGCTCCCATTTACGGCGCTCCTTTTTAGTCATATCTTCAACCGGTTTTGGCGGAACTAATTCCTCTACTTTTGGTTTTTCACCTCCAGCTTCTTTGCCGCCTTTACCGCCATCTTCCGTGTCGGAGGCTCCTTTTGCCACGTTCGCTCTGGGTCTTCCTCCTTTTCCGTCTTGGTTGATCTTCTTTAAAAGCGGTACTTTATTGTAAAGGGTAATAAAGTTTGCCTGAACTTGCGCGTTGATCGTACGGCTATTCTGAACGATATTTCCGAAATTTTCTTGTCCTAAAGGAGCACGTTGCCAGTTATAAGTCCCTGCATATTTTACGTTTCCGTTTATCCAATTCAGAGCAGGAATCTTGTCGAAAGGAATTGTGTAAGATAAGCTGTAGTCATGATTATAATCCATGGTCTTACCCATTGTTCCCATTTGACTCCACACAGTATCTCTGAAGATTTGATAGGATGTTGGGTCATTTCTACGATCTACACGTCCGTCACCCTCGTCAAAAATTGCTCTGTTCGTTGCATTAAATGTGAACTTCAGGTTTTTCGTAAAGTCCCAACCTAAACGATAGTTTCTGTTCCAAGAGAAGTTCTTTACGAATACTGCTGGGTACTGGAATCCTGAAGCAGTGTCGATGGTGTTTCGAACTTGGCGTTCGTTGTAGTTACGCATCAAATCGTTTGTGAACGAGATCGTTTTTGGAACATAACTGAAATTCGCATCGCGGATAATTGCCCACCAAGGTGACTTTTGCATCCATTTCACTTTCTTGAACGGCTCCAATGGCTTATTGTCGAAAGTATAGCTGTACGCCAAATTACCTTTCCATTGCTTCGTGCGGTCGTAATTGGTGTTAAAGTCACGTCTGAAATTCTCAGAATACCCGTAACCCAAAGTCCAGTTTGAAATATCAAAGAAATGTGCCTTCTTACCTGCAGCGCGTTCTTTACGCACTCCTTGGAAGTTGTAGGATCTTCTTTCCGTAAAATCTTGAGCAATACGAGCCACTTGCTGTCGCGACTCACGGTCATACGCCGATAATTTGATATCCGGATTGAAAGGATCGTATTCCGGATTGATCACACCCACAGAATAGCTGTAGAAGAACGGCAACGCCAATTTTGCTTTTCTTCCGAAGAACTGACCTAATTGAACCGTAGACTGGAAATCCAATCCTAAGCGTTGATTACGTTGACGTTCCTGAACACGGCTATCCACAGCACCCCAGTTGATCCCGGAATAAGTTCCGGATACGGAAACATTTGCGAAATCAGCTGCTTGAATCTGCATTTGTGCAACCGCAGCACTACCGCCATCATCTACGAAATCCGACAAGCGCAATTCGTTCACCCAAACCTGTACACATTTCGAGTCACCCAGGTCGTTGCTGTTCCAAGGATTGCTGTTCTTGTGTGGGTTGCGCACACCGATCATAATGGTACGCATTCCTTGTAAATTCGGATTCCCTTTCACTTTAATGTAGCGATCAGAGAAATTAGGGTCTTGTAAAACGTATTCAACCATTGAAGTAACAGTAGAATTGGGCTGAGCTGCTAACTCGTTTCGCTTCATTTTCAGATCAAGTAGATCCTGGAAAACGATCTCCATAAAGTTGTTTTCCGGCCAAATGCTTTCTGCACTTGTAGAACCCCATGGTGTCAGGTACAACGGAATTTCGTATTCATAATAGTTGTCTACGAAATCTGTTCCCAAACGGATAAATACGGTCACGTCTTTGTCGTTCAAGGTATTCGGTGTAATCTCCTCACCGTGAACGAACATTTTCAATTTCTTATAAGTACGAACGTCAAACTGAACATTTCTGTATGCAGCGCGTGCATCTCCATCTTGTAAACCACAAACATCCAAAGTAAGTGATTGCTCGTTCATCTGACGTTGAACAGGTTGGGATGGGTCGATCTCACGATTGATTCCGGGTGGGATCTCATACCCAATTGGCAATTTTTCGGCGTTTTCTTCAAAATTAAGTGCACCGATATTGAATGTCGTTAAGTCTGGATCTGTTTGTACCCCTTCTCCCGGTTGATTCAAGTCCAATAAATACTGACGCCATTCACCGCGAACCAATTCCAAACGTGCAAATCGCAATAAGACCTCTTCATCGAAATTCTTTACAAACATGCGCATGAAGCGGATTGAGCGGAAATCGCGAATACCATTTACCACTTTCTCCGGATCGCGGATTGGAATTTTAAACTGATACCATTTTTCAATCTTTGTTGATCCAGATGGTTGATACGTTACAACAGAGGTAATGAAGTTCTTTCCAACCACCATAT
>JBMLQF010000031.1:242-16406 GCA_049241705.1 Fluviicola sp. | reverse complement strand
GCCAACCCCTTGAAGAACACGAAATCATTTGTTTGATCAAAAAGAAAGTTTTTTCATTAAAGGTGAAATCACACATTTTGAAAACAAAAGATGTTGTAAATAATTTAGATGCACAGATCCTTACCGATCATATCCTGACACCGATCTTGGGAATTACGGATCTCAAAACATCGAAGGATATTGAATTCCTCCCAGGAACAAAAGGACTGAAATACGTGCAGGAACAAGTGAAAAAAGATGGGTTCGAAGTGGCCTTCATTCTTTATCCCGTTTCCATGTCAGATGTCAAAGCTGTTGCTGATGAAGGAAGAATCATGCCGCCCAAATCAACATGGGTGGAGCCAAAAATGCGCAGTGGATTAACGATCTATAAAATCAACGAATAGTGACTACGATTCAAGAAAGACTTGAGGACATTCGGAAACAAATTCCGGAGCACGTTAAGCTGGTAGCAGTTTCTAAAACAAAACCAAATGAATCCATTCTGGAAGCTTACCATGCCGGACAGCGTGTATTTGGGGAAAATAAAGTGCAAGAATTGTGTCAAAAACAAGAAGTGCTCCCTGCCGACATAGAGTGGCATTTGATCGGGCATTTACAAACCAACAAGGTAAAATACATTGCCCCCTTCGTCCACTTAATCCATGCTGTGGACAGCTTGAAACTACTTCAAGAGATCAACAAGCAAGGAGAAAAAAATGGTCGCGTAATCTCGTGCTTGTTACAATTTCACATCGCGCAAGAAGATACCAAATTCGGTCTCTCCTTTGAAGAAGCGGAGGCAATCTTGAATGCAAACGAATTTGTTGAAATGCAATTTGTTTCTATCACCGGAATTATGGGGATGGCATCAAATACAGATGATGAAGAACAGGTTCGCGATGAGTTTAGAACACTGCACAATTATTTTCAAATCATCAAGAGTAAATATTTCAAGTTTAATGATGAATTCCGCGAGATCTCTATGGGGATGAGTGGCGACTTTTTATTGGCGATCGAAGAAGGAAGCACCATGGTTCGTGTCGGAAGTTCCATATTTGGCGATCGATGAAAAGCCTGTTCTTGCTATTGTTTTTAATGCTGACCATTAGGAGCTTTGGACAGATAGATTACGTCCAATCTATTGAAGAAAGTCGTGTGTTAGCTCAAACAGAAATGCGGGAAGTCATATTAGATTCTGCTGAACGTAAATCTTTTGAAGGTATTTGTTACTTTCCGGTTGATTCCAATTTTCGGGTAAAAGCTACTTTTCATAAAGAAAAAGGAACGGTGTTTTATATGCCAATGACCAAGGCAAGAAAAGTACGCTATCAAGCTGTGGGATACCTCGAATTTAGAATCAAAGACAGTCTTTGTAGATTAACACTTTACAAAAACCTGGACCTTTCGGATCCTGCGTACAAGCACTACTATTTTCTTCCTTTCAAAGATGGGACTACTGCCATTTCAACGTATGGTGCCGGAAGGTATTTGGACGTTTACCGACGGAAAAATCAAAGAACGGTACTTCTGGATTTCAATAAAGCCTACCATCCCTATTGCGCCTATTCTGATCGCTATTCCTGTCCAATAGTACCATCAGAGAACACCATTACGCCAGCTATTTCAGCGGGTGAATGCTACAAGTTGACGCATTGAAAAAGGGGCCGAAGCCCCTTACCCTTGGATGATCATTGTTTTATTAAGGTTAGGATATGTCCAGAGTTGGACTTCAGGAAATACATTCCCGGTTTTAGAAACGCCGTGGATATCTTTGTTTCACCTTGAACTGTTACTTCCATCAATAGTTGTCCTACAGAATTGTATATACCAACAGGGATCTGCTTTTCGCTAAAGATGCTCAATTCTTCATGAAACGGGTTGGGTTGAACTGAAAAGGAGATTGATTCTTCCGAAATTGAAAGTGTTGGTGTAAATGGAGCGCTCGTAGCAGAGCAAGGAACAGAATCACTCAATTCCACTGTAAAATTACCTGCACCATATTGTGTCCAGTTAATGGATTGATTCGTTTCTCCATTCAGCAAATTCCCATTTAAAAACCATTGTAAATCACCGTTTAATGAGCTATTAAGCTGTGTGCCATTTTGAGAAATTATCGGCGTATTTGGCAATTGGTAGGCACACGCATTGTTTTCAACAAAACGATTGTCCGTTTGCAATACATTCAAAAAATCATTCCAAGAAGAACAAGTTCCTTTTAAATGAAATGCCAAATAAGGATCCAAAATATCAAATGTAATATCATGTTGTGTAGTGCGATCAATGGTAATATTACCACCGGAAGTAGCTTCTCCGAAATCACAATTCAAATTACTATTTGCGAAATAGCAATGAGCCCCGCCCGTGATCGAAACAAACGTTTTACACGCACTCGCCCATGAATTGTAAATTAAATCATGATGATTGGCTGGAGGCGTCACCGCGTCTCCTGAACCGGAAAGAATAATCCCGGGAAGTGTGTTATTTGCGGCTGCGGTAACCGCAGACGGATTCGTTTCAGCCGGAGCAAGACCAACAGCCAAATCGAAACTTGCATTTGATTCAGCAGCGGCCAAAAAAGTAGCTCCCCCGCCCATTGAGTGACCCATCACCCCTTTTTTTCCGTTATACTTGTTGTAAAAGATCGAACTTGAATTAGTGTTTTCTTGTTCCATACGATTGCCTACAATAACCAGATCCTTTCCAAAATCCAAATGATCCGGAGTAAAAGAGCCTTCTGTACGTGGAAAAGCCAAAATGTATCCAAGTGGGACAAAATGGTCTACAAGATTCATGTAAGCATCCCAGCTCATGACGAAACCATGTCCAAAAACAATGACGGGTGCCGTGGTAGCAGCGAATGGTGTATCGTCACCAGCACTTGTAGCAGGATAGTAAATCTCTGTTTGAATTTGTCGACCAGTTCCTCCTCCGGATCCAAATCCGCCGGTGCGCGCAGGATCATTAAAGGTGATTGTTGTGTGGCCAACGGGATAATTCTGAGCAATCACTGCTCCGTTAAGCATGAGTAAGATTATAGCCAAAGCATTTTTCATAGCAGTTTTATTTTTTATAGCGCAAAGTAAATGTTCCTAGCTGCGATTGTGATCAAGATCTACACGAATGAATTAAAATAACGGATGAATGGATAAATAAACTTACTGTTAATATATTAACATAAGGTTCTGTGTAAATAAACAACACAAAAGGCTTATTTTTGAAAGAAAAAAATTGAAGAACATTTTATATACATTTTTGATTGGACTTGCACTAGTTTCGTGCGCACCAAAGCAACCGAAAGAACCATCCATCATTGTTGATAGATTTGCAGACGTGCAAGTCTTGCGTTTAGATGTTAAAAGCTGGGAGAAACTAACGCCTGAACAACGTAAGTACGCTTATTATCTGAGTGAAGCGGGACTTTCTGGTCGTGACATTATTTACGACCAAAACAACGCTTACAACCTACAAATCAGAAAACTGATAGAACAATTACTCGTCAAAGCCGATAAAGAAGATAAGTCATCCGGAAATTGGCAATACTTTGATACTTGGGCAAAACAATTCTTTTTTTCCAATGGTATTCACCATCATTACAGTATGGAAAAGCTGCCAATTACCTTCTCAAAAGATTGGTTTATTGAAAGGCTAGTGAAACATAGCATCAAATTCACAGATAAGGCATTAGAGGTAATGTTTAATCCAGAAGTTGATGCCAAACGAAAGGTGAAGATTTCAGATGTTGATATGGTGGAAGCTTCTGCTAATAATTTTTATGGCCCTGGAGTGACGCAAGAAATGGTTGAAAAATTCTATGCTTCACGCATTAAACCAAATGATCCGGAACCCATTGAATGGGGATTAAATTCAACTATGGAATTAGACGACAAAGGTCAAGTTTATGAGAATTACTGGAGATCCGGGGGTAAATATTCAAGATCGATTGAGCAAATTATTTTTTGGTTAAAGAAGGCGATTGAGGTCACAGAAAACTATGAGCAACGGGTTGCCTTAGAGAAATTGATTGCATTTTATCAAACAGGTGACTTACGTACTTGGGATGAATACAACATCGCCTGGACGCAAGCAACGAAAGGAGATATCGATTATATCAACGGCTTCATTGAAGTGTATGGAGATGCGTTAGGAAAACGAGCTTCGTTTGAATCTATTGTTCAGATCAATGATTTCGAGGCTTCTTCAAAAATGGCGGTTTTGGCCCAACGCGCTCAATGGTTCGAAGACAACTCCCCGATTATGTCTGAGCATAAAAAGGCTAAGGTGGTTGGTGTTACTTACAAGGTAGTCGAAGCGGTCAGCGAAGCTGGTGATGCCGCTCCTTCTACTCCAATTGGTGTTAATTTACCTAATAACAATTGGATCCGACAGAATTACGGATCGAAATCTGTGTCACTTGGAAACATTATCGCCGCATATGAAGCTGCTGGCGGACCAGCATTGGTTGAGGAATTCGCTTTCGATCAGGAAGAAATTGACCGCGCTATGAAATATGCCGGAAAAGCGGCAAAAATGCACACTGCTTTGCACGAAGTCATTGGTCATGCCAGTGGTCAGATTAATAAAGGAATTGGCCAACCCTCTGAAACATTAAAGAATTATGCCTCTACCTTAGAAGAAGCGCGTGCAGATCTTGTTGGATTGTACTACATCATGGATGAAGCAATGGTTTCCATGGGATTGATCGAATCGTTAGAAGTTGGTAAGGCAGAATATGATGCCTACATCCGTAATGGATTGTTAACGCAATTACAACGCCTAACACTAGGGCAAAACCTGGAAGAAGAACACATGCAAAATCGCCAATTAGTAGCATCCTGGGTGTTTGAAAAAGGCAAGGGAAAGAATGTGATCGAACGGATAGAGAAGAATGGGAAAACCTATTTCAAGATCAATGATTATGTTGCTCTTCGTGCGCTTTTTGGTGAATTATTACGTGAAATTCAACGCATTAAATCAGAGGGAGATTATGAGGCTGGCAAATTATTAGTAGAGGAATATGGTGTAGTTGTAGACCGTGATTTGCACAACCAAGTTTTGGAACGCGTTCAACCATTGAACATCGCCCCATACAATGGTTTCGTATATCCGGTTATGGTCCCTGTTTACAATGAAAACAAAGAATTAATAGACGTTCGTTTGGAATACAACCAGAATTTCTTGGAACAAATGCTCTATTACGGCCAGAAATATGGTTTTGAATGAATTATCTAGGCCATATTTATTTCAGCAGTTCGAATGAATTGGCCATTGCCAACCTATTCGGAGATTTGGTGAAAGGAAGCTCCTTTCACCACTTTCCGTTGTTAATTCAAGAAGGCATTACGCTGCACCGTAGACTGGATAATTTCATGGACCAACATTCAGCTGTAAAACAGGTGTGTAGCATAATTAGATCAGATATCCCAAAGGTTGCACCGATTGCAATGGATATTTATTTTGATCATTTATTGGCGCGTAACTGGAAGCAGTTCCATGAGAAACCGTACGAACAGTTTCTATCAGATTTTTACGCTCAGATAAGCACATCCAAGCAATTATTCCCGCCTGACTTCCAGACCTTCTTATTGAATATGGTGAAATTCGACTGGATGTCGCATTATGGAGAATCTTATGGACTTTTTAAAATGTGTCAGGGTGTCAGTAATAAATTATCGTTTGATAATGCTTTAAAAAATGGTCATCTTGTTTTTGAAAAACATGAAAGCATCATTGAATCAGCGTTTTATGAATATATGCATGATGCGAATGAACATTTCCTTACTAATAATTGATCAATTATCCTGAAATTTACGTCGTGAAAAAAGGAATTAAAAACAAGCGGAAGATATGGTGGTATGCATTGCCCTTGTTTGCCATTTGTTTCTTCTTTCCGGCATGCAATGATTCTGACAACTCAGAATCGAACAAACAATTGATCAACAACGAGACCGATCTTCCAGGGATCCTGAAACGCGGAAAACTAGTTGTGCTAGCAGAGAATTCATCGACCTCTTTTTTTATCTATAAAGGAAAAAAAATGGGCTTTGAATACGAGGTATTGAGAGAATTTGCAGAGGATTTAGGAGTTAGTTTGGAAGTAAAGATCATCGACGACTTGGATGCGATTGATGAGCAACTGCAAAATGGTGAATGCGATGTTTTGGCTTGTAATTTTACTGTCACAAAGAGTAGACAAAGTGATTATGCATTTTCGGAGCCCTATTTTCAGACCAATCAGGTATTGATACAACGAAAAAGATCAACCGTTATTGCGAACAAAGAAAACCAAGCCCCGTTTATAGACGATCCATTGCAATTGGCAAAAAAGAAGATCCATATTTGGACAGGATCAAGCTATAACACACGCTTAACTCACTTACAAGAAGAGATCGGAGACACAATTTACGTGCGTCCTACACAAGGTTTTCAGGGCGTTGAAGAATTGATCGAGTTGGTGGCCGATGGTCAAATAGATTACACCATCGCTGAACGAAATGTGGCATCTATAAACGAGCAATACTACGATAACATTGATTGTTCAATTCCAATATCCTTCCGACAAAACATCGCTTTTGCATTGCGCAGAGACTGTCCAATTCTCTTAAAAAGATTGAATTCCTGGTTGAAGAAATTCATGACCAGAGAATCGTTCGCTTATATTAAACGCAAATACTTTGAACAAATCGAACAAGTAGCTTCTTACCAGGACGATTTCCATAGTAGTAAGCGAGGTGCCATCTCTCCTTTCGATGATATTCTGAAACAAGAATGTGCAAAACAAGGTATAGATTGGCGCTTGGTAGCCGCAGTAATTTATCATGAAAGTAAATTCAATCCGAATGCAAGAGGTTTTGGTGGTGCTTATGGGTTAATGCAATTTATGCCAGGAACTGGACCGCGATTTGGTGTGTATCCAAGCTCACCTCCAGCCACACAAATCAAAGGCGGTGTTAAATACATTGCTCGCATCAACGATTTATTTAAGGATATACCAAATAAAGAAGAGCGAAATAAATTCATTTTGGCATCATATAATGCAGGAAGTAATCACGTGAAAGATGCTCAGAAATTAGCTGAAAAACGAGGTTTGAATCCAAGACTTTGGGAAAACAACGTAGGCCAAATGCTACTCAATTTAGGGAAGCACGAATATTACAGTGATCCTGTAGTAAAAAGTGGAGCATTGCGCGGTGCGAGAACCTATAATTACGTAAAAGCTGTCATTTCAAAATACGAGAGCTTCAAGTCCTTGGCCAAAGAATAAGTTCCTCTATCTTTGTTCTATGCAACAACTGATCGTAATTGAAGGTCCAACCGCAAGTGGTAAGACTGCATTGGCTGTAAGCTTAGCCAAGCACCTCAAAACAGTTGTTATTTCTGCAGATTCCAGACAATTTTACAAAGAATTAGCAATTGGAACTGCCAAGCCAACCACGGAAGAAATGAATGGTATCCCCCATTATTTCATAGACTCCCATTCTATCAGTACTCCTGTAACTGCAGCGCAATTTGAAACGGAAGCAATGGATTTGATCTGCACCAAGCTTAAAGACTATTCAAAGCTCATTGTTGCTGGAGGATCAGGAATGTTCATAGATGCTTTATGCATTGGACTGGACCCAATTCCTAAGGATGAACAGATCCAATTGAGTTTAAGGACTGAATTATCCAAGACCGGTCTTGATTCACTTTTAACTGAATTAGAGCAAAGTGATCCGGTTTATTATCAAGAAGTGGATCGTTCAAACCCCGCGAGAATTCTGCGTGCTCTGGAAGTAATTAGATTAACCGGTCGGCCTTTTTCCGAACTGCGAAAACAAGAACCTGCTACCCGACCTTTTGAAGTAAAGCGATTTGTTATAGATCACCCAAGGGAACAACTGTACGACCGCATCAATCGTCGTGTGGATAACATGATTGACCAAGGTCTTATAGAGGAAGTTCGAAGTGTTGAAGCATTCAGAAAATCAACAACATTGCAAACGGTAGGCTACCAAGAGGTCTTTGATTATTTTGACGGCATTTACAGTTTGGACGCATGTATAGAGAAGATCAAACAGCATACGCGCAATTATGCCAAAAGACAATTAACGTGGTTCCGCAAACATCCCGATTCCATTTGGATTCCTTTTTCAAGCACGGAAAAGATGACTCAAGAGATTCTGCAAGTACTTGATTGACAGTTGTTGAAAAACTTGGAACGATTCTTGAAAAACTCCACCAAAACACTACGAAAATGGACATTCAATTTGATCAGGTAATGCCACATCCGCTTGCTTCAATTCAACATGGGAGCGACAGTATTTGGGGTGATTCCGTTATGCTGAAAGGTGGTCATAAAATCCTTCTCAATGCTTCGAGCGGAAAAGGCAAATCTACCTTCACCATGTCTGTCATGGGTTTAAGAAACGATTACAACGGAACGATCCGCATGGATGGTCGAGATATCAAGCAATTTTCAATCGATGAATGGGTGGTCTATCGCCAGAATAAATTAGCTGTCGTTTTTCAAGACTTGCAGTTATTCCCGAATTTGTCAGTCGCTGAAAACCTGTTATTGAAAAATCAGCTCACAGACTTTAAAACAGAAAAAGAAATTCGCGAGTTTTTGGAAATTCTGGAAATTGATCACAAGTGGAATGATCCCTGTCGACTTTTATCGATGGGTCAGCAACAGCGTGTAGCGATTGTTCGCGCACTTTGTCAACCATTCGAATTCCTGATCTTGGACGAACCCTTTTCACATTTGGATGATCGCAACAGTAAGATCAGTTTGGAATTGATCGCTAAAGAAGCTTCGAAACAGAATGCGGGATTTGTATTGACTTCCTTGGATGATGACGATACGTTTCCTTATGATTACGAATTAAAACTTTGAGTGCCATGTTACGCAAATTGCTTTTCAAATACCAGGATAAACGGCAATTGATCATTGCTGTAGCAGGAGCTTTTTTAGGAATGACCTTTCTAATCACCTCTATCCATTACTTGATCAAAGTGAACGAATTTGGTGAGGGGGCTGATATTTTAGGTCCAAACACCTTGATCGTGCAGAAAAAGGTTTCTAGCTCGAACACATTGCAGTTGGCTAAGACCGATTTCACACAGAGCGAGATCCGTCAACTGAAAGAAGAATCATTCATTTTAGATGTTCAACCGGTAATCACTAACAATTTTGATGTTTCATTGGAAACAGACGATCCATTAGTTCCTCGTTTTAGAACAGATGTGTTTGTTCAAACCTTAGACAAAGAGTTTTTGGATGTGAAATCGGCTGAATGGGACTGGGATCAAAATGACACGGTGGTTCCCATTATTATGCCACGCGATTTTTTGGTAATGTTAAACACCTTTGCCAGTGCATCAGGAATCGGACAAGTCAGCGATGAAGTAGCTATGGATATCAAATTCAAGTTCACTTTAAAAAGCGAGGACAAAAAAGAATGGATGAGCGCGAAGATCATAGGTTTTACAAATTCCGTTTCTTCGATTTTGGTTCCTGAAAACTTTATGACTTGGGCAAACAACCGCTATGCAGCAGGTAAAGAGCAAAAGATCACCCAATTAATGATCTCAGGTACTGAAAATGAATTTGGTAAGGTAGAGTCGTTATTGAAAGAACGTCATTTAGAAACTAAGAACACACAGATGGTCGTAGGTAGACTTAAGAGCATGGTTGGCACCTTGATCATGGTCGTGCTGGGAATCTCCGTAATTGCCGTATTTCTTTCTGGATTAGTATTGATCCAATACCTGCAATTATTGATCAGCAAGAATAGCTACGAGGTTAGAACATTGTTGCGCTTGGGCTATCATCCAAGGCTACTCACAAAGCTCTTTTTGATCTATTTCACCAAAGTATTTGGAATCATCGCACTAATGAGCATATCCACCTTTTTAATCGCTAAATGGTTCTTGGATAGTCTCTTTGAAGACGGAGGTCTTTACATCAATAACACCTTAACGTTTAGTAGTTTACTTGCTTTAGTAATCTCTTTTGGATTATTTGCCTTGGCCTCCTACCGAAGTGCATCAAAAGGAATTCAAAACAGTAACAATGGTTAATATTCTGTTAAACGAATGACTTTACTATTTTTGCAACGTCTATAGAACATATTCTTTAAACCATGAAACATCTACTGATCATAGCCTTTCTGGCAGCAAGCTACACCGCACAAGCACAAAAATTGCGCTTTAAAGTGGAGGGCGTAAAAGATACTACCGTGTTCCTTACGAAATATTACGGTTCCAAGTTGTTTTATGCAGATACGGCCATCATGAAGAATGGGGTTGCAGAATTTACGGCAAAGCCAGATTTGAAACCGGGTATGATGGCCTTTTTAATGCCTGGACAAAAGTACTTCGAGTTCTTGTACAACAAAGAGGAGATCTATTTGGAGACAAAAGGTCCGGATTGGGTACAGAATATGAAAGTAAAGAAGTCTGAAGAAAACAAGATCTTCATCACATACATTCAATATTTGAGTTCTCAGCGCACAAAAGCGAACGATATCCAGAAAAAGCGTGACGCGTTGAAATCAAGTGACCCTCAGTTTAAAGTTTACTCAAACCAATTAGATTCCATTTCGAACGAAGTTGCTGCTTATCAGAAAAATCTGATCGAAACGCATAAAAACAAGTTAGTTGGGAAAATCGTTAAAATGTCAATCGACGTTACAATCCCCGAAGCTCCACGCAACGAAAAAGGAGATATCATTGATTCGAATTTCAGATACAAATATTTCAGATCACACTTCTGGGATAACATCGACTTGATGGACGACCGTTTGGTAAACACGCCTATTTTCGGTCAGAAGCTTGAGTATTTCTTCGGAAAGAATATGTTGATCCAACATCCCGATACGATTTTAAAATTTGCCTTCCCTTTCTGTGATCAGTTCAACAAGAAATCAGAAATGTTCAAGTTCTGTGTGGACTACATTACGAATACAGCCGCGAAATCTAATATTATGGGAATGGACAAAGTGTTCGTTTTCATGGTTGACAGATATTACTGTAAAACTGATGAGAATGGAAAATCTTACGCTTATTGGATCAAAGAAGAAAAATTGAAGGAGTTGTGTGATGACAACAAGGTCAAAATGAATTTGGTTCAAGGGGTTGTTCCGCCAAACATCATTCTACTAGACACAACAGAAACGATTTGGCGTGGATTCTACGACCTGAAATCAGAATACACGATCTTATATTTTTGGGATCCGGAATGTGGCCATTGTAAAAAGACCACTCCAAAACTTCAAACCTTGTACGAGCAAAAGTTCAAAGCCCGCAATATCGAGATTTTCGCCATTGGAAAAGCGACTGAAGAAGATTTTGAAAAGTGGAAAAAATTCATTCGCGATAACAAACTGACCTTTATCAACGTAGGTTTGACGCGTTCTCTGTTGAAAAAAGCAATGGAAGATCCGAATAGCTTGGTGCCGGTTCCTGGAGACAAGCGTCCAAAACCAACAACTTTGGAGTCGTTGAACTATCACGATACGTACGACATCTATGCTACACCGCGCATCTTTGTATTGGACAAAGACAAGAAGATCATCGCTAAGCAATTGACGATTTCACAATTAGAAGATTTGTTGGATCGTTTGCAAAAGATCAAAGATCCGGTGAAATTATTTCCGCCAGATCCGGAAGACGAAGCACATTAATCAAGAAGCCATCGACAGCTAGTCGGTGGTTTTTTTTTGAATAAACGTTAAAATCTCTTTCTGATCTATTAGGCACTTAGGTGCGCTTTGGTTTTTATGCTATTTTTCTACTGAACGAACAACGCCCTAAAAATGACAAAAAAGACATCCCTGCGAGACAATCTGCGATTAGAGCGACTTTTATTAATGGACAACTTCAAATCCATGGCTTTTATTCTTTTGGGAATCGCCCTGGCTACAATCGGATTGAAAGGTTTTTTGTTGCCGAATGATTTCTTAGACGGAGGTGCTACAGGTATTGCCCTCATGATGAATCGACTGTATGACATCGATATTTCCATCATGATCGTGGTCATTAACATTCCCTTCATTTTTATGGGTTACAGACAGATTGGTTCCGGATTCGCCTTGAAAACAGCAGTGGCCGTGAGTATTTTGGCAATCGCCGTTCACGAGATTGAGCTCCCCGAAATAACAACGGACCCACTACTCATTTCTATTTTTGGTGGATTTTTCCTTGGTGCGGGAATTGGTTTAACCATCCGAGGTAGAGCGGTGATTGATGGAACAGAAGTGTTAGCCGTTGCTGTTAGTCGTAATAGTTCCTTGTCTGTTGGTGATTTTATTGCCATTTTCAATGTCTTTTTGTTCACTGCTGCCGCATTCTTGATCGATCTGGAAACGGCAATGTATTCTATGTTGACCTATTTGGCTGCCTCTAAAACAGTCGACTTTGTCATTACTGGTATCGAAGAATATGTAGGTGTAACGATCATCTCAGAAGAAGCAGATTTGATCCATGAAGCGATCATCGAAAATTTGAGAATGGCCGTTACCGTTTACACGGGAGAAGGTGGTTTTGGAAAAAAAGGAAAACAACTCGAAGAACGCAAGATCTTATATTCCGTGGTCACTCGTTTGGAAGTTCAGAAACTGAAATTAGAGATCGACAAAATAGATCCGGAAGCTTTTGTAGTGCAGCACACGATCAATGACACCCGCGGCGGAATGATCAAAAAACGCCCATTACATTAATCCTTGAGGGCGTAGCGCTCCTCTTTCGGAATTCGGAACAACATCAACAAGCCTACCACGAAGAAAAAGGCTACGGAAACAACTGAGAATCGCATATCGTTGTACATCACTTCCATGATCCCAAAGAACAAGGTTCCCATAACGATCCCCACCTTTTCAGTAGCATCGTAAAACGAAAAATAACTCGCATGATCCTCAGTTTCAGGCAAAAACTTCGAATACGTCGAGCGCGCCATGGCTTGTATTCCTCCCATTACTAATCCCACGGAGGCAGCCAGTACATAGAATGCTGTTGGCGTAACGATTATAAATGCTGCTGCACATATTCCAATCCAAATAGCAATGGAAATTCCCAAGGTTTTAATGTTCCCGAAGTATCCGGAAACACGCGACATCAAGAAGGCTCCGGCAGCTCCCAATATTTGTATCAAAAGAATGGCCAAGATCAACCCTACCTCTCCTTGTTTCTCATAAGGACCTTGGAAAATAACTTTCTTCGCAAAATATGTTGCCATTAGCATCACAGTTTGTACTCCCGTGTTGAAAAAGAAAAAAGCAGTCAAGTATTTCTTCAAACGATTGGTTTGTCGAAACTCCATAAACACCTTACGCAATTCACGAAATCCTTTCCACAAATAACCTTTCTCCTTTTCTCTATGCGCAACCGTATTAGGCAATACACGGTACGTGAATTGGGTAAAACCAACCCACCAAATCCCCACAAGAATGAAAGACACGCGCGTATATTCCTTACCGATCCCTAAAATGATACCCAAGCAAATGATCAATAACAACATGGATCCGAAATATCCCATGGAGAAACCACGTGCAGAAATTTTATCGTGGTCTTTTGGTTCCGCAATTTCAGGAAGATATGCGTTGTAAAAAACCAAGCTGTTCCAAAAACCAATACTGGCTAAAAACAAGGACAAGGTACCTACAAAAATATTCGCCGGATTGAACCAATATAAAGAAATACAAGACAAAGCACCCAAGTAACAGAAGAATTGAAGAAAGCGTTTCTTATTTCCCAAATAATCGGCTACACCGGATAAAAATGGAGAAAGAAAAGCCACCACCAAGAATGCGGCACTCAATACAAAGCTCATCAATGCAGAGTTAGAGATCTCCATTCCTAAGTAATTCACCGTTACCTGAACTCCTGCAGGTAAATCCTGTTCAATCGCTTTTTCATATGGCAATGAGCTGAAATATTGAGACTTGAAATAATTAGTCGTTTGCGTGTCGTAAAAAATAGGGAAAATGGCCGATGATATCACCAAATTATACACCGAATTCGCCCAATCGTACATGACCCACCCACGAATGGTTCGTTTATCTCCTTTCACAATTGCTGTGCTCATACCCGTCTTTTATTTTGCAACGGCCACGCCGTCCACGTAATCTTGTAAATAGCTGAACAATGGCGTCAACTGACCATTCTGATCGGTTTCACTGCCGCGCAAAATGATATCATCCTGATCTTCGCCGAACAAGTGCGGGAATACCGATTTGATCAATTCATTTCCAAAGTCTTCGGAAGCATCTTTTGGCAACTCACACGGCAAGTTATCCACTGCCATGACAGCAATCGCACCCTCCTTTTTCCAATCCGACTCAAGCTCCGTCTGCGGGTCGAAACCGTAAACCGGATCCGCAATTTTAGAAGATCGGATCGTGCATGCAATTGGTCCGGCTATGTCACATGAAACGTCAGCTACTACTGTGAGTTTACAACTTGCATCTTTCAGGTCGTCGTGTGTTAATATAAAGGGAGATTTATTACTCCAAAAATGACAAGCAATGTACATTTGCGCCTTTCTTGCATACTTTCCAAAAGAAGATCTGTACAAATGCGGGTTAGCATAAAAATCTTGCTTTTCAAACGGAGTCCCATCAGCACGTTCGTAGTAATCTTCTACTTCTAAATGCGTGAATACCGGTTTATCGAAAGTTTCTGTCAAGAATTCTTCCGGAGTAACTTCTGTTATCGGCAATAGGTCCATGATCTCACGAGCCCCATAACCTACCCGACCGAAACCACTCAAAACAATCTTCGTGTCAGCTGGTAATTGAACTTTTGCCAATTCCGCTTCCATTTCTGCGCGATTCGCACATTGATTTGCTGGTTTCAACGTGTACAAACCATGTTTCACTCCATAGGTCAGAAACCCGTTATAAGCACCAACAATTCCCGCATATCTACCAAAACCGATGATGCGTTTATTTTGTCTGTTCTTCAACACTTCATAATCGATCAACTGGATCTTCTTCTCCATTATGGCGCGAAGCAAGTTGCGATTGTAGGGCTGTTTTTTGATCGTATGCGAAAAGAACATGAACTTCTTGTTAGGAATTAGATCCTCAATATTCACCTCTTTCACACCGATGATGATATCACAATCGTTTAACTGATCCACCACCTCAATTCCTTCTGCTAGGTACTCTTCGTCTTTGAACGAACGGATCGGGCTCGTTTGAACCTGCACCTTTACCTGCGGAAACTTTGTTTCTACCAATTTACATTGCTTCGGCGTTAATGGCACACGATGATCCGGTGGCACTTTCCCTTCACGAATGATTCCCAATTTGATAGTATTCATATTTTCTATTTATTAAAAATGTCTGATGGGTTCCGGTAACAAAAAATTATCTACAAATTCTCTGACAACTCCCTCTCCCCCTTTTTTCGTTAACACAATGTCAGCCTGATGCTTAACCAACTGAACGGCATCTTTGGGACATGCACTGATACCAACCTGTTCCATGATGGACAGGTCATTGATATCGTCCCCTATTATTGCAATCTGATCCAAAGCAATTCCCAATTGATCACTCCAGCCTCTTAGCACATCGATCTTTTTATCCCGACCAACATAAACATGCTTGATTTTCAAAGTCTCTGCACGATTACGCACCATTTTATCGACAAAAGCCGATGAAATGATCCCAAATTCCAGGCCTTGCTCCTGTGCCTTCAAGATTGCCATTCCGTCCTTGGTGTTGTACTTTTTCATTTGATCACCTTGCTCGGTATAGTACATGCCTCCGTCTGTCATGACACCATCTACATCCAAAATGACCAATTTGATCTTCTTCAGTTTAGCTGTCAAATGTTCAAAAACGAATAAAGGCTTGAACAGCAAGGAATAAACATCCACTTCGTACTCTTCGGCTATCGCTTCCAGATCCAGGATCGACAATTCACTCACCGAATCGACCTGAAAATCCTTCAAGAACTGATAAAAGTCCACACCAAACTTGGCGCAACACCCTTTGATATTTTGTTCCAAGAACTGCATCACACGATCGTTTTTCCTACACTTTGAGCAATTGGTTTCAACGAGTCGATCAATTGCTTGAACTCTGCATGATTCAATTGTTGGGAAGCATCTGATTTAGCAACCTTTGGATTTGGGTGCACTTCGATCAACAATCCGTCTACTCCTAAAGCAACACATGCACGTGAAAGTCCCGCAAC
>JBMLQF010000031.1:0-232 GCA_049241705.1 Fluviicola sp. | reverse complement strand
TGTGACGGATCCAGGATCACCGGCAAATTCGTGTAATGCTTCAACCATTCAACGCCACAAAGATCCAAGGTGAATCGCGTACCTGTTTCAAAGGTGCGAATACCGCGTTCACACAGCACGACGTTTTCATTCCCTCCTGAAAGCACAAACTCCGCAGCTTGTACAAATTCCTGAAGTGTAGTGCCAAATCCTCGTTTGATCAAAACTGTTTTCTGTGTTTTGGCACAAGCAA
>JBMLQF010000030.1:0-13792 GCA_049241705.1 Fluviicola sp. | reverse complement strand
GAGGTCTCGAGCGGATTCGAACCGCTGTAGACGGTTTTGCAGACCGGTGCCTAGCCTCTCGGCCACGAGACCATTATCTTGTGTGTTGCGTTTAACACGATAGGTCTATGTTTGACGAATGAATATTGCTGTTTCAATACGTCGGGCGACAAAAATAGTAATAATTTCAATATTCCTACCAGTTGTCACTTGCAATTATAATGGCTACATTTTCAACGTCGCCATTGATCGGGGGACAGATCTTGGTGATCTTCACCCAAAATTCCTGAATTGTGGGTATTTCGTTCGTTAAACGGTTCACAATTCGCTGACCAACATGCTCAATAAGTTTGGAACGAATAGCCATTTCTTGATGCACGATTGCGTTGATGGCCACATAGTCGATCGTTTGTGATAATTCATCCGAGATCGCTGCAGCTGAAAAATCAGTGCGCACATGCACATCTACGCTATAATTTCCACCGATCTTACCTTCTTCCGGTAAACATCCATGGTACGCGTAAAGCCGAATGTTATTAACCTCTATGCGATGTTTCATCCCAGGGTCTTAATACCGTTTTCCATGCGTGCTAAACTTTCTTCTTTACCTAAGAAAGCTGTGATCTCGAACATAGATGGCCCCATTCCTACTCCTGTCATCAGCAAACGGAACAAAGGCAAAACAGCTCCAATACCCAAACCTTTTGTTTCTAGAAATGATTTGAATGCTCCTTCAATGGTTGGCGAATCAAACGCTGAAAGTCCAGCCAAGATTTCTTTCCATTCAGCCATCAATGCAGCCGAATCGTCCTTCCATTTTTTAGAAACTGTTTGTTCGTCGTATGTTTCTGGTGCATCAAACAAATATGCCCCTTCACTCATCATATCACGCACAAACGTTGCGCGCTCTTTCATGAGTTTGCAGAAGGATACCACGCGCTCTTTTGGAACATCAATGGTAAATTCTTGCATTAACAGATCTGCCAGAACCGCATCGTCAGTATGCTTCAAATATTGTTGTTGGAACCATTTTGTTTTATCCGGATCGAATTTAGCACCCGCTTTTCCAACGCGCTCCAAAGTGAAGGCATCGATCAATTCTTGCATGCTGAAGATCTCTTGTGTGGTTCCCGGGTTCCAACCCAAGAAAGCCAACATATTGATAAATGCTCCAGCGAAATACCCGTTCTCGCGGTAACCTGAATACAACTCACCTTCTGAAGTAGTCCAATTAGCCGGGAACACAGGGAATCCTAAACGGTCACCATCGCGTTTTGAAAGCTTTCCATTTCCATCCGGACGCAACAACAACGGCAAGTGAGCCATTTTTGGAGCCTCCCATCCAAATGCGTCGTATAATAATACATGTAATGGAGCTGAAGGCAACCATTCTTCCCCACGGATCACGTGCGTGATCTTCATCAAATGATCATCCACAATATTTGCCAAGTGATATGTCGGCATACCGTCACTTTTGAATAACACCTTGTCATCCAGGTTGTTCGTGTTTACTACAACCCATCCGCGGATCGTATCTTCGAATCTAACATCTTGATTACGAGGCATTTTCATGCGTATCACATACGGTTCACCAGCATCTAATCGGCGTTGTACTTCGTCGGCGGAAAGCGTAAGCGAGTTCTTCATGGAAGAACGTGTAACGCTGTTGTATTGCCAGTTAGGCATCCCCATCTGTTTCGCTTGATCACGAACGGCATCTAATTCTTCAGCTGTATCAAAGGCATAGTACGCTTTATCTTCTGCAACCAATTGTTCGGCATAAGGGCGGTACATAGCTTTGCGCTCACTTTGAATATACGGGCCATATTCACCACCAATACCCGGTCCTTCATCTGGAGTGATCCCACACCAATTCAAGGAATCAAGAATGTATTCTTGCGCACCAGGAACAAATCGCGTTTGATCGGTATCTTCAATACGAATGATAAAAGTTCCTTTGTGGTGTTTTGCAAACAGGTAATTGTATAGGGCCGTTCGCACGCCACCCATATGTAATGGACCTGTTGGCGATGGTGCGAAACGAACACGTACGTTCTCAGCGATCATGTATTCTGAATTTAGACCGCAAAAATAACCAAATATTGACCGTTTTAAAGGGTTTATTAACAGTTCTAAACGTTTTTTTATATTGGGTGTATGTGCTATTTCATACCTTAGTAAGTTACTTGGTAAAATAAAGAGTTTATGTCAGCTTTCGATCGTTTATTGCTTCAGATTGATGCGTTCATTCGCAAATACTACAAGCATGAAATGCTCAAAGGATTGTTGGTGTTTGTAGGATTCTTATTTGCCTCATGGCTTGTTGTTGCCGTGCTGGAATTTTTCGGAAGATTTAGCTCGGGTGTAAGGTTCTTTTTGTTCTGGACCTTCATCTTGGGGAATGCTGTGATCTTGGGTAAGTTCTTCGTGTTCCCGGTTCTGAAATTGTTTACTTTTGGTGAGCGCATTAACCGAAACCAGGCCGCAAAGATCATTGGCGATTTCTTCCCAAACATTTCTGATCGTTTATTGAATACGCTTCAGCTGAATGAGTCAGCAAACCCGAATGATCGTTCGTTTGAGTTGATCCGTGCAAGTGTTGTTCAACGTGCCAATGAATTGACTGTAGTACCGTTTACTGATGCGGTGCGTGTTGATGCTATTAAAAAACGCGCAAAATATGTAATTCCTGTTTTGTTGGTCTTCTTTGCAGTTTTAGCTTTTGCACCGCGGTTGATCGTTGATGGTTCTAGTCAGGTAATGAATTATAACGCTCCGCAGCGAGCACCTTTTACGTTCACCTTAAGTAATAATGACCTGGTGATTCAAGAAGGAGAGAATTTAAAGATCCGTACTGCGGTTTCAGGTGATTATGTTCCGGAAAAGATCTACTTGGTATTGCCATCGGGTAAGTTCTTAATGACGCGTGATTCGAAAACTGAAGTGGTACATGAATTGGAAAACGTTCGTGAGTCATTTGAGTTCTATTTTGAAAGTGAAGGATACAGAAGTAAAACCTGGCAAGTTCAAGTTCTTGGTAAAAGCGCATTGGGTTCTCTTGAGGCATCGTTAGTGTACCCGGCTTATTTACATCGCAAGAACGAGGTTGTTTCGAATATTGCTGAACTTGAATTACCGGAAGGCACAACAGTAAATTGGAATCTGTCAGCCAAGCACGTGGGTTCTTTAAAGGTGTTGAATGGGAAGTTCAGTCAATGGTTTACCGGATCAAAGGCAGCGTTCAGCACAAAGCATACTGATAACGGTCTGTTGCAATTTGTCATGAAGAATAGTTACACGAATTATTTGGATACGAATCAGGTCCAAATTAAGGTTGTAAAAGATGCTTATCCTTCTATTTTGGTGAATGAATCGGTTGATAGTATCAATCCGGCTGTGCGTTTGTTTTCTGGATTGGTTTCAGATGATCATGGTTTGACAGCTCTGCAGTTTTCATATACAATTACTCAGAAGGATGGCAAGCAACGAACACGAAAAATGTTTGTTGATCGATTTAAGTCGTCTAATGCTGACTTCCAGTTTGCAGTTGATTTTGGCCGTGAGAATTTGTCTATTGAGGATAAGATCAGTTATCACTTTACCATTTTCGATAACGATGGTGTGAACGGATCCAAAGCTACTGTTTCGCAAACGTTCGTGTATGAACTTCCTAATCTGGAGGAGTTGAATGAGATGCGTGATGAGGATCAACAACAGGTACAGCAGTCATTAGCTGATATCCTGAAAAGAACCGAACAATTTCAGAAGGATGTGAATCGCCTTCAAAAGAATTTGGGCACTAAATCGAAGGCTGATTTCAAGGCCTTAGAACAGGTTCAACAGCTGAAGCAAGAGCAGCAAAGTTTACAGCAAGATCTTCAAGAGCTGCAAGAAAAATTGGAGCAGTCAAACGACATGAATGAGCAACTCTCTGAACAGGATGAAGAACTGTTAAAGCAACAGGAGTTGATCGAAGAATTGCTCAAGGAAGTAATGGACGATGAATTGAAGGAGTTGTTGGATCAGTTAGAGGAAATGATGCGTAAGAACGATCAGTTTCAAATGAACAACAAGTCTGAGGATTTAAAAGAGTCAACCGAGTCGATGAAGAATCAAATGGATCGTGCGCTTGAAATGTTGAAGCGTCTTCAAGTGAACGAAAAGATTGATGCGATTGAAAAGGAACTGGATGAATTGGCTAAAGAGCAAGAAGAACTAAAAGAACAGATAGAAAAAGACCAATTAAGTAAAGGTGCAGCTGAAAAGAAACAAGACGAGATCAATAAGAAGTTCGATGATTTGAAGAAGGACTTGAAGGAAATGCAAGAACTGAACAAATCATTGGATCGACCTATGCAGTTGGATGAATTGAAAGAAATGCAAGAAAGTATTTCTGAAGATCTAAACGGTGCGAAAGAAAATGTTTCCAAAGGAAAGAATAGTAAGGCAGGGCAACAGCAAAAGTCTGCTTCTGAAAAAATGAAGGAGATGTCTGATCAGTTGAACAATCAACAAGAACAAAGCAATCAGAAACAAGCTGAAGAGGACATGGGTTTGATTCGTATGCTTCTTGAGAATTTGATGACATTAAGTTTTGATCAGGAACGCAATTTGCAAGCCTTTGCCAAGGTTAAGGATAACGACCCGCTCTATCGTCGCTTAGGAAGAAAGCAACGGGCTATTATAGATGATTCAAAGCCTGTGGAGGACAGCTTGATTGCATTGGCTAAACGACAACCAAAAGTTGCTGCTTTTATAGATAAAGAGTTAAAAGAGATTCGCAGTAATTATGGTTATGTTATTGATGAGATCGATGAACATAGAAGACGTGAATTAACCCAACACCAGCAATTGGTGATGACGAGTTATAATAACTTAGCCTTGCTTTTAAATGAAAGTTTGCAATCGATGCAACAACAAGCCCAAAGTAAACAATCAGGTTCTGGTAGTTGTGAGAACCCAGGTGGTTCAGGAAAAAAACCTTCAAGTGGTAAAGAAGGTGAAATGGGCACTGAAGACATGAAAGAGATGTTGCGCAAACAGCTCGAGCAAATGAAGAAAGGGCCAAATCCAGGCGGTAAGCAACCAGGAAATCAGCCGGGTCAAGGGAATCAAGGAATGCCTGGTTTGGGTAACAAAGAGATTGCAAAAATGGCGGCTCAACAAACAGCAATTCGTCAACGTTTGGAGCAGTTACGCAATGAAATGAATAAAGAAGGTCAAGGAAAGGGTAACCAATTGAATCCGTTGATAAAGGAATTGGAGCAACAGGAACGTGATTTGATCAATAAGAAGTTTAGCCCTGAAATGATTCGTCGCCAACAAGAGATTCTAACGCGCTTGTTAGAAAGTGAAAAGGCCATTAAGGAAAGAGGGTTTGAGGAGAAACGAGAATCGAAATCTGGAAATAATCAAAATAATAGTAACCTTATTCGATTTGATGAGTATACACGTCTTAAACAAGGTCAGGTTGATTTGTTGAAGACGGTTGATCCCGTTCTTGCACCTTATTATAAGAATAAAGCAAATCAATATTTCAACCGATCTGTTCAATGATAAAACTAATTGAGCATGATGAAAGAGGGTTATACTTTAGTTGATTCGTTATCTATCCCTTCGGACTTAAGTAGCTTACCTGTAGTAGAAAGTTTGATTGACAAAACTTGTCAATCGATCGGAGTGAATGAAGATTTGTACGGCAATGTTTTGATAGCGGTAACCGAGGCTGTGAATAATGCAATTATTCATGGTAATGGGAGCAGAAGTGACATTGATGTGAATGTGCATGTTTTTGATGAACCTTCGAATTTTGCTTTCACGATTGAGGATAAAGGAACTGGGTTTGATCATGAAAACCTTCCTGATCCTACTGCACCGGAGAACATTGAAAAAGAAAACGGTCGAGGAATCTTTCTGATGCGAAATTTGGCTGATGAGGTTGTCTTTAATGATAAGGGTAACGTTGTGAGTGTCTTTTTTTCAAAACAATGATAGAAGTACATTTTGAAGATATTGCGAAAGTTCCGGGTGTGAATCCGGAATTTTTGTTTTCATGGTTTGGTGCCGTGTGCGAACATGAGCATAAAGTCTTAGGCGCAGTGAACGTGATATTTTGTTCTGACGAATATTTACTGGAAATGAATCGTGTACATTTGGATCATGATTATTACACGGATATCATCACGTTCGATTATTGTATGGGTGATGTTGTTTCGGGCGACCTCTTCATTAGTATTGATCGTGTTACAGAAAACTCATCTGAATATGATGTTGCTGTAGTTGATGAATTGCATCGGGTTTGTGTTCATGGCCTTCTTCATTTGTGTGGGTATAAAGACAAGAGTGATGCTGATGAGGCTTTAATGCGTCAAAAGGAAAATGATATGTTGGAAATTAGAAAGTTTCACGTGGAACATTTGAAGGACAACTAGAGTCGCTGTAATTTTGTTCCACGTGAAACATTGAATGAGCATGTTGAAAGAGTATGATGTGATTGTGGTCGGTGGTGGACATGCCGGTTGTGAGGCCGCGAATGCGGCCGCAAAGCTTGGTTGTTCAGTTTTGTTGGTCACAATGAATATGAACACGATTGCGCAGATGAGTTGCAATCCTGCCATGGGAGGTGTTGCAAAAGGGCAAATTGTTCGTGAAATTGATGCTTTGGGTGGAGGTTCGGGTATCGTTTCGGATTTGTCTGCGATTCAGTTTCGAATGTTGAACCGGTCGAAAGGACCAGCAATGTGGTCGCCTAGAACGCAGAATGATCGCATGCGGTTTGCAGAAGAGTGGCGTTTGTTGCTGGAGAGAAATCCAAATGTTGACTTTTGGCAGGACATGTGTAACGGGTTGATTGTTGAGGGTGATCGTGTGGTTGGTGTGAAAACGGGTATTGGTTTGCCGATTTATGGCAAATCGGTTGTTTTGACGAATGGAACTTTTTTGAATGGTTTGATCCATTTGGGTGAAAAGCAATTCGGTGGAGGTCGTGTTGGAGAAAAAGCTGCCACTGGTATAACAGAGGATTTGGTTTCTCTGGGTTTTGAGGCTGGTCGCATGAAAACTGGGACTCCACCGCGTATTGATGGTCGTTCCTTGGATTATACCAGGATGGAGATTCAAGATGGGGATGAAAATCCTTCGAAATTTTCTTTTGGTTATACAAAGCCATTGGCTGTTCAACGGCCGTGTCATATAACGTATACATCTACCTTGACTCATGAATTATTGCGTGAAGGTTTTGACCGTTCTCCGATGTTCAATGGAGCTATCAAGAGTTCTGGACCACGTTATTGTCCTAGTATAGAGGATAAGATCAGTCGTTTCGCTGATAGAGAGCGTCATCAGATTTTCGTGGAACCAGAGGGTTGGAATACGGTAGAGATCTATGTCAATGGTTTTTCTACGAGCTTGCCTGAAGAGGTTCAATTAAAGGCCTTGCGTTCGATTCCTGGTTTTGAAGAAGCTAAAATGTTCCGTCCAGGTTATGCGATTGAATATGACTACTTTCCTCCTACTCAATTGAAACATACGCTTGAAACTAAGTTGATCAATGGGTTGTATTTTGCTGGTCAGATCAATGGCACCACGGGTTATGAGGAGGCTGCTTGTCAAGGTTTAATGGCTGGTATTAATGCTGCTTTGCAAGTTTTGGAAAAGGATCCGTTCATTTTATCAAGATCTGATGCATATATCGGGGTTCTAATAGATGATTTGATCACAAAAGGCACGCAAGAACCTTATCGCATGTTTACTTCACGTGCAGAATATAGAATTTTACTGCGTCAAGACAACGCAGATGTGCGTTTAACGCCTCTTGCGTATGAATTAGGTCTACAAGACGACGCAGCAATGGATCGTGTAAACGCAAAGATGATTGCGGCTAATAAGTTGATAGGGTCCCTGCGTAAGGTTGGAGTAGCTCCTAATGTTGCAAATCCATTGTTGAACGAAATTGGTAGTTCCCCCCTGTCTCAGCAAGTTAAATTGGCAGCTGTTTTAGCTCGTCCTCATGTTACCATGGAGCATGTTTTGTCAATGAGTGAAGAGGTAAAAAAATTGGCTTCTGAGTTACATGTGGAACATCCTGAAGCTGTTGAGCAGGCCGAGATCCTGTTGAAATATGAGGGTTATATTGCTCGTGAGGAAGAAGTTGCTTTGAAATTGTCAAGACTGGAATCGCTTTCTATTCCTGATACCATCGATTATTATACTTTTAAGTCGTTAAGTACGGAAGCAAAACAAAAGTTGGATGCTGTGAGACCGGTTACAATTGGTCAGGCGTCACGAATTAGTGGAGTTTCCCCAAGCGATATTTCTGTTTTATTGATCCATTTGGGTCGTTAATTGTTTCACGTGGAACATATCAAATTACATAGTTGTCCGTCTTGTAACTCGGAAAAACTTACTGATGGAATGTGTGTCAAAGATCATTTCCTTTCCAAGGAGGTGTTTACACTGACACAGTGTGAGGATTGTTTATTGTTGTTTACAAACCCTAGACCGGACAAGTCGGTGATCAGCGATTATTATAAGTCTGAAGACTATGTGTCGCATAGTTCAAGTAAAAAAGGTCTGGTAAATAGAGTTTACAATGTCGTTCGTAATGTTACTTTGAATAAGAAGTTTCGTTTGATCGAACGAGTTTCTTCGGGTAAGCGACTGCTTGATATTGGTGCGGGTTCTGGTCATTTTGTAGCAAGAATGCGTAAAGGCAATTACGAGGTGACCGGTTTAGAACCGGATCCAGACGCAAGAGCCGTGTGTGAAGCGTTGAATGGTCTGCAATTGGAACCATTGGAAAAATTGTATGCTGATAATCTGGGCACATTTGATGTAATTACCATGTGGCACGTTCTGGAACATGTGTATGATTTACAAGATGATCTAAAACGCATTTCGTCGTTGGTAAATAACGGTGGTGTGTTTGTTGTGGCTGTTCCAAATTATAAGTCCTATGATGCTAATTACTACCAAGATTATTGGGCGGCTTATGATGTTCCACGTCATTTATATCATTTTGAACCCGCCTCCATCATTCCTATGATCCAGAAATATGGATTTGATCATCTCGAAACACTGCCTATGAAATTTGATAGTTACTATGTTTCTATGTTGAGCGAAAAGTATAAGGGCGGATCGATATTTCGTGCAGTCTGGATCGGTTGGATGTCCAATTTGCGTAGTTCAAACGGAAAGTGTAGTTCACAGATCTATATTTTCAAGAAAAAGTGATTTTTAAGTCGTTTTAAGCGGCTTTTTACTTGTTTGACAGGGAATCACCTTGGTGTAGTGGTGTTTTGCGTTTAAATCAAGTGAAATATTTAACGAATTCCATTGAAATCTACACAAAATTATGTTTCACGATTAGACGGTTGGTTCAACCCAGTCTCCGTGCTCTTTGATCAAATCAATTAAGGCGTCCACTGCTTCGTCCTCGGATACGTTTTTACGCACCACGGTTTTTTCTTTGTACAAATGGATCTTACCAGGTCCAGTTCCCACATAGCCATAATCTGCATCAGCCATTTCTCCCGGACCGTTTACGATGCAGCCCATGATCCCAATTTTAATTCCCTTCAAGTGTGCTGTTTTAGCGCGGATCTTTGCTGTTGTTTCTTGAAGATCAAATAAGGTGCGACCACATGATGGACAGGAAATGTATTCCGTCTTGCTAATACGTGTTCGTGTGGCTTGCAAGATTCCAAAGCAAAGGGAATTGATCGCGATGGCGTTAATGTTTGCTGTGATCCAAATTCCGTCTCCAAATCCGTCAATGAAATGGATTCCGGCGTCTGCTCCTGCATAGAGCTGAATGCTTTCGGTGTCTTGTAATTCCGAATAAGCGAAGTGGTGAATGACAGGAGTATTGTTATTTAGTTCCGCGAGTTCAAATTGAAATTTGCGGATAACTTGTGTTTTTTGTGGGTTGTTTGTTTGAATGATGTAAGCGCAATTCGCGGTTCTTAAGTTGCTCAAGTCGTAGTTTTGATCGAGATCAACACGGATGAACACAGCTTGATTCGGCACTTCTTTGGCTTCTTCAGGTGTACATAGAGGAATATATTTCTGGTCCTGAGTTTCTTTCCAAGTATTATAATCTTGTATAAGTCGTATGGTGCCGGGAATTTCGAAAGTTATATGTTGCGAACCGACATAAACATAATCGGCAGCCAGATCTTGTATGTTCCATTTATCCAGTTCAACACTATAATTGTATCCGAACCCAAAAAAGTTAGCAGGCGTAATATTTGCTTTGTTAGAGAGATCTGCAATTACAACCGGATGATTCTTTCCGCCAATAGTTAAAAAAGTGTTTGTATCTCGACGGTCATAGTGAAAAAAATCCTTTTTATAACTAAAATTACCAGTTTCGTTTAAACGAATATTGTCGGAATATTTTTTGGCTAGTTTTTTAGCTACAGGAATCTCAAATTCAGGGTCTTCGGTTAAAGATACTCGAATGGTGTCACCAATTCCATCTTCTAATAACGCACCAATTCCTACAGCAGATTTGATTCGACCATCTTCTCCGTCTCCTGCTTCCGTTACACCCAAATGTAAAGGATAGTTCATTCCGTGTTTACGCATTTCTGCAACCAACAACCGGTAAGCCTGAACCATAACCAGGGTGTTACTGGCTTTCATAGAAATTACGAGGTTATGAAAATCGTTTTTACGACAGATCTCGATAAATTCCATGGCAGAGGCCACCATTCCTTCTGGCGTGTCGCCATATCGGCTTAAAATGCGGTCTGAAAGCGAGCCGTGATTGGTTCCAATACGCATGGCTGTTCCCTGTTCCTTACATAATAGAACCAAAGGCGTGAATTTTTCTTCAATGCGAGCTAACTCTTGCTGGTAGCTATCGTCGGTATAAGTTATTTCTTCAAATTTCTTTTTGTCGGCGTAATTTCCTGGATTTACCCGAACTTTTTCGATCAACTTTGCGGCAACTTCTGCAGCATTTGGTGTAAAGTGTATATCAGCAACGAGCGGTGTGTGATACCCGCGCTTTATCAATTCCGCTTTTATAACACCCAAATTCTCGGCCTCTTTTTTACTTGGTGCTGTAAGTCGAACCAACTCACATCCGGCATCAATCATCCGAATAGATTGTTCTACCGAACCAGCCGTATCCATGGTATCTGTTGTGGTCATGGATTGGACCCGGATCGGATTGTTTCCACCGATAGCTGTGATTCCAATTTTTACCTCACGTGTTTGAAAACGTTTGCGGTTGAATAAGTCGTCACAAAAAGAAAGTTGCGCTGTCATGCGTGTGTTGTTTCAGTAAAATTATGGATAGTTTTTCAGTGAAAGGAAACTCCCTACGAAATGTTATCCAGGATGTAACAAGCTCACAACGCTCTTTGTTCAATAAACAACGCATGAATGCATGGATTTCTATTGTAATTTTATGAAAAAATCGACACATGCATTTGGATACATTACTGCAACTGACGCTTCAATTGCCGGGAACAGAAGAAACTTTTCCTTTCGATAAAAAGACCCTGGTGCTTAAGGTAGGGGGTAAAATGTATGCGCTTGTGGATGTGGAAGAGCCCACTGGTGTCAATTTGAAATGTGACCCAGAACACGCGATTGAATTGCGTGAACGTTACGAAGGCATTCAACCCGGATATCACATGAATAAAAAACATTGGAACACGGTTGATCTCACAGGGAGTGTGGATGTTCAATTGATTGCTGAATTGGTGCGCCACTCCTATGATCTGGTTGTACAAAGTTTACCTAAAAAAGTACGCGATGAGCTTGCGCATTGATAAATACGTGTGGTTTGTGCGTTTGGCAAAAACCCGTACACTGGCCACGGAGCAGATCCAGAAAGGACGGATCAAATTGAATGATTCTAACGTAAAACCATCCAAGGAGATCAAGATCGGCGATACCGTTTCGATCGTGAAAAACAATGCGGTTTTCAGTTACAAAGTGAAAGACTTGCTCGACCGACGCATTGGTGCCAAATTAGTGAGTGATTACCTCATCGATATTACAGACCCACTTGAAGTAGAAAAATTCAAAACCTATCAGGCTGCACAAAGCGTTTACAGGGAATATGGTACGGGTCGACCTTCACGAAAAGACCGTGATCGCATGGATTCCTTCTTCGAATGGTTGGAAGAGGAGGATGTGGATGATTGACGATTTACCAGCCACCGCCACCGCCACCACCGCCGCCGCCGCCGGAGAAACCGCCACCACCTGAACCGGATGATTTGCCCGGAGGGGTTGCCGCTGAAGAAATTGTTGTGCTGATTTCGTTGAAGTTCATGTTGTGAATTCCGTGTGCCATCATGCCACCATACCAGAGATGTCCAGTGCTGAACCCGCGCTCCAGTTCTTTTGGATCAAACTGTGCGGTCCATTTATCAGCAACGCCTAAGGCAATCGCATACGGTAAATTTGCCTCATAATGCTCGAAATTCATGCTGGGTGGATTGTTCAAACGAATGCGTTCTTTGTCTGCGTATTCCATGTACATTTTGAATCCAGCCAGGTGATCCATGATCTTTCGACCCAATTCTGTGGGCTGATTGATCAAATAAGCGAATAAAATGTTTCCGATCAAACCGAGGATGGCAACAAGAACAATTGGCCAAGCCGGACCGCCCAACCACCATCTCATCAATCCCATCGCGATGATCAATAGGAACCAATAAGCAAAGGCCGCTCCTTTTTTGTTGATGTTTTTGCGGATATATTTATCACCGGTTTGTTCCCCTAGCTGAGCAGTGAACTGATCCATGGTGCTTTTCAGGTTAGGATTGTACGTGCGTTCCACAAAATGAACAACATCTCCACGAGAGAACAGGTCATTCATCAGGTTGCGTTCAGAGTCCAATAACGGACGGTGTTTGTCATCGAGTTTCTTCGTAAAGGTGTAGCTGGTTTTCTTAAACAGTTTACCCTCTTCGCTTTTCTCGATGTCCATATGTCCTTTCGTGGCAATTCCAACCAATTCAGCGGTAAACGCTACGTTTGTTTTGCCGTAGTCATTGTGTACATAACAGCAAAGTCCAGGACTAAACCCACTTGGAGGTCCGTATTGCGGCATGATCGTTCCCGGTTTTGGATCTTTACCATAGCGCACCCACTGTACGAAATTGTGCCAGAACAAGGCTATCAAGCCTAATAAACCTATGATGAGCACCAGGTGAGTTTTGATCCAGTACCAAAGTTCATCACTGGTAGAGGGGTAGTCAATGGCGCCCTTGTTCCAGCCAACGGCTACAGTCAAGTTTTCTGATGGTGCAAATCCACGCGTAGTTTCGAAGTACATACCATTCTCTAAGGTGTCCACTCGAAAATCTTTACCAGCTTGACCGAACGTGCCCGTATAACCAGACCATTGTTTCAGTTTTGCACTCGCTGGAAGTTGTATATTCGCCGATACTGTATCAATATTGAAGCCCCAACCGTTGCCGTTGATGTTCCAATAAAACTCATCGTATTGCTCAAACATCCCTAATACATGATCAACTTTGTAATCAATTACGAACTCATGATCACCATTCTCGAGCATCAATTCTTTACTCCCGATATATATGCGGATTCCATTGTCCATATCTTCGGTAAAGTATGGCTCTGGCTTTCCATCCCGTTGTACAGATAACAACTTGAAATCTACCGTATTCACACCCCCTTGAAATTCATATTCCAGAGGTAAATCGCGGTAAATTCCATGAACCATTTGAACGCCTTTACTATGCACTCGAATGTGTTCAGTAATATGTACTTTACGACTTTTTAAAACCTGAATGTCGGCATGGAAGCGGTAAATATGTTCCGTTTT
>JBMLQF010000029.1:0-15961 GCA_049241705.1 Fluviicola sp. | reverse complement strand
GACTCATGCTGCAGACTACGGTATTTCAGTGAAGGATGCAAAAGTTGATTTTACTGGAATGGTTGAACGTTCTCGTGGTGTTGCATCTGGAATGAGCAATGGTATCCAGTTCTTGATGAAGAAAAATAAAATTGATGTAATCAAAGGAACTGGTACTTTGAAAGCTGGTAAAAAGATCGCTGTAACAGCTGAAGATGGGACAGTAACTGAATATTCCGCGGACAAAGGAATCATCATTGCAACGGGTGCTCGTTCACGTCAGTTGCCAAACTTGCCGCAAGATGGTACTAAGATCATCGGTTACCGCGAGGCTATGACCTTGAAAACACAACCTAAGAAAATGGTTGTTGTTGGTTCAGGAGCGATCGGTGTTGAATTCGCTTATTTCTACAATGCGATTGGAACAGATGTTACCATCGTTGAGTATTTGCCAAACATTGTTCCAATTGAGGATGAAGAAGTATCAAAACAATTGGAGAAGTCTTTCAAAAAAGCTGGTGTAAACATCATGACCGGAGCATCTGTTGAATCTGTAGATACTTCAGGTAAAGGTTGTGTTGTTACCGTTAAAACTGCAAAAGGAGAAGAAAAGATCGAGTGTGATGTTGTTCTATCCGCAGTTGGTATTCAAGCGAATATCGAAAACATCGGCTTGGAAGAATTAGGAATTGTTACGGACAAAGGAAGAATCTTGGTGAATGACTATTACCAAACAAATATCCCAGGATATTTTGCAATTGGTGACGTTATTCCTACTCCTGCGTTGGCTCACGTAGCTTCTGCAGAAGGAATCATCTGTGTTGAGAAAATCGCTGGACATCACCCAGAACCGTTGGATTATAACAACATCCCTGGATGTACTTACTGTTCACCGGAAGTTGCGTCAGTTGGTATGACTGAAAAAGCGGCAAAAGAAGCTGGAATTGAGATCAAAGTAGGTAAATTCCCATTCTCTGCATCTGGCAAAGCATCAGCAGCCGGAGCGAAAGATGGATTTGTAAAATTGATCTTTGATGCCAAATACGGTGAACTGCTGGGTGGTCACATGATCGGTGCAAATGTTACTGAAATGATCGCTGAGATCGTTGCTATCCGTAAATTGGAAGTAACCGGTGAAGAATTGATCAAAACGGTTCACCCTCACCCTACCATGTCTGAGGCAGTTATGGAAGCTGCAGCAGCGGCATATGGAGAAGTGATCCACTTGTAATAAAAGCATATAAAGAAGCCCGCCTCCTATGAGAGCGGGCTTTTTTTATGCAATGTTCTTTCGATTATCAAGCAATTGCCTGAATTTCCATCGGCGCTACAATAGCAACATGCTTATCTCCGCCATCAAACTCAACTTCTATTCTTCCCAATTGCAAACCACCGTAACCAACTTGATTGATAACAACGGACTTTCCTTCCTTATTTTGAATTACGACTCCTTTTTCTAAAAATGTATGTGTGTGACCACCGATAATAATATCAATTCCTGAAGTATTTTCAGCCAGTACGCGATCTGAAACCTTGTCATTGGCATATTCATAACCCAGGTGGGATAAACAAATAACCAAATCACATCCTTTTTTTCGCAAGGCATCCACTTCTCGTTGGACGGCCGCAATGGGATCGTTGTAAACTAGCCCTTTCGTTTGAGAATCTGCCACCAAACCATTCAAATCGATACCAACACCAGTAATTCCAATTTTTCGACCTGCCTTTTTGAGTATAATAGACGGAGAAACTTGATCTTTGAGTAAGGTTTGATCTACTTTATAATTGCAGTTTACAATTGGAAAAGTAGCGTGTTGTTTCGCATTGACAAATCCTTCAATACCAATATCGAAATCATGATTTCCAAGTGTCATAGCGTCATAGCCCATTTCCTGCATCACTTTCATTTCAAGTATACCTTTGAACTTATTGAAATAAGGAGTCCCCTGGAAAACATCTCCCGCATCAAGCAACAAAACATGATTCTCTTGCTCGCGAATCGTCTGCACCAACTTGGCTCTTCTGGAAACACCTCCTTTATCCGGAAATTTTGAATGATTCTTCGGAAATGGATCAATATTAGAATGCGTGTCGTTTGTATGCAGAATGACCAATTTGATGGGCTGCTTCTTCATACTGATCAAAGATGGAGAAACAAGTGCAGCTGCAGCCACTACTCCTGTTTGTTGAAGAAAATTTCTGCGTTTCATACTACCAAGTTATTCGTTCTTCAGAAGAACCGATCAAAATTTGCTGTTTTTTAACAGCATTCATAAAAATGTCGCGCATTAGTATTCCCGTTAAACGAGTTTCTGTGGCCTGCTTTAGAAAATCCATCTTGTCTCCTCCGTTTGCCAAAAAATCACTCGTAACGATGTATATCTCTTCACTTTCATTCATCGGAACCAATGACAATACGCCACGATTGATGACCATTCCTGAAATCGGCTCACCTCCTGTTTTAAACAAGTAGGCTTGAACCTCATCTAAGATATTGCGTTTACATTTTAAGATAACCAATGTATTGTCAAAAGGCATCAGTTTGTAGATGTCTCCAACGGTAATGTCTCCTTGAGACAAACTCGCTCTTAGCCCTCCTGTATTGAGTAATACAATTACCGGCAAGTCTTTTAACTGCAAGGAATCCTTGGCAAAATGCAATAACGCATCCGTCGTCCAATTCCCCAAACTACTTGATGGTCTTCCAACGGTAAGATCAGATTCTGATTTCCCAAGAATTACATTCATCTCAGCAGAAAGCGCACGGGAATAAGGAGCGATCATTGAATCCATCGTAACATCGGTTCCTAGATCTGAATTGATTGATGTTGAAACAACGGGGGTAACCTGATGCAATGAAGAAGAGCAGGCCAACAAGCCTGCTCCTAATCCAAAAACTATTAATATCCGCAACATGTTATTCAACAATGAACGAACGATTTACTTTACCAGAATTTGTTTTCACAATAACATTGTAGGTTCCTTTCGCAAACCCGTCTGTAGAAAGTGTTACAACCGGAGCCTTCAAGCTAGTTTCTTGCTGAATAACTTTACCAGTAATATCTACAATCGTGTACTCCAAGATCTCTTGTCCATTCACCTGCAAGTACAACTTATCAGAAGTTGGAACCGGGAAAACACTAAAGTTTTTCTCCAAATTTTCTTCTACAGAAAGTTCACAACCTGTTGCATCATAAGCAGCTGAGTTAAAGTCAATATAACATACGTAATCTACGCTATCAACAAATGGATTGCGGTTTCCTTGAACGCTGTAAATGTATTCGTTACGTGCGATCTCGTAATTGTCCGGCAAATCTGCAAAATGCCACTGTTTCAAGATATCTTGAGGCTGGTTAGTTCCCAATCCCCAATTGTCGCCATTGATTCCATTGTATGCAGCAACCATGTAGAACATTGCACGCGCAGCATTTCCTTTTTGCTCTTCACGTGGTTCATATACTAACTGTGCACCATTGTAACCTACAGACCCACCTAGATAATTGAACTCAACGACACCAGTTATCTCATTCATAGGCAAGTTACTTCGTGGAGCATTAGCCTGATTTAAATTCGTTGGATACAAATTGTGTTGATCGGAGTATTCAGGTTTTGCAGGTGTGCCATCAGCTGGCCAAGAAGGCATCCAAGAGTGACAATAAGAGTGCTCACGTGAATAACCAACTGCTGTCCAGTCAAACGGATCATTGAACACTTTGCGCTCCCCTGTGTAAGCACAAACTACAAATGAACGTCCAAGTGTCGTATCGCGGATCTCAAACTGATTCATAACAGTTGGCTTGTAATTTCCATAAGAGATCACAGTATGTGGATTGATCAATGCTGTCAAATCTGCCAACAGGGTATTATCCGTTCCTAGAATTCCTGTGTAGTAATTTCCAATTTGTTCTCCTTGAGAAGTAACACTTCCAGTCAAAGCGCCGGTAGTTTTGTAATTCTCATACCCAGTAGGACCATTAAAGGCAAAAACGGCAACATAATACGTTGTATTTGCAATTACGTGACGTGGCGTGAATGAACTTCCTGGTCCGATATAAGCCACCTTTCCATTTCCAATTACATCTCCACGCTGATAAGTCATTCCATCAACAGGAGCACCACTGATTGGACCCGTTGTTGACCAAACAACCAAATAATTTTCAGCTGTTGCACTTGCAGTGTAAACTCCATTGAAAGTATAAGCTTTAATGTTAGGGAATGTCAAATTTGTAGGATTGGCAGCAGGTTCAGTTGCACTTCCATTTGGACCGATTCCGTACAAATTGATCACATAAGACGCCTCATCTGAGTCATCGGATGCAATGGTCAATGTTGCCAGACGCGATCCGTTTCCACCAGGAGTAAATTGCACGTTGATCGCGGCTGTACCACCTCCACCGATAACTTGCCCTCCGAAAGGAGTAGAGAAATCACCTGAATTTGTTCCTGAAAAAGAAGCCCCACTTACAGTCAAGTTTCCAGTTCCAAGGTTTTGAACAGTAATAGTACTTACACCATTCGTACCTACCACATATTGCGAACCAGTCAAATAAGTTGTACCTCCTATTGTAACGTTGATCTCACGCAATGGAGCAACGTATGCTACGATATCATTTTGATCACGCGGCAATAATTGGTAAGTAGCGTTGAATTGTCCTAAAACACCCGTAACGCTTCTTGGTCCTGAAGGAATTGCCTGACCTACGAGGTTTGATCCAGTTGAAATACGAATCTGGAAAGTATTCGTACCATCAGTTACATCATAATTGGTATTTGCTGCGAATGTTCCGGTTGTTGTGAAAGTAACATTGTCCAGACGCAACAACTGTGCTTCCAATGACTCACCAATAGCTGGAATCGGAACTGACTGTGCAGCAGGTATGCTTCCAACACCCAAATCAGTGAATGAATTGGTTGGTGAAATTTCCAATAATCCGTTGTAATCATATAAAACTCCAGTTACTTCAATAGAGTCGCCACGAAGCACACTATTCAAAATACTACCAAAAGCAGGAAGCGCCGCTGTTCCATCTTGAACATAACGAATGGTTCCCAATTCACTACCGTTTGTTACAACTCCTCGAATTGTAACGGTCTGGCCGATCGCGTAATTGCGCGCCTCAGCAATATCCGCCTGTGCTACAGACTGAAAAGCTGCAAACAAACCGAATAGCCCAACTAATACTCTTTTATTCATAGTTCTTGTATTTTAAATTTTAAAATTGGATCCCCAACGAAACATTGAAGCGGAATCCTTGACCGAACATCACACTTGCCGAATTAGCGTTGAATCCATTCCCATAAAAGTTGTTGTTGCCATCAGCAATGAATTTGCTGTTCAACATGTTCGTGATCGAACCATTCAACAACATATTCACTTTTTTCACTTTGAACGAATAACCCGCAAAAGCATTAAGTAATCCATATCCAGGAATCTTCCATGAATCTCTTCCTCCTGATTCTCCTTGCAAATAGAAAGGGTTGAAGTTGGAATAATAGCGATCAAAGTATTGATATTGCAACTTGATGAATAATTTCTCGATAGGTTCAAAACGCAAACTTGCATTCATCATGGTTTGGGCCGCATCACCTACATGCACTCCTTTTGCATCAAACGAGAAGGTAAAATCAAATTCTGGAACATAGAAACTTTCACTTGAATTCCATTTCCAATCTCCGTAAGAGAACATGAACTCAACCGAGATTTTTTTGGAAATCTTGTAAGCTAGATCAACTTCACCTCCCATATGAACCGCGTCCATTCCATTAATATTCAAATAAATATTCGCCGTCGGGTCATTTGGATCGGGAATGGAAACTCCAAATGGAAACGGTTTATTTTTCCAATTCGTGAAATAACCATTCACGTTGACACCAATCTTCTTATTCGAAAATGAATAACCCACCTCTACCGCTTGGATGATCTCATTTACGATCTCTTGGAAATACGTATTCGTGTTATTGTCGATTACGTTGCTGAATTGAGGTGTACGAGAAAGGTATCCAAGATTCATGAACACGTTCATTTCCTCGTTCAAGGTATAATTAGCTCCTGCCTTGATCGTTGCTCCCGGAATACTTTTCCAATTCGTTTGTAAGTACTCTAAACCATTACTGGATGCCGTGTATGTTTGACCATTGTAATCAATTGTATCCTTGGCTCCTATCCGCAATACTGTGTCGCCAAGATCCAACACTTTCTTCTCAAAATAATCAATTCCCTTGTAGGCATTGATTACCCCTGAAACATTCACGAATGTAGACCACCGTTCATTGCTATATTCAACAGAACCGAAGACACCACCCCATTGAACCAGTCCGTCTCGGTCTTTGTTGTAACTGTTCAATGCTATTTTGTCTCCTTTACGCATCATTGGTGTGGGACTATTTGCATTTGCGGTACTTATGTAATAGTCACCTCCCAATAGATCGGTTATTTCCTGGTAGTGTTGTCCCTTATAGTATCTATAATCAATTCCACCGTTGAAGGTCCATTGTTTATTCAATTCGTACTGGAACTGTCCCAAATACCCTACCCAAAAGTGATTGTTAACACTTGAGATCAAAACTTGGGTTGACTTTAATTCGGTGCTCGAATACGCTGGATCAATGTTCGGTCCACCAAACAACTGGTCAACTTGATTTGTATTCACGATCGCATCCCAATCGATAATCCCTGTAGAATCATAGATTGTGGCTGCTGAATTGGCCAAACGTGTACCACCCCCACGTCCGATGGACATATATGCAATGTTCGAAATCGACAATTTCTTATTCACTGACCAAAAATCCTTCAATGTTAGCTGAGGTTTGTGGTAGTAATTCAAGCGCTCGTTTAGCACTTCTTTTCGTCCATCACGTGTAATGTAGCCCCAATGCTGATTGAATCGCACTCCGCGATCATAGATTTGAGCCGAATCAATGGTCAACCCCATATCTGTCGCATATTGAGCATCCCAGTATTGAATGCGCTGATTGAAAGATCGCTGTCCGTGACGCTGAGGCGCGCCAAATGCCGAAAACGAAATCAAATGTTTTTCTAGCTTCTTCTGAACTTTCAAGTAGTAAAATGCACCCATGGTATTTGTACCATAAACCCATCCATTACCTTGTTTGTAGGAACCTGAAAAAGTTACTCCCCACCCCTTTTTAGTTAGTCCCGAACATCTTTGACGTATAATTCGGGACTAACTAAAAAGGGGTGGGTAGGAACCTGAAAAAGTTACTCCCCACCCCTTTTTAGTTAGTCCCGAATTATACGTCAAAGATGTTCGGAAGAAATCTCCGGTTGCATATTCTTGCTTAAATGTAATCCCTTTTCTACCTCCAATACCAGATGTAACAATATTCAAAGATCCCCCAACCGAAGGCATAGAAAGTTTGGTAGCGCCCAATCCTCTTTGCACCTGAATTTGGTTCGTGATAGCATCCAATCCAAACCAGTTGGACCAATACACGGCACCATTTTCCATGTCGTTCACCGGAACACCATCAATCAAAACACCGACATTTCGTTGATCAAATCCACGCACAGTAATTCGGGCATCACCATCGCCGCCCCCCGTTTGTGTGGCATAAACGCCAGGTGTAGCATTTAATAACATTGGCAGATCTCGCGAGCCCAGTTCTTCACTGATCTTAGTCGCATCGATCTTGGTCAACGCAATAGGCGTTTTACGATCCAAAGCGATATTGGCGATCACTTTGATCTCCTCGATCTCCGTAGACCCACCTAAACGTGGCTGAATATTCACTTCGGGCTTGTCTACAACCACATCCATTACCAAAGTGTCAAACTCGGAAGATGCAATTTGCAATTTGTACTTTCCATACGGTACATTCTCAAACACGAAATTTCCGTCATCGTCTGAAACTGCTCTATTTGCACCCAAATTCACGAAGCACCCAATAACAGCTTCTTCGTTCAACTTATCTTTGACCGTTCCGGTAACTTTTGCTTGCTGAGCTACAGCAAACAAGGGAAACAATAGGAACAGAAACAACCAGTTTTTCATCTCTAATCAAAAAAAAAGAGGCCAGAATACCCTGACCTCTCATTTGTGTTATCTATTATTTTACTACAACTCGTTTTGCAACAACTGAACCATCAGCCTGCGTAAAACGAAGAATATAAACACCTTTATCTTGTCCTAGACGAAGCGTCATAGTGGCGTTCGCATTGTTGTTGAATTTGCCAACTGTTTGACCCAATGCATTCACCACTAAGATCTCTTTAACATTGGAAGCACCTTTCACATAAACCACCCCTTCTGCTGCAGGGTTCGGATAAACCACCAATTCTTCTTGCTCCATGGTATTTGTTGACAAGGTATTGCAATCACACGTATGCTCTCCCAAAGAAAACCAGTTACCAAAAAGGATCGGGTTGCCTCCCCCACCAACGATTGTATCACCATTTCCGTCTAACAAATAAGTAACGGCAGGAATCGAATCATACTGCGCAAGTGGATTAAAATAAGGAGATGGGTTCGAAGTAACACCTTTCAAGACTGTCGGTTTGCGAATTAATGAGTGATCTAATGTTACTATCACTCCCATACCTGTATTGTAAGGCAACGATGTAGACCAACCACCGTCACAACTATTACACACTTGACCAAGGCTGTTTGCTGGATTTTCTCCGATCTTACCAAATACATCTATGATTTCGAAACCAGGAACATTTGTAGCACTAATCACAGTTGTTGCAGACAAGCCTGATAAATTCCCTTTTGCCAACATCACGGCATCGTTACCGTTCCAATAAAATGCATTCGACGTAGCATAAACAGGACTAAAATAACCATCTGCACGCGCTTGCAGTGAATCCCAAATTGGAGCCTCCTGATCGATACCATTTGGATTCAATTTCTCCAAAACGGCAACAAAAACATCCTTTGGACCAACTGTTCCAGACAATTGAACCGAATTTGCGATAGTCGCCGTAGCCGAACCGTTTGAATAGCGCGCAACAAAATACTCACTCAAATTAATGGCAGAATTCGTTGGGTTGTAAATCTCTAAAGCCTTATTGTTAGACCATCCTTCAACATACTCAGAGATAAAAATTTTGGAACAATCTTGGCCATAAGCAACTGAAGCCAACATTCCGAATGCAAGTAACGCTTTTTTCATACTAAAAGGGTTATAAATAAATAAAGGGATACAACGGTAAAAACTAATGAAAATCCAGTCTTGTCAGATAGACAAGTAGCAAACAAATTTCTAGCGAAAATTGCGCTGTACGGAAGGATTGTCATAATACTTACTTCATCAGTCTTCTTGTTTTATTTTTCCATGGTTTCAGTCTGAATGAATCAGCATCAAGGAGAACATGAAAAAACTTGGCACAAATGTACGACATTTTCATACGAATTCTATTACTGAATTGTTAACAATCTTAGAAGGTTTTTCACCATAACAACCTTGTAAACAGTACAAAATCGATTTTGTAGAGCAAGTCAAATTCAATTCTAACACAAAGTGAAAAATCAAACAATTCGTGGCATAGCTTTTTCATTAAATTTGTTCCAAACAGATCACATATGAAATTCATAAACCTTTTTCTAGCTGTCTGCATTGTACAAATTACAATTGCACAAGAATTAACAGTTGAAAGAATCTGGAAAAACTACGAGTTTGTCTCCAAACGCATTGACGGATTTAACTCCTTACCAGATGGAGAAAGCTTCACAAAAATTGTTGAAGTAGACGGTCAGCAATCCCTACAAAAATTCACTTTCAAAAAGTTGAATGGTAAAGGAACCGAATTGATCAATCTCAGTGCAATTAATTACAACGGCAAACAGGTTGAGATCGAAGAAATTACCTTGAGTAAATCTGGAAACATGGCGATCATCATGAATAACATGACCCTAATTTATCGCCGTAGTTATTCTGCTCAGATCTACCTGTATGATCTGAAAACAAAAAAAGTGACAGCTATTCCTGCTAAGTCACCTCAAACCTTACCTACCCTTTCTCCTGACGAAAAGAAACTCGCATATGTTTCGGATAACAACCTGTATGTATTTGACATTGCATCCGGAAAAAACACAGCTATAACCACTGACGGAAAGATCAACGAAATCATCAACGGAACAACCGATTGGGTATATGAAGAAGAATTTGCTATCACTCAAGGATTTGGTTGGTCTCCGGATTCTAAATACTTGGCTTTTCTGCGCTTTGACGAGTCACACGTTAAACAGTTCCAAATGGCCATTTATGGAAGTTTGTATCCGGATCAGTACACTTTCAAATACCCGAAAGCTGGCGAAGACAATTCTAAGGTTACAATGCAAATTGCAGACATTGAGAGCAACAAAAAGTCTCAGTTAGATTTGGGTAAATACGAATACATTCCAAGATTCCAGTGGTCTCCGGTAGCAAATGAATTGATCGTTTTAACCTTGAATCGCCATCAAAACGACTTGAAATACCACCTCGTTAAAAACCCGGCAAATCCGAGCTCTACAGTTTTCTTCAATGAAAAGAATGAAACATTTGTTGAGATCGACAACAACCTATTGGTTCTTAAAGATGGAAAATCACTCATTCGTACTTCCGAGGCAAGTGGTTACAATCACTTGTACCAATTGTTCTTCGATGGCACTCAAAAAGCCATTACAAGCGGTTCATGGGACGTGATCGAATTGTACGGAATCCACGAAAAAACAAACTCGGTATATTATGCCTCAGCTCAAAATGGAGCTATTTACAGAACACTTTATAGCATTGAACTTAATGGAACGAACCAAGTTGCTCTTTCTCCATTAACAGGTACGCACCATGCAGAATTCACTCAAGGATTCAATTATTTTGTGCGCACATCTTCTTATGCTAATCAACCTGAAACATATGCGCTTTGTGACCGTCAAGGAAAAGAACTTAAACTTTTGGAGGACAACGCTGGATTGAAACAGCAATTGACGTCCATGAAACTAAGTCAAAAAGAATTCATCCAAGTTCCGGGTGTTGCAGGGAATTTAAATGCCTGGATCATGAAACCTGTAGGTTTTGATCCAGCTAAAAAGTACCCTGTTTACTTTACGATCTATTGTGGACCCGGATCCAATACTGTTTCGGATGAATTTGAAGGAATGAATTACATGTATCACCAATTACTTTGTCAAAAAGGATACATCGTAATCTCCGTTGATCCGCGCGGAACGATGTATCGAGGCGAGGCCTTCAAGAAAAGTACCTACAAGCAGCTTGGAAAATTAGAAACCGAAGATCTAATTGCAGTTGCAAAACATGTACAAACTTGGAATTACGTTGACAAAGATCGCATTGGTATTCAAGGATGGAGTTACGGTGGATTCATGACTGCTTTAGCAATGACCAAAGGTGCTGATGTATTCAAAACTGGAATTTCTGTGGCACCAGTAACGAACTGGAGATATTACGACAACATCTACACAGAGCGTTATATGCAACTTCCACAAGAAAACGCCAGCGGATATGATGACAATTCGCCGGTAAATCATGTGAGCAAGCTGAAAGGTAATTTCTTGTTGATTCATGGTTCTGCAGATGACAATGTACATTACCAGAACACAATGGAATTGATCACCGCATTGGTAAAGGCAAACAAACAATTCGACATGTTCATTTATCCAAACAAGAATCACGGAATCTATGGTGGAAACACCAGAAACCATTTGTTTCACATGATGTTGGATTACACCTTGAAAAATCTGTAAATCATGACAAGAGTAGAGAATAAACGCACAAAACAAGGTAACATATTGATTTTCAATATAATTAAATTGAAATCAAAAAAAATACTCTGCTGGAGTAGTGTCTATTCATTTCTTTACTAATTTTAGTCCGACGATAAAAAAAAGCTTTAAACAAACATCTACATGAGCGAAATTGCGAAAATTGAATTGGAAGGGAAAGTATACGAATTCCCAGTAGTCGAAGGAACGGAAAACGAAAAAGCAATTGACATTACCAAACTACGTCAAGTAACAGGGTATATCACGCTTGACTCAGGTTACAAAAACACAGGTGCAACCACAAGTGGAATTACGTTTTTGGACGGTGAAGAGGGAATTTTGCGTTACCGTGGATATCCAATTGAGCAATTAGCTGAAAAAGCTTCTTTCCTAGAAGTAGCATATCTTTTGATCTACGGAGAATTGCCAACTCAAACGCAATTGGATGATTTCAGAACGAATATTACGAAACATACTTTGGTTCACGAAGACATGAAGCAGTTCTTCGAAGCTTATCCGGCACAAGCTCACCCTATGGGGGTTTTGTCGGCAATGGTATGTTCACTTTCAACATTCTACCCTGAATCGTTGGATCCGAACAGAAGTCCGGAAAAGAAAAACTTGACAATCCTTCGCTTGTTGGCGAAACTACCAACATTGGCTGCTTGGTCTTACAAGAATGCAATGCGCCATCCTTTCATGTACCCTAAGAACGATTACGATTATTGTAAGAATTTCTTGCACATGATGTTTGCCATGCCAACAGAAGACTATCATGTTGACCCTGTTGTAGTAGATGCTTTGAACAAACTATTGATCTTGCATGCTGATCACGAACAGAACTGTTCTACATCAACTGTGCGTATCGTAGGTTCGTCTCAAGCGAATTTGTACGCAACGATCTCTGCAGGTATTTCAGCACTTTGGGGACCATTGCATGGTGGAGCAAACCAAGCTGTGATCGAAATGCTTGAAAAGATCCACAACGACGGTGGTGATGTAGATAAGTGGGTTTTGAAGGCAAAAGACAAGGACGATCCGTTCCGTTTGATGGGATTCGGGCACCGCGTTTATAAAAATTTCGATCCACGTGCAACGATCATTAAAAAAGCGTGTGACGATGTATTGGAAAAATTGAATATCAACGATCCTTTATTAGACATTGCTAAGAAACTTGAAAAATACGCTTTGGAAGACGAATATTTCAAAGCTAGAAACTTATATCCTAACGTAGATTTCTATTCAGGTATCATTTACAAAGCATTGGGTATCCCAACCGAAATGTTTACCGTAATGTTTGCTTTGGGACGTCTACCAGGATGGATCGCACAATGGAAAGAAATGACAGAAATGGGGGAACCAATCGGTCGTCCACGTCAGATCTATACAGGCGCAACAACTCGCGATTATGTTGAAATCAGCAAACGCGGTTAATATTCCACTGATATAATTTAATAAAAGGGTGCATTAGCACCCTTTTTTTGTGTACAAATAAAATTCTTGCTTCTATTTATCAACAACTAAAACGATTTAAATTGTTACCAAAACGATTTAGGTCTAAACCTGTTTAAAACTTGATATTGACTTAACATATTACCTCCTGAAAGTCAAGTACTTTTGGTGCGTAATTGCTGCTAACATGAAGTTTTTTCTGTTCTTCGTTTTAAGTTTTTTTGCTGGTCAAATAATCAGTGCGCAAACGACGATTTTTTCGGAAAACATGGGTACACCGGCTACCACAACATCGATTGTAGCAAATGTTTTTCAAAATTCTGGCACCCTAACGTATACGGGAACAGCAGATGTGCGAAGTACTACTCCGTCTGCTGGGTATGTCGGTGCATCAGGTAGCGGTAATGTATTCATAACCACCACAATTGGAACGAATTTTCAAATATCAAACATCAATACAAGCGGCTACACTGCATTAACATTATCATTTGGACATCACAAAAGTTCGACCACAGGTAATAATGAACTTATCATTGAGGTAAGCTCCGATGGAACTACTTACACTCCATTAACCTATTCGAGAGCAACTGGATCTGGGACAGCTACTTGGACGTTGATCACTGCAAGTGGAACAATCCCTGCTGTTCCAAATCTTAGAATTAGGTTTAGACAAACTACAACTGCAACCGCTTGGCGTATCGATGACATCCTTCTTGTTGGAACCCTATCTGCTCCATGTGTGGTTGGCCCAGCACCAACTACCCTTTCATCGAACGGTAACGCAAATCCATTCTGTACTTCTGCAGGACTCTCTTTTACAGCAGGAAACGGCTCGAACCATTTGGTTGTTATGAGTACCTCTCCAATCACAGGAACTCCAGTTAATGCCACTGCTTATACATCGAATACAACTTTTGGATCAGGCGCAACAATTGGAGCTGGACAATTTGTTGTTTTCAATGGAAGCACCACCAGTTTTACAGTAACAGGATTGACTGCAAATACTACCTATTACGTCGCTGTGTTTGAGTTTAACATGACAAGCTCCAATTGTGATGAATCGTACAACACGTCACCGTTGACATATAACTTTACGACACTCAACAATTGTAGTACACCACAGATCCGTTCACTTCTAGCCGATGCATGTTCTTCCCAAGAAGGACTTGATGAGCTTGTTCTTATAGAGAATGGCTCCAATCCCTTAAATATTAGCGACATTTCATTGGCTTTTCCAGCTGGAGGAACCTATTGTAATTCAGGCTGTGGCACCAATACACTTGGAAACAATCCGGCTTACATCACGCAACTAAACACCTTGGCTGGATGTCCATTGTTCGCTTATGCTGATCCTATTCCGGCCGGCGCAACGATCATCGTATTCACCGGACAAACGCCAAGTTATGTGTTTGACTATTCTACACAATGTCCATCAACGGAAGTGTTCTATGCAATCTTCTGTAATAACACCAGTACTTCCGGACGTTTTGCAAATTCTGGCAATGCGGGAACGAGAACTTTGACTGCCAATTTCGCCGGCACCATTGAAAGCGTTACGTACACACCAAATTTATTAGGCAGTGATGGTAGTTTTGTTGATTTTGACGATGCAGGAAATCCAACATACAGAACGGAAGCCAACTGTATTTATCCTCTAGGAGTTGAATTGGTCAATTTCAATGCAGCAAAAATGGATCAAAAGGTTTTGCTTTCCTGGGCAACCTTGGTTGAAAACAATTCGGGGCACTTCAACATTCTTCGAAGTACTGACGGAAAATCCTTTGATGTGATTGGAAAGTTATTCGCTCAAGGAATTTCACATACGATAACAAATTACAGTTTTGAAGACGGATCTACAGTTAATGGCTTGGCCTATTACCAATTAGAGCAGATAGATCGCAACGGCGAACGACAATATTCCAAGCAGATCGCTGTGGACATGAACTTTAACGAAATTGTTGCGCGTTACCATGAAGGAAACATTCAATTCAATGAGGTATTGCTTCCTGGAGAAACTGTTTCAGTCTATACGAGTACAGGGCAAGTCATTTTCACACAAGAGATCACAACTGTAAGTAGTACTCTTGAAGTCGGCTTAAGCCAAGGTGTATATCATTTGCTAATTACCAAGAAAGGCTCCGGACAAGCACGAATTAAATGTCCGGTTACTCAGTAGTTTCTTGTTGCTTATCTTTCTTCGAACCCTCGTAAATAGTGTATTTACGGAATGAGCATTCTAAATCACCGTTGAATAGTTTGATCTTTCTTTCTGGTCTCAGACCAATGGATTTAAAGCCCGATTCGCTGGAGGAGATGATCCAACATGTGTAGCCTTGCATTTTATGCTTCATTACACTTCCAATAGTTTCATAAAGCTCTTCCACATCCGTACTCAATCGCTCTCCGTAAGGCGGATTTGTAATGAGCATACCTGGACCTTTTGGAATTTGAAGATCAGCAAAATCTTCCACCTGGAACTGGATGAAGCGACCGAAAGAGAATCCCCTCGCATTGCGTTTTGCTTTCATGAGAACCGCTGGATCAATATCCGAACCGTACAACTCACACGGAAGCTCTTTTACAGATTTTATTGCTTTATCGTAAATCAAATTCCATTCACTGTCATTAAAATTTTTCAAATGCTTGAACGCGTAATGTGTTCGTTCGATATTCGAAGGAATACCTGATGCTAACAAAGCTGCCTCAATAAGAATAGTTCCTGAACCGCAGAAAGGATCAATCAATGTAGATTTACGGTCCCAGCCAGACATGCGAACCAGTCCCGCTGCAACAACTTCATTCAAAGG
>JBMLQF010000028.1:0-3903 GCA_049241705.1 Fluviicola sp. | reverse complement strand
TTGTCCAAAGCCTCCTTGCGCATCAACATAAAAGCACCACTCAAGATCTCGATCTCGTTTGTTTCAAATTCAGAAAGGTAACCTAAATGGTATCTTCCAAACCGTTTTGATCTTGGAAATAAGCGCGAGATGCCAAAGATCTTGTAGAAGGCCACGGCCGGAGTTGGTAAGCCTCGTTTTGATTCGGGCAAGAATTTTCCTTTTCCATCCACCATGCGAACACCCAAGCCTCCTACCTTCGGATGTGCATCCATGTAGCTAACAACTTTCTTTAAGGTGTCCTCTTCGATCACGGTATCCGGATTTAGAAGGAGTTGATAAGCGCAGTCGGATTGTTCCATAGCCTGGTTATTGGCTTTGGAAAAACCCTTGTTGTCTTTGTTTGCGATCAATTTCACCCATGGGAACTTTTCGCGAACCATTTCTACTGATCCATCAACGGAATTGTTGTCCACAACCCAAACTTCAGCGGGTTCCAAAGTTGCAGCCTTGGCAACAGAATTCAAGCATTGCTCAAGAAAGTAAGCAACGTTGTAGTTTACAATGATTACTGAAATTTTGGGTTGGCTCACCGTTAATGAATTAGCGTGTGTTTAAAGTTTGTTATGCTTTTCAATTAACGGATAGCAATGCAAGATATTTCAATAGGAACTCCCATTGGCAAAGCAGAAACCTGAACAGTTTCGCGAGCTGGTGGTGTTCCCGTGAAGTAAGACGCGTAAACAGCATTCATCTGCTGGAATAATCCGAGGTCCGTCATGAAAATGCTGCACTTAACAATGTGTTCCATGTCCATACCGCTCTCTTTCAATAACAACTGAATGTTTTGTAGAATGCGGTGAGTTGCTTGTTCGATCGAATCGATCTCTAACTGACCTGTGAATGCATTCAAAGGAATTTGACCGCTAACATAAACGGTGTCTCCTTTAACAATGGCTTGACTATATGGTCCGATTGGCGCAGGTGCACCTGGAATGGATATCGCTTTTTTCATGATGTAATTCTAATTGGCATCTGGATTTGATGTGGAACAAGCTACAAGTTTACTAATTTTGTTTTGAACCATGCGGATTCTATTATTGGATAATTTCGATTCATTTACCTATAACCTCGCACATTACTGTGAAGGGGAAGGTTGTATGGTTGACGTGATCGACAACGCATCATTCGACCCAAACGAATTGAAGAATTACCAAGCGCTGATCATTTCTCCCGGCCCTGGTTTGCCCAAAGAGGCGGGTGTATTAATGAGCGTAATCAAAGAGGCTTTTAGAATAAACATTCCTGTTTTAGGAGTCTGTTTGGGAATGCAGGCAATCGCGGAACATTTCGGAGGAAACCTATACAATCAAGACATGGTGAAGCATGGTGTTTCCGAATGGATCACAATCACATCTGAAGATGCGGTTCTGTTCCAAGGTCTGGAAAAACGTCAACAAGTTGGTCTGTATCATTCTTGGGCAGTTGAAATCTCTGAAACAGGCGACCTTCAGACGACTTCCTTTTCAGATTCAGGAGTGTTGATGTCTTTGCAACATCGAAAGCTTCCAATTCACGGCGTTCAATTCCATCCGGAAAGTATCATGACCACACACGGAAAGAAAATGATCAGAAATTTTCTGGCGCTTGTTTCCTAAATGTTCCTTCCTTATTTTTGGGTAAACTGTAAACAACAAACGAGATGAAATGGTATTTAAGTTTAGCGTTAACGCTATTGGTTACTGTCGTAAAAGCACAATCTTGTGTAGGAACATGGATTACGATCGATGATGAAACAGGTAAGAAAAAATCAAAAGTTGAATTGTATAAGAAGGACGGCAAACTATATGGTAAGATCGTCTATTTATACCCGCGGGAAGGAAGAGAAGACAATCCGAAATGCACGAAGTGCACAGGTGATCGTAAGAATCAACCTTTAATCGGTTTACAAATTGTACGTGGATTGGAGTGGGATGGAAGTGAATGGGAAGACGGAACGATCTGTGACCCAGAAAACGGAAAAATCTATACCTGTTCCATTTGGTTGGATGAAGAAAATAAAGATCGTCTGCATGTTCGAGGTTATGTGGGGCCATTCTTCAGAACACAGACCTGGATTCGGGTGAAGGAATAAGCAAAAAAAGAAGGCCGATTCAACGAATCGGCCTTCTTTTTATACTTAACGAATTAAGCAGCTTTCTTAGAGCAGCAAGATCCACCTGATTTCTCAGATCCTGAGCAGCTTGCTCCTTTTTTATTTTTCTTTGTTTTCTTCTTTTTGTCGTCGTCTTTCTTAACAACTACAGTGTGGTTTCCGTTGTTAGCAGCGTAAACTGTTGCAGTCATTGAACCTACGAACATTGCCAATGTCATGGCTACAAATACTTTTTTCATAATGATCAATTAATGTGTTATAACGTTCCTAAATTACACTTTTTAATTCAGCTTACCAAGTCTTGTTAACTTAGCTTTAACATCTTCACCAATTTTAACATCTATTTGTGTTCCTAACGGTAAAAAGACATCCACGCGAGAACCAAATTTGATGAACCCGAATTCTTCTCCGGTTTTGGCTTCCTGACCTTCTTTGGCGTAGTAACAGATTCTGCGAGCTAAAGCTCCTGCGATCTGTCTGAAAAGTACTTCATTACCAGTTTTGTGTTCTACAACAACCGTACTGCGTTCGTTATCAGTTGAACTTTTCGGGTGCCAAGCTACTAGGAATAATCCTTTGTGATACTTTACATATTTCACCAGTCCGCTGATCGGGAAATAATTTGCGTGTACATTCAAAGGTGACATGAAGATCGAAACTTGAATACGTCGGTCTTTGAAGTATTCCGTTTCTTCCACTTCTTCGATCACAACCACTTTGCCGTCCGCCGGACAAAAGATGTCGTTCTCCTCAAAAACGCATGTGCGCTTCGGAATACGGAAGAATTGGATGATCAGATAATAAGTCACCAAAACTCCTAATGAAAGTAAAATGAACAACCAAAGCCATCCAGTGTATCCATAAAGCCAATAAGCTCCCCATTCGATCAATCCCAGAACGATTGTTCCAAGTATAATTGTCGCTGTTCCTTCGCGGTGTAATGTCATTGTTGCAGTTTTTACAAGTGGCAAATGTAGGGAATTAATCTAATTTGGGTTTATCTCACAAGATGTAGGTGATCAAAACATAAAGTGTCGGGGCGGTGAACAACATGGCATCTATGCGGTCCAGAACGCCACCATGTCCGGGTAAAATGTTTCCGGAGTCTTTCACTTCAGCTGAGCGTTTTAGTTTGCTTTCGAAGAAATCACCCAATGTAGATAGTACGGATGCTGATGCTGAAATTAAGGCGAGCGCAATATATTGTTCTGTTCCGGTAGAAGCATTCGCATTAAATGCAAGTAAGCCGGTCATTACCAACGCTGCTCCAATCAAACCGCCCAAAAATCCTTCCCATGTCTTTTTAGGTGAAACTGTCGGGAACATTTTGTGTTTACCGAATAATCTCCCTGAAACATAAGCGAGGGTGTCATTGAGGTAAATGGGTAATAAGACAACGAGCAATAATTGCTTGATGATAGAATCGTGTTGAGTCATGCCAGAAGCCAATAGAAATAATGGAAGAATAACATAAATAAGACTCAATAACACCGGATATTTAAACAGGTTTTGAATGTGTTTTGTAACGAATATGAGCGTGGTAAAAACGACAACAAGAATGATCCAGATGATCCACAAAACAGGAACAACGTTATTCGAATAGATCCATTTCCAAATTCCCAAAGACGGAATGTTTGGATATAGTCCGTTGAGCGTTTCTACAAGCACAGGCATGAAAATGGCGAAATTCAATAGTAGACCAGGCAAAAGTAATTTGCTTTTGTATGGTGTGTTCTCTGCCATCTTAAAGATCTCGTAAGTCCCAAAAG
>JBMLQF010000027.1:0-29411 GCA_049241705.1 Fluviicola sp. | reverse complement strand
GCGATCTTCTCCCCGATCTCATCCACAGCTATCAACTGCTCATACGTTGCCGAAGCGATAGCATCAATATTTCGAAATGCTTGTGCTAATTTCTTCGCAACGGTCTCTCCTACGAATCGAATTCCCAAGGCGAATAACACCCGCTCAAATGGTACTTGTTTGGAAGCTTGAATTCCTTGCAACAAATTGTTCGCCGACTTATCAGCCATGCGCTCCAAATTCACTACCTGATCAAAAGTCAAATCGTAAAGATCGTCTACCGTTTTCGCCAGTCCTTTTTGGTATAGCAAATCGATTGTTTCCGCTCCCAATCCATCAATATTCATGGCTTTTCTGGAAATGAAATGCTCCATTCGTCCTTTCACCTGCGGTGGGCACGCCAGATCATTCGTACAAAAATGCTGTGCTTCACCCTCCCTACGGAATAACTCTCCCCCGCATTCCGGACAGGCATGAATGAATTCCAAGCGTTTCGCACCTGCATTTCGCTTAGAAACATCTACACCAACAATCTTCGGGATGATCTCCCCCCCTTTCTCCACATACACCGTATCAAGGGCATGCAGATCCAACTTTTCGATTTGATCCGCATTGTGCAATGAAGCACGTTTTACTGTCGTACCACCCAATTGAACCGGTTTCAAATTTGCTACCGGCGTAATCGCACCCGTTCTACCTACTTGATACGTAACCTCTTCCAATACCGTCGAAACGCGTTCCGCTTTGAATTTATATGCTATTGCCCAGCGTGGGGATTTTGCGGTGAAACCTAAATCTTGTTGCTGTAAATAATTATTTACTTTAATCACGATGCCGTCAATATCGAATGGTAAACTGTAGCGCTCTTTATCCCAGTATTGAATAAACTCCATGATTCCTTCGATACTCTGGGTTTTATGGATGTAATTCAACGATTCTGGAGGAGTTTTGAAGCCCCATTCTTTCACCCCTTGAACACTGTCCCAATGTGATTCAAACTGAATATCTTCACCATAAACACCATACAAATAGCAATCTAAACCGCGTTCAGCCACCACTTTTGAATCTTGTAATTTCAAGGTTCCTGATGCCGTATTCCTCGGATTGGCAAAAGTTGGCTCACCCAATTCTTCACGCTGCGCATTCAAGGCATCAAAGTTCTTTCTTGGAAAGAAGATCTCTCCGCGAATTTCAAAATCTCTGGCGAAATTGCCTTTAAGCGTGAGTGGAATGGAACGAATGGTTTTCACATTCGCTGACACATCTTCTCCCTGTGTTCCATCACCACGAGTTACTGCTCGGGTAAACTTGCCGTTTTCATATCGGATACCTATTGCAACACCGTCATATTTTAGTTCGCATACATACTCTATCGGACCGTCAGCCAGCTTTTTCAAGCGTTGTTCCCAATCAACGATCTCTTCTTCCGAATAAGAATTCGACAAGGAAAGCATGGGATAGCGATGAACAACTGTTTCAAACTTCTTGGTAATGTCACCGCCTACTCGCTTTGTTGGACTCAGTTCAGACGCCAATTGCGGAAATTGAGTCTCCAGGTCTTGTAATTCTTTCAGTAAAGTATCGAATTCGAAGTCGGAAATAATCGGATTGCTCTCAACGTAATAGAGGTGATTGTGGTGATTCAACTCGGCTGTTAAAAAAGCTATGCGATCTTGAGCTTGTTGCGCGTTCATGTTGCGGTGTTTTGGGCAAATATAGTGGAAAGGTCGGGAGGAAAACGAGGAGTAAAGCAGGACTTTTCCACAGGAAATGAAATGATTTGAACGGTTTTATCAAGTCGAAAATCCTGACCAATTTTGCCATATTGCAATATTGCAATATTGCCAAATCGGCACGAAAAAAAACGCACTATTTCTCAGAGTTTCACACAGCGCAACATGCGCTCCTTCCCTTGCAAATCCCTGCGAATCTCAATATCCACAAACCCTAAATCCTCCAGTAAAACCTTTGTTTCTTGTGCATATTTTTCATGCAATTCAAAGAAGAGCTGTCCACCGGCTTTCAAATTCTGCTGCGACCATTCTCCCAATTTGCGGTAAAACAACAAGGCGTCATGATCCGGAACAAACAAAGCCATATCCGGCTCATATTCGGTAACATGACTGGCCATTTCCGCTTTTTCATGAACCGGTATGTAGGGAGGATTCGATACAACCACATCGAAATCACCGGAAATACTTGTGGCTAAAGCATCGTCAAAGAACCAACTCACCTCTAGGTTTAAGGCTTTCGCATTCAGTTTGGCTTGTGTCAGCGCTTGCTCACTGTAATCCACACCCATAACATCAAAATCTTTACTGCGATTTTTCAGCGCCAAGGCAATGCAACCAGAACCCGTGCACCAATCGATAATTTTCGCTGATCTTTTCGCCCGCAGAGATTCATCGATCCAATGAACCAATTCTTCCGTTTCAGGTCGTGGAATGAGAACGGCCGGAGAAACGCCCATCTTCAACTCGTCGAAAAATGCGAATCCCACAATATATTGATATGGTTCACCTGCTTTCAGTCGTTCCAGTACTCTTTCCAATTCTGCTTGTGCATCAGGAGTCAACGTTTCATGACCATGCGTCAAAAGAACCGAGGAAGAGTATCCAAATAGATCCTCTAGCGATAAGCGATATAACTGTTGGATTTCGCGATCTTCATAACTGTCAGCCAAAGCTATTTTCCATAAATCCAATTCCGAACGAAGTGTTCTCATGGTTCGAAATTAATGAAAGCTACAGGGAATTAGCGAATGACTTCCGGAATATTTTTGACATCCTTCGAAGGATAGAATAATATGGAACTGGTGTTCACACAATGGCGGGTGTCCTTATCCGTAAATCCCTCACCTATGAATACGTGTCCTAAATGACCTTTGCAATTCGCACAAATGATCTCGGTACGCATGCCGTCTGCATCTGGAACTCGGATCACAGCACCATCAATTTCATCATCAAATGAAGGCCAGCCGCAATGAGATTCAAATTTATCATCAGACTGATATAGTCGATTATTACATTGGCGGCACACATAAATTCCTTTATCCGTTTTATTGTAATAATCTCCGGTAAACGGTCGATCGGTTGCTTTATCCAAGATCACGCGTTGTTGCCAGGGAGTCAACGGGTTGTATTTTCCTGCAGCAGGTGATTCTTGAGTGGTTTGTTTTGTTGTATCTGCTTCTTGTGCCTGACAACCAAATAATGTGATCGTAAGTAGTAAGGTGAAAATAGTCTCTTTCATAGCTTGCATTTCTATCATAAACGCTTGAACTACTCTTTTGGATTTCAATGAAGAAACTTTTTCATGTCAACGATCCCGTCAACAATGATGCCCTTGTTTTTAGAATAGGTCCTCGCACGAATAAATTGAAGGCTTGCCAGATCAACACCGTTGAGATAACACGATATTTTCCCAAGAACATCTTTATTCGTTTTTTCTTGAATAGTTGAAAATTCATAATTGAATTGCTCGAAACGATTCAACTTTTTAATACTACCATCCGAAAAGTACAACCAAACATTTGTCTCTGCCATACTGATATCTAAAGCATATACATCTTCCAGAGTCCATTGAATCTCCAATGTTTTTCTTGCATCATCTTGCAGGGTAGCTACCATTTCGGTTATCGCTGCACCGGTTGACGCTGCACTGAAACCTTTAAATGATTTCACATAGTTTGTCATTGACGCGTTATCCGGAGCCGTTGTAGAATCAACTATCTGAACTATTCCTTCAACCGTAAATGAGCCGGTACCATTTTGATCAAAAAAACGTGTTTTGATGAATAAACTATCTCCCGGCATTACTTCCGGACCAAATCCGAGGGTAACATTGAGTCGTTTAAACATCCATATATCGTAACCCGGAAAACCTTCGCCATAAATGTTTGAAGCGTATCCCAGAGTGTCTTGGTTCATGTCGCAAATAAAAACCTCGATCCCCGGATGAAATAAACTGTCTTTTGCAACAAAACCTTTTGGCTCGTTTAAACGAATATCAAATTCGGCATTTTGAGGCAAGACATTACTCGTCCAAGTACTTTCATTGAGTTTGATCTCCACATCATCAGATTCTATTCCCTGAGCGTTACACTTAAATCCGGAAAATGGAAGTAAATAGGATTGAGCATTTGTCCAACTTACAGACAATGACAATAAAAACAGCAAAAGAAAACGCATGCGCTCAAATTTTGCTTTGAAAGTAGGAAAAAGATTTGACTGTCAGGAATTAACGTTGCTTATCCAACTCGACATGTAACCCGAGTCCTCGTAATGATTCACCTAAGGCAACTATGTTTTGTTTTCCATCAATCAGGAAAGCACTTGGAATGAATTGAACATTGTAACTTCTTCCAGCTACATTTTCTTTATCCCAAACATGATTTTTCCAAATTAGCCCGTCTGCCTTGATAGCTTCTTTCCATTTGGTCTCATCGCGATCAAGAGATACAGAAAACACTTCAAAGCCTTTACCGTTCTTGAATTTCATTTTCTTGTACTTCTTGTAGGCTTCTACCACATTCGGATTTTCTTTTCGGCACGGTCCACACCAAGATGCCCAAAAATCGATCAAAATCATTTTCCCTTTCAAGGAAGACAATTTGATCATTTTTCCGTTCGATCCGATCAGTTCAATTTCCGGAGCTTTTGACCCTACCACCGGAATCTTTTTGGTGGAAATTGTAGCTGCAGTCAACCACAGAAAGCACGCTCCGGCAAGGAAAGAAATTCCAAGTTGTTTCATCTTGTTTTAGTTTACGCGACGAATGTCCGCTCCGATATTACGCAGGCGAATCTCGATATCTTGATATCCACGGTCAATTTGCTCAATGTTGTGGATGACACTTTTTCCTTCAGCTGCCAATGCTGCGATCAACAATGAAACTCCCGCACGAATGTCTGGAGAAGTCATATTGATACCACGCAACTTGTGTTGACGAGCCAAACCGATCACTGTTGCACGGTGTGGATCACACAAAATGATCTGAGCCCCCATATCGATTAGCTTATCAGTGAAGAACAACCGTGATTCGAACATCTTTTGGTGAATCAAAACAGAACCTTTAGCTTGTGTGGCAACAACCAAAATAATAGACAACAAATCTGGCGTAAATCCTGGCCATGGCGCATCGTAGATCGTCAATATAGATCCATCAATGAAAGTGTCGATCTCATAAAGATCTTGAGCAGGGACAAAAATATCGTCACCACGACGTTCTAACTTAATTCCAAGACGTCTGAATGTATTTGGAATAACCCCCAAATTCTCCCAGCTTACATCTTTGATCGTGATCTCCGATTGCGTCATTGCAGCCAACCCGATGAAAGAACCGATTTCTATCATATCCGGAAGGATGCGGTGGTAACAACCACCCAATTCTTTTACTCCTTCAATGGTCAACAAGTTCGATCCTATTCCTGTGATCTTCGCACCCATGGAATTCAACATCTTACACAATTGCTGGATGTACGGTTCACAAGCCGCGTTGTAAAAAGTCGTCGTTCCCTGAGCCATCACAGCTGCCATGATCACATTCGCTGTTCCGGTTACAGAAGCTTCATCCAAGTGTATGTAAGTTCCTACCAACTTTTTAGCTTCGATGGAATAAAAGTGTTCACCAGCATCGTAATTGAATTTTGCACCCAATAAAGCGAATCCTTCAAAGTGGGTATCCAAACGACGTCTACCAATCTTATCACCACCCGGCTTTGGAATAAAACCTTTACCAAATCGCGCCAAAAGTGGACCAACGATCATGATAGAACCGCGTAACGCACCCGCACGTTTTTTGAAATCTTCGGTTTCCAAATAAGACAAATCGATGTCTTTCGCATGAAACGTATACGTTCCGCGTTCAACTTTTTCGATCTTCACCCCCATGGTTTGTAACAAATCGATCAATTTGTTCACATCCACAATATCCGGAATGTTCGAAATGGTAACTTTCTCTGAAGTCAAAAGTGGCGCACACAAAACCTGCAATGCCTCATTCTTTGCTCCTTGAACTGTTAGTTCCCCCTTTAGTTTTTTTCCACCGTAAATTTCAAAAGATGACATGCTTAATTCTTTTTGCGGTTCTTATTTTTTTGATTCTTCTGATTTTTCTTATTGCGCTTATTCGGCTGTAAACCAAACGATTTTAAGATCTGATTGGTATTCATCAATTCGTCTGGGTTTTCTAGGATCAATTCTCCTTGAGATAATTCCTTCAACTGATTTGCGATCACATGATTCTCAACTGTATCGTTATTATACGCCAAGAACTGTTTTTTCATGAAATTAGCCATCGTGGTTTTCAGATACTGACGCTCATTCTCGTCTGTAACTCCTTTCGCTTCACTTAAAATAGCTTGGGTATACTTCCCGTAGTGTCCGTAGCGGATCTTGCTTTTAGGATAAGTCATCAATTCCGGCTTACTCATCAAAGTCTCAGGCTGAGGTATCTCATAAGGTGAATCAACATCCAATTTAAAATCAGACATCACGAATAAATGCGTCCATAATTTGTGACGGAAATCATCCACGTCTCTTAAATGAGGATTCAGCTGTCCCATTACTTCAATAATAGCACGTGCAGCTTTGTTGCGTTCGTCGCGATCCGCAATTTCCATTGCATGAGCAATCATTTGCTGAACATTTCTTCCGTATTCTGGCAATAATAATTTCGGACGCGTTGTATTGTACTCCATATATAGTTATGAATATTCAAAATTAATTAATAAAAGATTGATTCGATGAATCGTGGTATTAAGCTTTCAACAATGGAAGATTGATAAAACAAGAAACGTTTATGGGGTAAACGATGAGGCTTGTTTCGTAGTACAATTTTAACACAAATAGTTGAAAGCGCCAAACAAAAAGGCCCAACACAATTGTTGAGCCTTTTCTGCTTTGTTTATGTGTACTTATGTTTATTCTTTGATCAAACGCAATACGGATGTTTTTCCCGCCGCATTTTGAACTTGTACTAAGTATACTCCTGCATTCCATGCTGCTGCAGGAATTTGCTCTGACTGCATCACATCGGATTGCCAGATTTGTCTTCCAGACATATCTAACACTTGAACAGAAACCGTTTCATTTTCCATAGATTGGATCGTTACGTCGCCATTGGACGGCACAGGGTACAATTTCACCAATACCGGAAGATCAGATTCTTCAATAGTCAAATAACAATTGTTGTTTGAATTGTATGTCGGTGTAGCGAAAGTGAAAGTTTGTCCATCCGGACAGCGTGCCCATGCCACATCTGTAGGTTGCGTCGTATAGGTTACCTGATCATAAATAGTCACTCCATCCGTTAGAATTAATATCTCTCCGTTTGCACTTAATTTAAATCCGGCATGAATACCTGACTGATCTAAATCGTTATCAGCCCAAACTGCCAAATATCCGTTAGCTGGTAAAATTGTATTTACTGGGAACATCCACTTTGTAAGATTTGTAACATCATCAGTTGCGTACATCCCTGTCAAATTGATTGCTGAATTGGTTGCGTTATACAATTCAAAGAAATCCTCGAATTGACCATTCGCATCAGCTATTGTAGCTCCATTATCCGGCAACAATTCATTGATCAAAACAGATCCGATTGCCGGAAGTGGTGGGATCACTGCCATAGTATGGTATTCGTGTTCTGCGCGTTGTGGACTGAACAATCCGGCATTGTTGTTTTCAGCATAGATGTAATACTCCAAATTCAAACAATTCAAGGTCACAGAAGCGCCGTAAACATGATCTCCAGCAGCACCATCGTTGTGCGCACCGTCATCATACATTTGCACACGAGTGAAACGCAGTGGATGATCCATACGGTAACCTAAATAGACCGCATTCTCACCTGAGCAAGTAGCTGTAATCGTAATAACATCCCCATAATTTGGTGTCGCATTACTTGGCGTAATTGCACTAATGGTTGGAGCTACCAAGATGTAATTGCTATTTGTATTGAAATATGTAACACGGCCGTCCATTAAGTTTTGAATTCCGTATTGTGTTTGTCCCCCACCAGGACCTGGCATCGTCACATTGGATGTTAACGAATTCTGGAATTGTGTATAGGTATAGAACTTATATGGATCAGCTTGAACACTTGCATCAATTGTTGCTCGGATAGCATTTGCTGTATCGATATAATCTCCACTTGCGAAAGCTTCTTGTACAATCGTGCGAACGTGAGCCATGTACATACGTTTGTATTGCGCATTCCCCAACATTTTTACTATTAGTGGGTGATTTGCTGAAGCATTGTTAGACATTGGATCTAGTTGAGACGGATTGGTTAATGTCCCCGTTCCTGTACCACCAGGGAACCCACCGAAACTCATGTTCAAATCCCAAACAGTAGGAACGAATCGATCATTCAAATCTTTATACAAGTAATAATTCTGACGGAAAGCGCCTGAATAAGAATCCAGATTTACCAAAACATTATTGAAAGCCAACATCCACAATGCACGGTCAACATCCAGTTTCGACTCGATATTGGTAAAATCGTTATTCAAGGTATTGATCATATCTACCAAGTCATTCCAACCGTAAGTAGATTTCAATTCGTAGCGCGTGCTATACAAACTGGAATCCATTCCCAAATAATTCAGATCCGGATTTCCTCCTCCACCTGGGCCAGCCCCGCCCATCGGATTACATTTAAAGAAGGAACCTTCATTTGTGTAATAATGATTGCTATTAAAATCGTTGTTGATGCTTTCAGCACTAGAGTACAAACCTCTCAGCGCCCCATTGATATATACATTCGCGAAGTTTGCCTTTGGACAATCCATGTATTGTTCCAAGATCGCATAGGATAACACTTCTCGGATCATCGAAGGATCTTGATATCCATTCTGCAATTTGATATCCGTATACCCTTGGTAATCTGCATTTGTGTGCACATAATCCAATTCGATGTGAATTGGGTTCTTTTGATTGTTGGCGTTATAGGAACTATTTCCTTTGTATTTAACACCGACAGAATCGAAAGTAACTCCATTGATCCGAACTGAATCTGCAAGTAGGTAATCTTCCGTAGTTGAAGCAAGAGCATCTAATTGAGCATCCCAATCAGAAAACCCAAAAAAGATCTCGATTGTTTGTACCGTGCCTCGATCGTAAAAATCCTGTGCAAAGGCACCCTGAACGCAGGAAACCAATGTTAATAGAGGGAGAAGTAGTTTTTTCATGTTAGAAGTTTCCCTCTTTGATACCGCTTCTTAACAAAGGTTTAATGAATTCTTAAAAAAGTGAAGATTAATAGAAAAGCGTAGGTTCAAAGGTCTCAACAGTTACTGAGATCGCTCCATTCATACCACCTAATCCACGAACTCCATTTAATCCTCTTGCGCCATCGAAAGGAGCCGTTTGATTTGGGTGCGGGGTTCCAGCTTTTCCGCCATTTCCGCCGTTACCGTTATCACCACCACGACCTCCACTTGCAGAAAAGATCAAAAATTCGCGATAAGATTCAGCCGAAGGATGGATCACACAACGAATGTTTCCACCGCTCCCTCCATTTCCACCATTTCCGCCTTGGCCACCTCGTCCGCCATTTCCAGCGTTCTTTATTTTATTACCTGAAGTTTCGAAGTTCTTGCCGTTTCCGCCATTTCCGCCGTCACCTCCATTTCCACCATTTCCACCATCTGCAGCAAGTGTAAACGGGGCATTTCCGACGATATTGTAGCGTGCAATCTGACCTTTAGACAAGTTGTTTACATAAAAGAATAAGGTTCCAGTAGAATCTTTCCAAACATAGATCTCATAGTTTTGTCCAGGCTCACCATGTTGTCCATGTTGACCTGGATCTCCTTCTCGTCCGTCACGAAACAACATTTCGGTTCTTCCATCATTTCCGCGGTTTCCATTGGCTCCACGCGCAGCAGTTGTTTCGATCACCAAAGGTGCCTTGAAGTTGATATACAAAGTATCAAATCTTTCTACGAAATTCTCATCTTTATCTGTGTAGCGAATAGAAACGGGAACTTTTTCCTCCATGAATTTAGCTGGAGTAGAAATTACGGTAATCTTCTCTTTGTTGATCTTGACATCCATATTCGGAGAAAAGGTCAAGTTAGAGTTATTCTTAAAGCATTCTTGCTCTCCAGATTTCATCTCAGCGCAAATAGTACCCGTCATGGGCACTTGATAGTTGGTTGGTTGATATGAATCGTAATCTACAATCAAGCGTTCAACGTCATTCACTTTAATGCGACGGCCATTGCCACAACCAACCAAAATGAATGTTAGAACAAGTGTCAGAAAAGAAGTCCAGCGATACTGCATAGTAGTTTAATTTACGCGAATATACACAACAATTCAAGAATCGTTCCAAAGGTCGAATTTTCAAAATTTTTGATACCTTGGTAAAAATCTGCTTATGAAATTGTTCATCGTTACAATCCCAGGAATCGGAAGCAAGGAACCGAATTACTCTGCCGGTTTGAAAAAAGATTTGCGTGCACATTTCTACGATACGCCTCTTTACGACCAATTTGAGATCACCGAGGCCTTGCCATTTTTCGAGAAAAGGATCGATGAAAATCAACGCGCATTATTTGAACGCTTGGGTAAAAAAAATAACCTGGGAGGCATCATGAGTCCACGCAAATTTGTTTTAGAAGCCTTTGGTGACGGGGTAACCTATGAACACGCCGCTGATTCTAAAGACTCTGCTTACCGCAAGGCACATGAACATTTGGCAACAATTTTCAGCAACGTTCAAAAAAAGATGTTAGCCAATCCGGGATCAAAACTAGTTGTGGTGGCTAGTTCGTTGGGAGCACATATGTTTTCAAATCATTTGTATGATGCGCAAAACCAAAAAGGCATTTTCTTAGGGAAAACCGTTACGGAACCTGAAAAATTGGAGAATCTATCTCATCTTTCTACTATTGGTTGCAACATTCCACTGTTTCTTTCCGGATTAACAGAAGAACAAATCGTATCGGTGCGTAAACCCAACAACACTGAATTCACTTGGGACAATTATTTTGACCCGGATGATGTGCTGGGATGGCCATTGGAGCAACTCAGTGATTCCTATTCGAAATTGGTAAAGGATTACGAGATCAACACCGGTATGTATGTAGGTTCACATTTGCGTTACTGGGACGACAATGAGTTCACAGTTCCATTTGCCAAGAAATGCCTCCAGCTGTTCAATGATTAGTCCAGTTTAAGTAATGTTACTGTTGCCATGTATTTTTCATTGAGCAAACAAACCAAGGTGAGCACCTCATCTGAAAGGTCTTCGCGCAACTCGAGGTCAAAACCTGTTGCACCCTCCTGGAGATTTATTTGACCGCCTTGTACGTACTGCCCAGCCTTGTTTACCACATAATAAACCAATTCTCCCGGCTGCGCACCAGTGAGTTCCACATGAGCTATTTTACTAACCGGATTCGGATTAACCGAAATACTGAAGTCATTTTTTCCATTCAATTCAAAAACATTTAACTCTTGTCCGGGGAATAACCACACTTCATACAAATTAGAGGAGGCTTCTGTATTCTGTACGCTATTCGTTGCAAATGGATTTAAGGTGTTTGATTTTAATCCTCCGAATATATGTCCAATCAGAATGCTATCGCCTGTTAAAGCTTGTTGGTATATCATTCCATGTTCAGAATGCGCCACGGATTGGTTTAAAATGAACTCGGCACTTGCCCCTAAATAACCGGGCATTTCTATCGGAAACTGAACCTCATAAAGACTATCGTTACTATCTCTGGTAACACGACTTATTGTTTTCACAAACGGTACTTGATCATCTTGTACAAGTGAACCATTGTTGTAATAATACTGACTCATACCGCCAAAAAACAACGCATGGTTTTGATGCAACACCGAATCATAAATAGTCGCTACTGCGCTATGATAATGACTCAAATATTGATTGAAAGCAGTACGAGGCGTGTGGCCAGTCGGTTTGATGTCTACCGGAAACAGAAAAGGCAAATCTACCCCGATTTGAAAGACACCGCTTGAGATCATAAATCCTTCTGCTCCATCGGGAAAATGTTGTGGTAACAAATTGTAATCTCTACGATGTAAATGAAGAGGATCGTTCACAGCCGAATAATTTGTAATAACCGGACTTGTTCCACTATTATCAACATTAAATTTGCGAATCTCATTCGTATATGCCTGTGTGTATGTTGGATTATTCATCGGATTGTAGCGTCCATCAAATCGATGGCCACCAACGAGTATGAATGCCGTATCCATCCATTCCAAATGACCTCCTGTAACTGCGAATCGTTGATCCGAAAGCGATTTAAAATCGTTATTGATATTAGCCCCGGTGAGTATATGTGCTTCAAGACTATCCAGTTGAATGGTCGTCAATTGGGGATAAGTAATATGATCTTGGGCTGTTGTTGAATAACCGTAACCACCAACTATATAGAGCGTATCTCCTAATTGGTGAAAGTTCATGTTCGTGCTCTGTAACTGCTCAAAAGTTCCGGCAGGTAAACTTGCCAGCGAAACTTGCCAAAACTGTTCATTGATGGGATCAATGCAAAAAACGAAGGTATTATTTTGACTTTCCGGAAAAGCATTGAAAGGTTGACGAGCATGTATTCCATCAAGTCTTCCACCTATCACAATCCATTTCCCATTAATTTGACCATAAGCGTAAGAATGAACACCAGTAAGTCCAGAAATGGTTTTGGGAAGAATCTTCAAACCGAAAGGGAAATTAGTTTGAGCAACCCCTTGAAAAACCAACAGGAAACATATTAATAAATTCGTTAATCTTTTCATATAGCAGCAAATTTCTTAGTGCAATCTACCGGTTAATTCTGGTAACCAGTGTAACCTAAATCACTTTACTATTTCTTGATTTGTTTCATCTCGCTCGCATAAAACCAAAACTATGAAAACACATTTTCAAATTGCAATTATTGGAGGTGGGAATGCCGGTATTTCGGTTGCTTGGTTAGGGAAAAACCGGCATCCATTTACAACGGTTATACTTCTTGTCCGCTCGTTACGGGTTATGGAAAATTGGTACTGGCCGAATTTGACTATAAAAATGAACCTCAAGAAACCTTTCCTTTTGATCAAAGCAAGGAAAGATGGTCTATGTATCAATTGAAAAAACAAGTCTTGCCATGGCTTTACTGGAACAAGATCTTAACTGGAAAGGCCTAACCAAGCAGGAATGAATAGTACATGGGATTCAAAAGTCGTTGAACCCTTTAGATAAAAGATTCTTGCGTTGATCAATCGATGTTATGCCTTGAAGGGCAAATGGAACAGCTGTTTGCCTGAATTGAAGTAAATGCGCTGAGTTTTGCCCGTTGTTGCATTCGTTGTTTTAGTCCATCCGTGTCTTACCCCAGCTTTCACGTGAATGATTTCAGCACCTTTCGCAGATTTGATCTCACCAGTAAATGGCTTGCCACTTTCTTCGAAAAAAACCGGATTCCAGGACATACTCTCAGGTTCATTTAGCTGGAAAAGTGCGGTCTTTGTATTGTACTCATAAACCTGCCACCATTTTCCAGCTTCATTTTTTTGAAAGCGACGAACGGTATCACCCACTGTCTCAACATGCATTCCTTGTGCAGCATTTGCCAGTTCTTCCCGAGTAGAAAAATGAAATGCCTCTAACAATGCTTCAGGATTCGTTTTGAGATCCAAAGGAGCCAGAAATTCGTAATAATGATTGCGTGTCTGATCCGAGAAAGCAGCTTTTATTTTCTTTAATTCTATCCCTAAACTGTCAATGGAATAACGAATCACCGTACCATCAGTAAAATGAGTGATCAGCGTGGAAACATAATCGGAGTCGTTGTAGGTCCATGCACGTAGCAGTTTGTCGTACTGGTATACTGACCACTCACCTGCTTTCTTACCATTTCTGTAAAATTCTTCCGCATAGCGACTTCCCGATTCAGTGCCTTTTATCCAAACACTATCCATTACACCGTTGCGATACCACCCCTTTTCAAAAGCTACGTCTTCCCCCTCTTTTTTCGAATACTCGTAGTAATCATCCAGAACTCCTATCTTGTAAGTACCACGCTCCCGGAGTTGTTCGGATGGCTTCACAATTTCGAAAGGTCCATGCTTTTGGCCATTTATGTAATTAACGACATAGGTCATTGGAACCCAGGTGGCATTTGGTGATTGCGCTTGCTGCATGAAGAATTGCTCTTCACGTCCGTGTAATTTTCCATTTTGGAATTGTGCTTTTCGATAACACTGACCTGTCAACTCTCCGGATGTAATAAAATACAGCGCTTCACCCTCCATCTGACCATTCAACCACCAAGAACGTTCAGCAAGAATCCCATGCTCGAAACGCTCCATAATGCTATCTCGAAAGTCGTTTTTGTAATAACAACGATACAAGGTATCTGCTCGATCCAAGGTCAAACCAAAAGCAATACTTTGTTTCAATCCGTTCACAAAAGTCACCGCTTCTATATTTACAGGCTTCGTGTTCATGGAATCAACCGTTTGATCCGGATAAATAGCTATTATCGTTTGTCCTTCAGGGATGCCTTTCACATAAGTGATTGTTGTGACCTCCTTCCCGTCATACTTTTTCCAAAAAGTTCCCGTTCGTATATCCTTGTTCCAAGATTGTGCAGCGACAACTTTGCCGGTTGCATCATACCATTTTTCTTGTCCGATCTTCCAATCGTAGGCGTACTGCACCGAATGACAAAGTTGGCCGCTTGTCGTATATTCAGATGCCGTTCCATATAGGTGACCGTTCTTCCAGTTTTCTTTACGCTGCACATTTCCATTCGGATAATACAAGATCCGATCGCCGTTCAACACTCCATTTTCCCGTATGGATGCAGCCACCAAAATCGAGTCTTTTCCACGAACCTCGTATTCTTTTTTCAGACCATTTGCTTTGTCGAATTCACTGTATTTGCGAAAAAGACTGTAACGAAACAAGGGAACATGTCCTTTTCCTGAGGGGTGTTCCAGCGCCATATAACCCTCGATAACCGTTAATAATGGTGACGAATAGATAGATGTTATGAAATCGCCATCGATACCGTTATTGACCAACTTAAAACCAGAACGTATCAGCTGAGATTGAGCGGTTTTGTGGTCGGGATGGTTAAGGATGTCAACTGAGGCAAATAATAAATTGCTATCTGTATAAATGAATGTTGACTTACCGGTAATACCAGAAACCCCAGAGGAATAATTGTACTCGATCAACTTTCCACGTAAGGTGTCCGCTGTTCGAATCACTTGCCATTGATTTCCCTCTGCCAAGCGCTGAATTTCCAATTGGGGAGCACGGTGAAAGAGTTCTGTTATTTGAGACAGTACCGGAGCTTGAGCGAAAACTGTTGCAAAACAACTTCCCAAGCAAAGCATAAAGCATACAAAACGACTCCACATGATGTTGCAAAGATGCGCAAAATTGCCCGATTCGCCCCTTCAATCAATCATTCCTACTGCTAAGAGGAAAATCAATTCTCCAAAATCAAATTCTATTAGTTTCGTTCAAACTTCTCATGTTATGCGAACACTATTGAATCTGCTACTCCTGCCCTGTCTGGTAGCTGCTTGTGCCGATCAAAGCGATGAAACTGCTTTGAAAAACAAAGATACCCTTCCACAGCAAACACCAACACAGGTAGTAACTAAAGATCCGAAATCAGCCAATCTGACGGCAAATAATACAATAGAACAACCAAAAGTGGTGAAATTTGAACCTCCTAAAGTGATTCCGCCGATCGTGTATCCTGACCCTGATCCGTATCCGGAACCTTTCCCCGTACCGTACGGCGATCCGTATGAACCGGTTCCTCCCCCTGAGCCTATCAGCAAACCACAAGGTGAAGAAATCTATGATGTGACAGAAGTAGCACCAGAATTTCCGGGTGGTCAGCAAGCGTTATTGGACTATTTAAAAAACAACATCCATTATCCGGAAGAAGCCAAAGAAATAGGACTTATGGGTAAAGTGTATGTAGGTTTTGTAGTGCGTAACGATGGAAGCATTTCGAATGTGGAGATCAAACGTGGCGTTCACGCCTTGCTGGACAAGGAAGCTGTTCGGGTGATCAAAAACATGCCTAAATGGAAACCTGGAATGAACGGAGGTAAAGCCGTAAATTGCAGAATGATCCTGCCTATCAAATTCGAACTTGATCATTAAAACGTCTACATTTGAGTCTATGAAACGTATAATCTGCATCCCCATTGCTTTGCTCATTGTTTCTTGTGGTGAAAAGAAGGCTCCTCGTGAAACTCAAGTTGTTGAAAACAAGGTAGTGCAACAAGAAGCAAAACAGGAAACAGATCCGCAGCCCGGTAAAAAGCCGGTAAGCGTAAGCGAACCCGAAGCCCTACCCGTAAAGGAAAAAACGATCTTGTTTGTCCCTCCAGTGATGGACCGAGAGGAAGATCTTCCACCTATGCAAGAGATATGGGATGTAGATGACAATGTGGGGACAATAGATCGTGAATACTATAGCGACGCACCACCTCCACCACCACCTCCGAGACCTCAAGATCCTGAAATCTATGATTTTGTGGATGAACCGGCTGAATTTCCCGGAGGCATGACGGCGCTACGCGATTACTTGGCCAAAAACTATGTTGTACCGGAATCTTTAAAAGCCACCAATTACAAAGGAAAAGTATATGTGAGATTCGTGGTGAGCACACAGGGAAATATTTCCAACGTCAAGGTAGTTCGTGGTGCTGTAGACTGCCCGGATTGCGATAAAGAAGCCATACGAGTCGTTAAATCCATGCCTGCTTGGAAACCGGGTACCGTTGGGGGCAAGCCAGTGAACAGTTACTATAATTTACCTGTTCGCGTAGAGACGGTCGGTCCTTAACTGGAACTGTGACATAAATCACCCTTAGCCGCTGAAGTTTGAATTATCTTTGTCGGCATGAGCGTCGTGCAACTTGGTCTAAAGGAAAACTGGAAGCAATTCACCCTACTGGTGATCATCAACGGATTCGTTGGTGGCATGGTAGGCTTGGAGCGCACGATCCTCCCGCAATTGGCAGAACAGGAGTTTGCCGTTGCCGCTAACACCGCCATCTTATCGTTCATCGTAGTTTTCGGGATCGTAAAGGCACTCACGAATTACTTTACGGGTGTCCTCGCCAATAAATGGGGTCGCAAGAATTTATTGATCGCAGGGTGGATATTTGCTCTCCCCGTTCCCTTCATGTTGATTTATACCAATCATTGGAATTGGATTGTCGCAGCAAACGTGCTTCTCGGCATCAATCAAGGATTAGCCTGGTCATCGACAGTGGTCATGAAGATCGATCTGGTTGGTGAAAAGCAACGCGGTTTCGCCATGGGTTTGAATGAATTTGCCGGATACCTCTCTGTAGCCATCGTGGCATTTCTAACAGGATATTTAGCAAATACTTACGGAGTAAGACCCTATCCCTTCTATATTGGGATGGTGTTGATCGCACTTGGTTTGATCAGCAGTATTTTCTTTGTGAAAGATACCCGACATCACGTGGCTCAGGAGACCCAGGTTAGTCTAATCCCTCGATTAAAAAATATCTTCTGGGATACAACTTGGAAACATCCGAATCTAGGATCCGTGTTGCAAGCGGGTTTGGTGAACAACCTGAATGACGGTATGGTCTGGGGCATCTTTCCCATACTACTTGCTGGAAAGGGATTTGGCCTAAAAGAAATCGGGGTCTTGACCGCAGTTTACCCGGCTGTTTGGGGATTGGGACAATTGGTTACAGGTCGACTGTCGGACCTTTACTCCAAGAAAGCGCTTTTATTCTGGGGCATGTTGCTACAGGCTGTGGCTTTGATCGCACTCCATTGGGCGGAATCATTTTACACTTTTATTGCAATTGGTGCCTTGCTTGGACTTGGAACTGCCTTGGTGTACCCGACATTTCTATCGACTGTGGCCGCCAATACGCATCCACTTGACCGCGCGAAAAGCATAGGCATCTTTCGTTTGTGGCGCGACTTAGGTTATGCAATAGGTGCGATCTTAACAGGTATTATCGCAGACATCTGGAGCTTGGAAGCGGCAATTCTCTTTATAGCGCTGTTGACACTTCTGTCTGCATGCGTCATTCAAATCCGAATGGACGAAACCAGAAGTATCTCTTAAGGATTTTTTTTCATACATACCTTTTAGGGGTTTTATGTCATTAAATCCCGCTTTCGTGACATTTCGTAAGACAGCGGACAAGTCTTCAACTAATTTCGGGATGCTAAACAAAACAAATGTCTTTGAGTATCCAATCTACTTTAGAATAAGTGTCAGAAAACAATTACACGTTAATCCACATTGAAGGCGAAGTTTACCTCGACCATGAAGCTGCAGATATTCATCTTGAGAAAGCCATTCCACAAAGTTTCAATGAACAAGAACTGGTCTTAAACCTGGTATTTGACATAACCAAAACGGATAGTCTTAAAAGACCGCACCGCATACCTCGCCATACAGAACTGGTTCTGAGTCGAGATCGCTACAAGACTATCCGCATTCGCATTCCGAATGGTGAACAACGCGTGATCTCATTGGCAGGGATATTTATTATCACAATTCCAACAACTTTTTCAGATCAACAACAGCAGTTGGCTCAGCAGCCTCTAATTTTGTGACGGTTCGACCTTTGATTGTGAGGTCTTTTGAACCCGCAAACAATCCTTCTTCTCCATTTTTCACAGCGACCAAACGTACTGATTCATTTTTCGGGACATCATTAAATATCACGTATCCAAACGTTTCAATTGGTTGCAGCATGGCTTGGTAATTCTTTACTAACAAATAATACGATGTTCCTGCTTCACGCTCTAAAGTAACCGCAACACGCTCAGTGGACGAGGCTGGATAGCGATCACAATTGATCCATCCTAAATTATTTGCTGTTAGCATGTAACGTCCCAGTATAGCACTCGCTACGCTTGGATTCAATCGTCCATTTTCGTCCGTTTGTTCTTTCAAATAAGCTTCCAATGTGACATTTGATTGCATCGGTTTCCCAACTAATCGTATTTCATAGAATGCCTTGGCTTCGATCTGACGCATATCCACCACCGGAGCGGTTTTCAACCAAGAGTACAACGCATCCAATCGTTCCTGATGCACCAATTTGGTGGATTTAATTTCCCGGATCTTTCCATTTGGATGAAAGGAAACCCATACGTTCACTGCACCCGCTGTTCCGGCCCACTCTGAAAGCTCTTTCGTACGAATTTGACGGTCGATCATCCACGAACGTAAGGTACCACTGCCATCGATCAATTTCAAATTTGCCAATTCAGAATGTGCGCTATCCATGTGTATATATGTTTTGCGAATGATGGAATCTTTAGGTACGTTTGATGTCATTGAAAAACGGTCTCCCGCTCGCCGGGTATTGTCTTGCCACCGCACAAAATTGGTTTCGTTCGTATCTTGATAAAACGCTTGCATTTGCACCGGTCGCTCCAGTTGTGACTCTGGAATCGGGAACCCAACTTGTAATGGCTTTAAGGGATCCAGGCGCAGTGCAATTGAATCTTGTTTGGCTTCCAGAAATACGGATCCTCCTGTTTCCAAAATGCGGTTGTTTGTTGTCCAGGTGGTCAGATCATTCGCAAAGAACGACAAACCATCATAACATTCCCGAATTGAAAAATCCACCCAACCGGTTGCCGGAGTGTTATCCGGTAATAAAAAGCTGTTAGCGGCATATATGATACTTGTGCCATGCGGAGCGATCAGGATAGTATCTGACTGCGCTTTTACGCGAAAATAGACCTCTGGTTGGCGCACAGCGCTTTTCAAGCTATCCATCCAATTTACAGCAATTTGCGTGTTGACAAAAGGCCTTTCAGAAATACGATCATTCTTTCTTGCTGAAGATGGATTCTTCTTAGTCTTTTTCGGAGTCAATGAAAACAACACCGGTATTGCGACAGCCAAATTGGGAGTCGGAGATAATTCTCTTGCAGGAGTAACACCTGTCGATATTTCACTACAAGATCCCAATAAAATGACAAGGGCAAGGAAGGCGGATAGCTTTCGTTTCATGAGGTTCGTTTTACCTATAATGTCGAAACGCACAAAAGGTGACGCAGGATGCCTGAATAAAAACCAAAAAAGGTTAATTTGCACTACATGAAAACTGAAAACTATTCCGATCAAGTCGCCGATATGTTCAACGAGCATGCTCAAAGTTATGCGGAACGATTTGCGGATCAAAGCCTGTATTTTGAGGCGCTCCATTGTTTTGTGAAACTTTTACCAGAAAAAGCAACGGTCGTAGATCTAGGTTCCGGACCCGGAAATGTGGCCAAAGAATTACTTACAAGAACGAGCAAAATCAAAGCATATGTTGCAGTTGATTTAGCCGCTGACATGTTAGCAATTGCCGCCAAGATCGATCCTAGAGTACAGCCAGTGTGCGCCAACGTATTGGATACAACTCATTATAAAAATCTGCTGAAACAGGCAGGAATAGTTGCCTCCTTTTGTGCCCCGTACTGGAAAGACGAAGAATTGAACAATTGGATTCAAGAGATATCTCAGTATACTGATCCAAATACCGTTCTATATTTTTCAACGATGAGTGATGAGATAGAAAAACCAGGATTGAAAACCAATAGTCACGGTCAACAACTTTGGATGAATTTTTACTCGGTTAAAAACCTGCAGGCGCTCTTTGCCCAGCATGGATGGGTAATACAAAACGACTTTTCAATCCACAACGATGAACGCAGCGAGATTATTTGGATACTTACAAACATTTAACTGGTGCGCGACAGAATCCTACAAAACCTTAGCTGGTGCGCGATTGGATCGCGCACCAGCTAGGATTTACAACATACGAATCTCATTAGGGCGACGAGGACGATCAGCTGGATCTGCTTCGATCGGATTGCCGTTCTCGTCTTCCAAAATGCCCTCACTGGCTTTCTTGATCTGTTCCAACCATTCCTTGTTGTTTTTCTCCAACTCCGCCACCGGAATGAAGGCTTGATTGGTTATCGGGAATTCTTTCAATAATTCTCCACTGTAATAGAATTCGAAGCACAAACCACCAAAAGTATAATCTTTCCCACCGATATTGAAGGTAGATCCTCCTACTTCCGGGTTTTTCTTCGGTTTCGATTTTTGATAACCCAAATTGAATAAGGTACCCAAGATCTCAGGTCTGTTCGAAAGATCAAATCCTTCTTTCTCCCAATGCGCTTGGAACTGACGCAAGAAATACGCCGTGTACAAGTACGAATAATAGTGATCGCCTCCTTTGATCAAACGCTGGATGGTTTTGTATTTGTGTGCCTCGATCGTGTCGTTGATCACTTCCGGGAATGAATCGTTCACATTCACTGTTCCTTGGAAATAGTCACCCGCATAGAACGGACTGCGCTTGTCGAATAAGTTACTCTCGATCTTCAAGGCCGTGTTTTGCAAAATTCCGGTAACTCCGTATCCCCGATTCGTTGGCATCAACATACGGCTATAGGGTAAAACGTATTTTTTGAACTTCTCGCGACCGGAATTGAACATACGCACCTGCTCTCCTACCAAGCACATCACTAATAATCGTGATTCAACACCCGTCAAGCGAGAAACGGAATCAATGGCTTTTTTATCCTTCACAATGGCCTTACAGAAATCTTTCCAAACCGGTGAATTTGTCCAGGCATACACAGAAACAGCTTTGTCTTTCGTAGTCGCTTCCAAGGCATACAATTCTTTCTGGTACGCTTTGTTTTTCTTCATCATGATGTTGGCAGCATCCAACATACGAAGTGCTACCTTCAAGTCCTTATTCTCATTATAGTTTGCCATGATCAAACGGGCATTGTACGGATAGTACTTAGCTAAAAGGCCTACTTTCTTTAAGAAAATGGTTTCGTGACGTTCAACTGACAAACTATCTGTTTTGAAATCATCGTCATATTTATCCGCGATCTCCGCGAAGTAGCGGTTGTTCACATCCACACTACCTGAGTCATTCGTCCACTTAAATTGTACCGCTAAAGCTGTGAAAATCAGAAACAAAGCGATCCCAGCCAGGATATGTAACACCGTAAAGTAACTGATACGCAAAATGCGTTTCCACAAGGGACGTTTAGGTGCAGGCGCTACCGTTGGTTCATTACCCGGAGCAAGATTCGGATGTTGTTCGCTCATAAAGAAGTGACAATAAAACAGCTTAGTTACACAGTACTGCCGGTAAAAGCAGCGGACGAAATTAGTGAATTATTTAGGATCATGTATCTAACTATTGTCAAAAGAAGGGAGAATTGAGAATTGAAAAAGAAGAATTGACAAGGAAAGTACAAACGAGTTCAATGGTTCAAGAGTTCAAGAGTTCAAGCGTTCAAATGTCTCACAGTCTTTTGTCTAATGTATATAAGTCTTTCGTCTCTATATCCTAAAGTCTTAAAATCCTAACATCCTAAAATCTTAACATCCTAAAGTCCCAACGTCCCTCCATGTCTTAATAGTTCAAGGAAAAAATATCAAGACTAACAAACGTAAAACTAACCTACTTACTACTAATAAAGCAGATGGTCTTAATTATTATGAATCATTATTTTCGTTGATCTTCGTGCTTCTTTCTTATCACTGCTAACAATTAATATGTAAAACCCATTGGTTATATCAGATACAGCTAGTCCCTCACCGTTCCTGGAATTTATAATTGCTTTTTTTACCACTTTTCCAGTAGCGTCTAATAGCTCAACATTCAGGTATTCTTCAAAATCAGCATCGGATGTTATAAAAATGGTCTCGGAAACAGGATTTGGATATACCGTAAGTTCGTTGGCATCGGCTAACAAATGAATGCTTCTAATTTCAGAGAAATGCTCCGTTCCGTCAAAATCAAGCGATTTTATCCTGTAATAAATGATATTCGGTTCGTTCAACTCATCATCCCAAGTTTCATACGAATGTTGAATCGTTGAGGTTCCTTTACCATCAACACTATCAACTGGTTGCCAGTGTTCAAGATCTATGGATCTTTCAGCTATAAAATAATCGTTATTAATCTCAGACTCGGTTGTCCAAGTTAAGTGGGATCTCTTGTTTTCGGTCAACTGTACTTCAAATTGAGATAATTCAACTGGCAAAGCGGTCGTTAGGCAGCAGTTTCCTGCGGATGAAAAATTGAACGAGGCACCGTTCCAGCAACCATATTGAACGGTGTGTGAACGAAATGTTCCTCCAAGTACGCTCGAAAAATAAGCCACTACTTGTGAGGCTGTATTACATCCGCCTTGATTACCTGAGGTGCATTGATAAGCGCAGGTCATATTTGTTGTTCCATTTGGGTCTGAAACTGTTACCGGCGGATAGACGGAGTAGGTAATAATTCCTGCGGGAACACCAGTAATAACTGAAGTGTTGGCACAACCAGCGGTCACCCCGCAATTGCAATTCCCCATCGCATTGAATCCTGCGTACCTCACTGCGGTTACATTTCCAACAAAAGCACCAGTAATGTTAACGGTCACGCGTTCATAGCTACAAATCCCAATCTTAATGTTCGGAATATTTTGGTCGATCACAATGTTAAGTCTTGCTGTTGTAGTAGCCTGACTTCCATCGTAATTTGAAAAGATGATTAAGTTTCCTACATTGTTACAGACTTGAGCATAACTACTTGCTGCTAAAATTAGTGCTAAAGAAGCTGTAATAATACTTTTCATTCTTTTAGTTTTTAATTTGTTTTACAATACAGTTAAACTATCTAGAGGTCACTTAATACATAGAACACCACCTCAGTTGTAATGATTTTCTTAAATCTTTTTTTTAGGCTCGAAAAAGAAAGTGATGGTTTAAACTTAAATTGTTATCCCAATTATTTTATCACGGTTAGTCGTTTGGATGCGCTAATGTTATTTGAATTAATCGTGTATATATAAATGCCCGGATTTAAGTGAATTGCATTCAATTAAACACACAAAACCATGACCCATTTTGACATCTTTAGTTTTGTAAACACCCCGTACCATAGAGCCCAGAAAAACTATCTGGAGGAATGTGTTAAATACAATACAAGATTGGTATTCAGTGTTGAGTCATTCTTTAAAATGATCACAAACGCTTTAAATTCTCGAATTTGATCTGTATCCACTTCCTGCATTGAATCTAATAAATAACTCTACCCCTCCTCTGGCACGTGAGGCATCATTTAATCCTGAAACGTTTACATCATAAGAAAAACCTGTCATGAATTGATCAAACTCGAACATGAATTTGGCAACAAATGCATCCTTAATCCGACCGAAAGCACCCACATAGAAAGCCATTGGTCGGTTAAAACCCGTAACCCTGGATCCTTCACTCATGATAAACTTGTAATTAGCACCAAGAAGAATTTCCTGAGCATTTCCTTGACGATGAAAATAAAGGCCAGGTAAAATGGCGCCCGAAGTGTTTGCAATTCCGATCTCAGCATTCACAAAACCTGAAATTCGCATGTATAACTTCTCAGTATTGCTACTTACAAATGAAAATGAAGGCTGATTCACATGGTAAAATGCAAGTCCTGCATTAATCTTTGTTTTGTTGTTTTGTCTCATATAACCGCCTCCGGCATTATAGGTATACAACAAACCAGCACCGGCATCCGCAAATCCAAAACTAGCATTGCCAAAAACTTCACCTGAATTAATGGATGCGTCGTAGGCACCGTTATTGTACTGTGTGGCCCATTTACCGCCCGCAGCATTAAAAGATCGCTGACCAAATCCACCATAGATTCCCAATCCAATAGTGTTTTTGTCATTGATCAAAAGATGATAAGCAAGGTTCAGGTTGACTGAGCTTGTGGAAATCCGCATATCCCCAGCTTGATCGTTGTAAAAACTAATTCCACCTGCGAAGATCCCAGATTTATTCTTCTTGTTCTCATTGAATCGTGCATCAAAAGAAGCTGAGAACGTTTTAAACGGTTCACCAACGCTGCTCCATTGATTGCGATAATTTACTACCCCCTGTAAAGACGAGTTTGCTCCTGCGAGAGCCGGGTTAAGATTCATATTTGAATACTCTGCAAAAGAGAAATGCACATCCTGACAAGAGGCATTGAATAGCACAGATGTTCCAAAAATCAGTAATAATGTTCTAAGATTCTTTTTCATGTTCTGTTGTTTATTTTAGAATGGTCAGATTACCGCTTTGCTCCACAATGGTTCCATCCAAAAGCTTGGCATAAAGACTATACATATAAATTCCCGTTTGCAAAGGCTCTCCCTTAAACGTTCCATCCCAGCATTTTGCAGGATCGGTATTGCTGTATACTGCCTCTCCCCATCGGTTGTAAACCTGATATCGCATCTCCGCAATACAATTTCCAAATACGCAAAGCTGATTATTGGCCTCAGGACCACCTCCGTTAGGAGAAAACACGGTAGGTACAAACAACTCATCGCAGGCAATTTCTACAATTATTGTTACATCCGCTGTTCCGAAGCATCCGTAATCATCGGTGCCGGTTACAGTATAGGTGGTAGTGCTTGTTGGTGCCGCTATCGGTGCAGCACAATCTGAACAACTGAGTGATCCTGTGTTCGACCAAGAGTAATTTGATGCACCTGAAGCCTGTAACTGAACGGAATCACCCGGTTCTATTGTTACAGTTATTGGCATGGCACTGACAGTGAGTACTGTTGAATTAGTTAGCGTATATGATTCTGAAACCGAGCATCCCGCATTGTCCGTAACGGTGAGGTCATAAACACCGGCTGTAAGGTCAACAACTGAAGAAGTGCTTTCTCCGTTTGGTGTCCAAGAATAAGTGTATGGACCGGTTCCTCCTGACACATTGGTTGATATTGAGCCCAACGAGGAACCACAGAATACATCAGTAATGGTTTCATCAATTGATATTTGGAATGGTTCTGTAATCGTCAGAGATAATTCAACGGTATCAGTAAAACAATCAAATTCGATGATGGCTGTTATCGTAAAGGTGCCCCCAGAAGAAAATTGATGGATTGGGTTAACCGAATCCGCTGTATTGTTAGAACCGGAATTGGGATCCCCAAAATCCCAGCTAATTTGGTTGATTGGTACAGTGGATGCGATCGAAAATGAAACATTGTTTTGCAAACAAGAATCAGCAAGAAATGAAATGGTCGGACTTGAAAAATTTCGTTCTTGCACTTGCGCAGGAAGACCTAGTAAACACATGCCACTCAGCGAAACCGCATTGCTCGTATATCCACAAGTAGCTCCAAGGTTGTTGGGTAAATTAATTGCATCTAAAACATTGCTTCCCCCTATTGCAACATATAACTTGCCGTCGATTGCTTCTTCTATCTGAAAAGTTGGATTGGATGGTGTTGCCACTAATGTATTCGAATTAGCTATCGAAAGAGAATCATAGTTGGTTAAATCCAATTGAAAAACGGAAATATTATTGGTGTAATAAAATTTACTTCCATCCGGTGAAAAGCTGCATCCGTATTTCCGAATTGGCGAACCAGGCGTATTATCAGTGACTTCAATTGTCAAGGGACTCGACAATAATCCAGTAGCACCATCAAAAGAATAAAAATCAATCAATCTACTATCATCAATAGGCATTGCAATACGATCTCCAACCTTGTTCGCTTTCATCGAGCCATAAAAAGGCATACGTGGGTCAAAATTTGAATTGGCTCCCAATAACTCTGTCCCCACATTGCTTGAAACCGGGATTGGATCTACGCCACACGCATCCACTTTGTAGGCTAAAAACTGATTGCTTTCTCTTTTATGAACGATAACCCAATATCCCCGAATGGCTTCACTTCTCACTACAGTCATTTTTTCGGTCAAAAAGTCTGTAAGGAAAATGTTTTTTTGTAGCGGATCTACATCTCCAAGTCCATTATTGAGCGCCATATCAACGACTGTATATCTGAGTCCATTGTCCAGCTGTGGAACATCATACTCCAAATCGTCCATTGTGAAAATGTAATATTTTGAGGGATCTTCCGGGAAGGGAACAATTACCGGACCTTGGGTACAAGAAAGAAAGGCACCGCCAAACAAATTAAAGCCATTCGGCATTTGTTGATTATTGGCATTCCATACTTTTTGACCATCGGTGTAAAAACGTAACTGTCCGGATGCCTCATCCGAAACTGTCGCACATTGCTCATTACTGTATATCGCTGAAGTAGTCATTCCATTTGGTTGAGCTGCTGAAAAATCTACCTTACAATAATATCCGAATGTCCAATGATTATTTTGAAGTTGCGCGTAGCATCCGAAAGCAGAAAAAATGATAATGACTATGAATGATAATGAATTCATTTTGGGCTATTATTTTTAAATTGTTGTTGTTTAATCAACGTGACCTATTCCTTTATTAATTTCAATAATCTATCCTTATTATTCCCAATACCGAACAGATAAATACCCGCTGACAAATGAGACAAATCATGCGTTGAGATCTCAGATTCAACATAACCTGAATAAACAGGGATGCCGGTGAAGTCATAAACTTCGAAATTTGACCCTACTAATGAGGGATCAGCTTTTATGTTGAGTTGATCTTTAAAAGGATTCGGAAATAAAAGTGAAAATTCAGATTCTTGGTCTGACGATCCTTCTTCGATTCCAGCCGTTACATCACCCCTGTATGCTCTGATATCCGTTCCTGTTCCACATAGAATAAGTGTGCCTTGCCAACCAATTATAGGACCGCCAATATAGACATTCGTCAAAGCTGTTTGCCATCTTAACGTTAAATCGGCATTGAAAGAATAAAAGTTCCCATCAGAAAAACCACCGTTGGAAACATAAACCCTTCCGGCAGCATCAATCGTCATTCGAGGGTAAGACGCGTCACCATAGAGGACGACATCAGAACTATCTGTCACTATTCCCGATGTTGGATTGATACGCACGACTCTTCCGCTTCGACTATAGGAATAAACTGAGCCATCATTGCCAACACTGGCCGACGAAAAAGGTATGTAATGTATGGGGAAATTCCAATTAAAAATAAAGGCCGAACCTGTATCTGTGAATGAGTACAAATAATCAGTTAATGGATTATTTTGAGAACGTGGTAAATAAATCGTCCCATCAACGCCTATAAATAAACCATGTTGCTGAACCAAGCCTCCATCTAATGCTGATGTTCTGTATAGCAATTGTCCAGTAGCGATATCAAAAGCGGCTACCTTAACAAATCCCGAATCATTAATTATCCCGTATATTTTTGAATTATTAATTGCCAATTCGGCGCCATCCTGATAGCCCAATCTGTAAGTTTCCCAAACAGTACTGCCGTCATTTTTAGCGATTCTTATAACTGATTGTGTGTTTCCAACTATTAGATCTCCGTTATCTAGAAAATTCAATCCTTCACTTGAATTCTCATCAATTAAACTTTCAGACACCCATAACAACGAACCATTGGATGCGTTTAGAGCGTATAAATAAGATTGATTGCTGTTTCCAGTTCTGGAGGCATACAAAACGCCATCCTTTATTGCTGATATTTTATTGTACCAATCTGTTGCGGGAAAATCCATTGGTAGATTTTTAGTCCATAAAGTGTCCCCGTTACGAATATCCATCATGACAATTTTACTTCCTTGAGCATGGTCACCCAAATTATGAATGCGCACAGCTGCCAAATAAATACTGTCTGATACGGGAGCTTGGGCAATAACGGAGGTTAGACCTCCCGACCACAACAAGGTTTCATCAATTGGTCCAAATTGATCGGATAAACCATTGCGTTGAGGATTACCACCTGTAGAAACATTCCAGTTTTGAGCCGAAAGAAATAAATTCGAAACGAGCATTAAAAGTAGGATAAAGTACCGCAATGCTTTATTTCCTATAAACCCAACCATCTTACTATCTTTGATATACATCATTGTCATTTTAGTCTATCCTTTTTCAATATTCACGGTACATTTGTATCCATGAAAACACTTTTTAATGCTGAATCACGATTCGCTGGTGATGAGTAGCAGATTCACCCTCTAAATCAATCAAATATGAGCCGTTTGGAATGTTGGATGGGTTAAAACTAAATTCCCCATTTTCGAACACGCCACACAGAATGACTTTTCCATTAATATCCATCAATTTAACCGTATGGTAAGTGTTTTTTTCACAATAAATTTTTAGGTGATCATTAGCGGGAACTGGATAAACAAATACCGGCAATTGAGTTTGGTCTTCATTGACAGAAGAAGTTTGTTCCTGAACACACCGGATTGGAAGACCGGTTAGTTTATGGCTGACACTGGTTAAACATGATTCAGAATCGAAACCAACCAACATGACGGAAGCATTAAGCGCATCTACAGAAGTTGATGACCATTGATAGGCCATATACGTTAAATTTTCATAGGCTCCGTTGTTGTGCGCTCTCCAACCTGACGGAAGCAAAGTAAACCCACTTGAGTTTGTTGCGCCTGTGTTTGGATCCAACCAATGCACCAAACCTATTTCTTTAAGTTTTCC
>JBMLQF010000026.1:0-13673 GCA_049241705.1 Fluviicola sp. | reverse complement strand
GCTTTCCAATGACACCAAAAAGCGACTGTCCACACTGGTCAGCACAAACGATGGATTTGAGATCGCAGAAGTGGATTTGGAACTACGAGGTCCCGGCGACATCATGGGAACCCAGCAAAGTGGAAATTTAGACCTCAAGATAGCTGATTTGGCGAAGGATGGTCCTCTGGTAGCTCAAGCTCGTGAGTGTGCGCGAGAAATTTTGCAAAAAGATCCCCGATTAGAGCAACCTGAAAACCATTTCTTGCGTATCGAGTTAGTGAAACGCCTTCGGGACAAACCGAATTGGGCAGAAATTTCCTGATATGAAACGATTGATCCTTATTGCAGCACTTTTCTTTTCCTTTCAATCATTCGGACAATTACTTTCCGGAACTGCTGTTGAAAGCGGACGAGTGATCACAAGTGAAACTCCTCTTACGATCACGTACAAGCAAGCCGGTAGTGTTACTGTTGAGGTAGCGATCGATCGCACTGGTAAAGTGACGTCTGCTAAAGTTGTAGACGCAGAAGGCATCAAAGGAACACCTGCGCTAATGCCGGCTCAAAATGCGGCCAAAAAACTGACGTTTACACCTGGAACAGGTTACGCCAAATTCGAGCATGCACGTGTGAAATTCACCTACATTGTTGAGTGATTAACGCGACTCGGTAACCAACTCGAATTGCTGCCAATTTTCTTCCAGGTAATTTAAGATATCCTGAATCTCGTTCAGATCGAAGGAGGTAACCAACTTCGTGCGGTATTCTTTGAAATGAGCGATTCCTTTGAAATAATTCGTGTAGTGACGTTTCATTTCAGCAACTCCCAAGCGTTCTCCTTTCCATTTCACGCTCATATCCAAATGATCACGAGCTGCTTGCACACGTTCTTGAATAGTCGGAGGAGCTAATTTTTCTCCGGTTGCAAAGTAGTGTTTGATCTCGCGGAAGATCCAAGGATAACCAATCGCTGCACGCCCGATCATAATACCGTCCACACCAAAAGTATTTCGATATTCCAGCGCTTTTTCCGGTGAATCGATATCGCCATTTCCGAAGATGGGGATCATAATACGCGGATTATTCTTAACGTCAGCAATGTAACGCCAATCGGCTTCGCCTTTGTACAATTGCGATCGTGTTCTTCCATGAATAGACAGCGCCTCTACCCCAATATCTTGCAGACGTTCTGCTACTTCCATGATGTTGATATTGTCGAAATCCCAGCCTAAACGGGTCTTAACCGTAACCGGAAGTTTGGTAGAATCAATGCACGCTTTTGTCAAACGAACCATGAGATCAACATCCTTAAGAACAGCTGCTCCAGCGCCTTTGCAAACTACTTTTTTTACAGGACAACCAAAGTTGATATCTAATAAATCCGGTTGCGTCGCATCCACGATCTTTGCAGATAAGGCCATCGCTTCCTCATCACCTCCAAAAATTTGAATACCGATTGGTTTCTCGTAATCGAAGATGTCCAACTTTTGACGGCTCTTGATCGCATCTCGGATCAGGCCCTCAGAAGAGATAAATTCGGTATACATCAGGTCAGCTCCGTGCTTTTTGCACAAGGCACGAAACGGCGGATCACTTACATCCTCCATTGGCGCCAATAAAAGCGGAAACTCACCCAATTCTATATCACGAATCTTCACCATGGCGCAAAGATACGGAAAGCACCGAAGATGTTTATCACTCTTCTTGTTGTTTCGACATACGCTGGTAAAAATAACCACCAACTAAGAGTAAGCCTCCTACCAATAAGAATACCAAGGTTTTGGTGATCGTACTGAGCATCGTCAGGTCGTAGAAGAATAACTTCATTAACATGACGCCCAAAACTGACAGTGCGGTAACACGCAAAGCTGAGGACTCTGTTTTTAATCCGCGAATGAGCAAGAAAACGGCGTAAGTTCCCCATAGCAAAGAGAGCAACAATTTGTAGCCCACTCCTATTTCGTAGATCAGTGACCAATGGATCAATTCCAAGGAAAGCAGCCACAATAATCCAACGTGTCCAAATGCCAATTCCCAAGTGGATTCACGCATGCTTCGCCATTGGAACCAGCCAATGAAACAAAGTACAACAAAGAAACCATAGCGTGCACCTTCGAACATGCTACGGTCTACATCCCCATTTTTAAAATCATCCGACCAGGAATTACCGTAGGTCACACCAATCAACAAAAACAATAGCCCCAGTAAGAAAGTGATGCGAATACCTGTCCGATATCCTTTCACCATTGCAAGGGCCGCTTTACGATACCAAATGGAACAAGCCAGAACAAAGGCCATCCATAAGTAACCGAGCATGCGATAAGCTTCAGCTTTATTCGGGTCTAAGCGACCTAAACTGGTAAAGATGGTGATGGGTTCCTTCGGGTCTTTAAGCTCAGCTAACTCGCGGTTTCCAGCGTATTTAATGACCATGAATCCGGACACAGCCGTTAATGTTACCAGTAGCAAGGAATTGATCTGTACATAAATGCGATTTTCATCCGCCGCAAATTGAGCTTTTAATCGCCAATAGAGGACCAAATGGAAAACAACAAGTAACACCAAAGCCAGTACATAATCGTTCATCCATGCCTCCTCCGTATGTCCACCCATCGTTCTGGTGAACCCCGTGGACATGATCACTAATCCCATAATGCCCGTAAACAATGCACCCAGAATGCGGATCAATTCAACCCGAACACCCATTGCCCACCACGACCAGATCGAAGTAGCAATTGCAAGCATAAATACCGGATAATAGGCTGAAAAAGGCAATATGAACATTGCTGCAATGCTCAGCCACAGATGCAGGTCTGTTCCTGAGGAATCTGCCAGTTGTTTGTCCTTCAACCAATAAAGCACCAATGCCAAAACAGGAACTAGTCCAGCCAACAAATTCATTAAATCATCATTGTGACCTGCAGCATTTAAACCTAAAAAAGTAAAGGTTGTCAAGGCAAACAATTGTGTGTGGCCCCATGCATCTAAAGATTCCTTCAAACGCAAACTACTTGCTTTTACGCCAAGTGAAATTACGATATAGAACAACCAAATATAGATGGTTGCCAACCAGGTATCCTGTGGTCTGAAATCATCTGCAAACCAAACAATGAAAATGATGATCGACCATGCAATGATGGGGATGAACAAGGATTTCCAAGCACGTAGGAATGATAGCACCAGCATACCAATGTTGATCAGAAGCATGTAGCCTAAATAATAGCTAATGTGTTGATTCCCCGTACTGACGAGAGGCGGCAACAAATATGCCCCTACCAATCCCAAATGAGCGATGATCACACGATTCATTCGAAGGGCTGCAAATACTGTCGCTATAACAGTCAATAGCATTCCTCCATATGCTAGCCCGAGCGGAAAAACATGGTAAAATGCATAGCCCGCATAGGTCATAAAATAAATAGTTGCCAAAGCTCCACTAACTAGTATCGCACTGAACGACTCGTATTTCTTATGCAAACGAATGGCTACAAATCCTAAGATAGCTCCTACTAAGTAACCTCCTGCAATACGCAATCCTACACCGATCAGTTGATGGTCAATCGCATATTTCACACCAATGGCTACACCAATGAGAACGATAGCAATTCCAATTCGGGCCAAGAGCTTTTCACCTACGAAATGCTCCCAATCGATGAGTTGTTTTTCTTTTTTAGGCGTTTCTGCTAAAACAGGGCGATCTTTGGAGGAGGAAATTGGGCCCTCAACGGATGATGGCTTTTCGGTTATGACCGGAGTTGTTCCTTCTTTCCACGCTTTGAATTCTGCATAATTCGTGCGAATCTCTTCTTTCAAAGCCTGATGGCGGTCCCATAATTCACGGTAGCGGTTTTCAAGATCATTGATCTTATCTTCTTCTTGACCCATCACGGATAACTTTAGTCTTATCCGAATGTACAAAAAGATTCAACATTGCTCTATTGTATCACGAAAAAGTGTATCACTTACCAATTCGACGTACAAATTGCTTGTTTTTCAGAACATAGACTTCTTTACCTACCTGAACTGTGGCGCCTTCTTCGTAGGAGTGTAAATCTGAATAACGCTTACCGTTGAATTCCACGCAGCCTTTTGTGAGGTAAGCAATCGTCAGATAATTCTCATTCAATGCGTTACTGGAACCACAAACAATGATCTGGATGGGTTTCTGTACCAGATCCAACAACTTCATGTCGCGCGGAGTTGCTGCATTATCCGCTAACATCACAAATTGTTCGCAAGTAGGACAAACTGATTGAGCAGCCAAAATCGCTTCGATGTTATTCTCCGGAGTATCGCCGCCATCCCCTTTCGCCATGGCAGTCATCATTTTATTCAGAACCTCATCCAATGAAGGGTGTTCCATTTGATAAATTCCCCCAACCTGGCCAATTTTCTTCGTCTTATCGCCTCTTCCATCCCCGTCATTGAACATAACTACCCCACGGATGGATGTGTCTTTTTGAGCATAAACCTGACGCAAGTACTCGAATAATTGTGCGTTGTATTGGGCCATACTACCAGTTATGTCGATAACCAGGTAATAATTTGTCCATTTATTACGGGTCAGGGCATCTACAACCATTTTCGGTCGTGCTCCCGGTTTGATCTTGGAGTAGTCCACGCGGTTCTTATCGTCTTTGGGAGCGGGAATTTCCGTGGAATAAGATTTAATGGGAGAAGGAAGGATCGATCCGCGGCTAAGGTATTCTACCGTGAACTGCACCATGAACTCTCCCGGCTTTCCGTCGACTGATCCGGGCTCCCAGTTCGGCATGCGTTCAACAAACTTTTTCACTTCTTCGCGATAAGCGGGATCTGCAAAATCTTCGGGCAATACAACATCTTTGATTTTTCCAGTTTTGTCTACTGTAAACTGAACTGCCACGCGCTGGTCCAACTTCTTCACCGAAGAAGGAAACTTCAGATTGCGCGTAAAGTAATCGATCCGTTGTTTTTCAGTTCCGGGGAATTTAGGCTCTTTCACCTTATACTCCTTTTCAACTACCAGCTGTCCGGTTGAATCCGGTTTGGCATTCTTGATCTCATTGCGCACAAAAGCATCATAGGCATGTGCAGGCACTGATCCATCAAAAACCTTTTCCAGGTATTTCAGTTCGATCTGCGTCATGAGATTATTTGGCCTGTCCCGATAGGTAATTACCACACCGTGAAAATAATTTGGGCCTTCTTCTGCACTAGTACATCCCGTTTGTGCGATCAAAATCCATTCAACACCCGCTTGAGTCAAAATATCCGGAGCGGCATTCATGAGGGTCTTGAGTCGTTTACGGTTCAACCCGTGCTGATCGAAGGTTTCAGATTTGCGGTAAGTGGTATAAACCAATTCCACCTTTACAATGATCTTATCCTTCAAAGTGTTTAGGGCCGCAGCATCCTTGTAAACAGCGTTATTAAACGAAGTTTCTAAAGCAAGAACCTTGTCTTTTTTCGGGACCGTATATTTTTCTACAGAACGCGGAGTAATGCGAACAATTTGCTCGATCAAGGCATTGGTGGTTGTTTGGCCCTTTGCCGCAAATCCAAGAAAAAGGAAGCTGATCAAAAGCGTTCTCATGGTAGTCTGCGTTTGCCTCAATAATGATTTAGCGGTAATTTGTTACAAGGAAAATAGCACTTGGTCTTTCCCAAAATAGAATGCCGAAAGTGCAGTGATCAAGATTAACAATCCCAAAAGCAAGGAAAACGAACGGAAACGCTCCTCCAATTTTCCTTTTAAATACGCTGCCAAAAACCAACAAGGTAAAGTTCCTATTCCCCATTCCAAGTGATTGCTTAAAATCGCAGTCGCCAAGCCTAGAAAACCTATTCCAAAAAAGATTGACGGTCTGTCGTTGTAATCCTTGACAAAAAGTACTGCATTAACCAAAAAGCACACTGATGCTAATATCAAGGTTAAACTTTGAATGAGTACGATGCGATCGGCTGTTTGAGCGTCTGAGATCTCCGGATAAACGATCTGAAGGGCGAAATTAGATCCTATGAACAGAGAACTTATTGCAATAAGCAACAACCAATCTTTGATCCCCGGTTTCACCTTGTCAACGATCAGCATTACCGGAAAAATTAGAAACAATACAGCTTTGAATAAACCGAAAGGATAGAGAAAAACGCCATCCTTCATGAAGATGGAAAAAGCGAACATACTCAGCGTAATGACCGCCAATCCAGCAACGCGGTTACTAGTCATTGCGTTTTGCCAGCGCTTCTTCGATGTAATCGAACGTAGAAAGAATCACCGGTTTTCCGTCAACTACCGCGATGTCGTGTTCGAAGTGTGCACTTGGTAAACCATCTGCAGTAACGATTGTCCAATTATCGTCCAACTGTTCCACTTTTTCGGTGCCCATATTAATCATCGGTTCGATAGCGATTGTCAATCCGTTCAAGATCTTCTTACCACGTCCACGACGACCATAGTTTGGAACTTGCGGATCCTCGTGTAAGGTTTTTCCCAATCCGTGTCCAACCAATTCACGCACCACACCATATCCGTGTTTTTCAGCATGCGTTTGAATCGCCCAGCCGATATCTTCGATGCGATTTCCTACAACAGCTTGCTCGATTCCCAAATACAAACATTCCTTGGTAACCTTCAACAACTGTTCCTTCTCTGGAGAGATCTTCCCAATGGCAAAGGTGTAGGCATGATCTCCATAATAACCTTTGTAAACAGCTCCACAATCCACCGAAACAATATCACCTTCTTCCAAAGGACGATCAGTTGGCAAGCCATGAACCACTTGTTCATTCACCGAGATCAAGAGCGTACTTGGGCAGCCATACAATCCCAGAAACCCGGGAATTGCATCTTGAGAACGGATGTAAGCTTCGGCCATTTTATCCAACTCCTTGGGAGTGATTCCAGGTCGGATTACCTCGGCTATTTTCCCGAGCGTTCTACTAACTACCAACGCTGCATCTCGCATGATTGCGATCTCCTCGGCTGTTTTGTACTTGATCATATTCGGTTTCAGAAAATTCATGAGTTGCAAAGGTAGTAAATTGTGCGAGAGCAAACTTCAAGACCATGCAACAAAAGGAATCCACTACGTTTGATCAAAATCGAAGATGCCACGCACAATGACTCCGATTTTGAGGTTACGTTTGAAGAACTTTATACCAAAAGTCTAATTAAACTGCGATATACGTTTTTTCGTGTTGAAATTAAATCATTGAATAAGACTTCTGAACCTTAAAAGTGACACTCCATTTTTTTCCTCATCAAAGCGTATCTTTGACAGAAAGTATTAAATATGTCCAGCACCATTCGTCTCAATAAATTCATCAGTGAAAGCGGACTCTGTTCACGCAGGCAGGCAGATAGTTTGATCGAAAAAGGAATGGTGAAGATCAATGGAACCGTTGCCAAAGTAGGAAGTGTGGTAAAACCGCGCGACAAAGTGATGGTCAACGGGCAAATGGTAGAGGTAAAAGAAAAGAAAGACGCTGTTTATTTAATGTTTAACAAACCTGTTGGAGTTACGAGTACCACTGACAAAACAGACCCTACAAACATCATCGACTATATACACTACAGCGAACGCATTTTCCCGATAGGTCGTTTGGACAAAGATTCTACCGGATTGATCTTATTGACCAGCAACGGAGATATTGTCAACCAAATTTTGCGCGCAGGAAACAACCATGAAAAAGAATATTTGGTGACGGTTGATAAGCCTTTCAATGCGCAGTTCATTGAAAAAATGGCGCAAGGTGTTCCGATTTTAGGACAAGTCACCAAAAAATGCAAGGTAGAACAAGTCAACCAAACGACGTTTCGCATCACTTTGATTCAGGGTTTGAATCGTCAAATCCGTCGTATGTGTGAATATTTCGGCTATGAAGTAATCGATCTAAAACGCATCCGCATCATGCATTTGGAATTGAAAGGTTTAGCTGTTGGTGAAGCCCGAGAATTGGAACCAGATGAATTGGAGTTGTTGTTTAAAAGCTTGGAAGGAAGTCGGAAAGACAGCGAAAAAGCGATTCGCAATGACCAAGCCGCAAAACAAGCTTATGAAAAAGAACAAAACAAACAGCTTGCTAAAACGGCGCCTTCGAAGAAACAAGCCAAATCGCCAGACAAAGCAGCCATGGATTTAGAATACGCTGCCATTTTAAAGGAAGCGCAAATGAAAGAACGCAAACGTTTGGCAAATCATTCAAAACCGGGAGGAAAACCAAGCTTCTCAGGTCCAAGAAAACCGAAAGGCGGCTCGAAAAAACCGGGTGGGAAGAGATAGATTTACTAGGCAATAGGCATTAGTGATTAGGCAATAGTAAATCCTTAGTTCATCCTTTTTTCGGATTTAAGCTTCTGCCCCATTTTCTTTTGCGATTTGAACCCACCATTCAGATAAACCTGCAGCATCTGCTCCTACCGCGTGCGCTAAAAACAAGGCCATGGTCATCATGAGGATGGAAGCCTCATAAATTTCTTGGACAGTTGACAATTGATCACATAGAATTTGTGCAGCTTGCATGATCTGTTCGCTGTGAACCTGAACGAAGGTATCAGGATCTATCAGATCATTGGGAAGATTTGGCTTCAACAAGTGCTGCAACCATTCTTCACCAATTTTGTCTGCAAGCACAGTTGGCGTCGCCTTTCCCAACTGTTCCCAGCTTAACAATACTTGAAATTCTATACGTTCAACTAATTCCGTGTCCAGCAATAAAGTCAGCGCAACATCTGCCAGGTTTTGCAGGACTTCCAAATAAGCGTCTTGTGCTCGTTCAAACAGGGTGGTTTCTTGACCGGATAAATAAGATTCAACAGTCATTTGCGGCAATTCCAAGACTTCCGCGCACTCGGACAAACAAGGAAACGTTTTGCCCAGATGCATATAAGTGGCTTCTCCATTTTGAATAACGCGTCCTAATGGAAACAAGCGACAAGCCAAGGGACGCGCCGGATGCACACTGCACCCTAAATTTTCTACATACAAGTTACAGGCTTTTCTTCCAGCTTGGTTTGCCTTACCTTTAAAACGCAAAAAGATTCCACCATCGGTCGTATAGCGTTTCAGAAAATCGTAAACAGATATTCCGCTTGCAGTCGCCAATTGACGCAATTCCCAAGGATTCAAACGCACCCGATTTCCATGACAACAACTGCCTGAACGCGCACAAGTCAGTGGAAGAGAATCAGATAAGGAAACGGATGTGAACATAGATTAAAAATTAATCACACAATGGAAGTATTTAAATTGGCAATCATTCCGATTTTACGGTTATCCGGGCAATTTTATCTCTTTGGATTCGCTGTCAACTGTCACCCATATTTTACCTTTATTCGGTTCGTTGATCTCTTGGTATATACTTGGTAGAATTTCCCTACCTAAAAAATCATACAATCCGTAAAGCTCTTTCTCAGCATTGAACACAAGTATATATGGTTTTTTCTGAGCACGATCTTCCAATATCATCGGATCTCCATCAAGTGCAAAAGGTAATATTTGATTTCCCGTTAGATCACAAATAAATGACTGGTTGTTACGCATAAAGACATAGTACTTTTCCTTCCAATACATGGCTGATTCTAAAAAGTAAACATTGTCATTGACGGGTGCCAGGATCTCCCGGCCCAACTCCGCATTCCAAAGTCCGACTTTCTCGTCCAAAACCACCACGAATATTCGAATATCATTGGTATAGTTGTATTCATCCGGATAAGCACTCGAATATTTAGGTGGAATTAATTCCTTTCCGAGTTTTAAATCCCAAATCCCATGTCCATCTTGACACTTGACGCCCACAAATCGCTCCTCCTCATAGATATAGGGCGTAATTTCTTCATATACCAAAGGAATTACTTCGCGTTTTTTATCGACATCATACCAACCGCGTTTGTCACCACGGCCTACAAGTACAACATTACTATTTTCATAATCTGCGTTCTCAATGTAATCGTATTCGAACGGCACAAGTGTATCTCCTTTAAATGAGATCACCCCCATTTTCTCATTGAATTTCACGCGAATTGCAGTAAAATAGTTGAATTCGAAATAGTCGTAAATATCATCGCGCTCACAAGCAATTGGAACCATGTAGTTACCTGAGTTATTCAGCACTCCATATTTTCCGTTTTTCTTGACAATCGCAAAACCTTCCTCCAAATTGTTCTCGAATTCTTCGAACTCATATCCAGAAAGTAATTCCCCTTTTTTATTCATCAACGCATATTTCAGAACAGTATCCTTCTTTTGACCAACAAAGGTGAAGCCACCATAAAACATATCCGCATCATCATATTTAGCAGGAAACACTTCTTTACCGGAATCGTCTATAAATCCATATTTATCATCGAGCATGAATACTGACATTCCTTCAGAAAAATTGAACAGACGATCATACGTAAACGGTGTCATTTCTTTTCCCTTGAAATTCACATAACCCCATTTCACTCCTTTTCGCACAGCCACAAACCCATTGCGATTGATGTATTCATCGGCCTCGTCATACTGAACTGGTATTTGCACTTCGCCTTTTAGGTTGATAAACCCGTACTTACCGTTTTGATTGACCAAGATCAACTTCTCATGAAACCTTCCAACACCGTCCCATTGTGGAGTTGACAACACTTTATTGCCATTCGCTGTGAACAAACCAAATTTACCTGCTTGCTTAAGCGCAGCAATCCCGTTGCTAAAGAGAATCTTATCGTCATAAGTTGGCTCAAGTACAACTTTTCCAGTAACGCGATCGACCAGTCCATATTTGCCGTTCAATTCGATTCCATACAAATTCGTTGCTCCGGTGTTGCGCATAATCTCGTCATACAAGCAAGGAATGATAAATTTACCTTTCGCATTGATCAATCCATATTTCTTATTCATGCTTACGATACAATCCGGATTATAATTATATCCAAAGGCATAAATGTCAGCGGAGTCAAACTTTGCTTGAACCACAGTATCTCCACTAGCGGATAAAAAACCGATTTTTCCGGCAGCATTGGTATATTGATGAATTTCTTGTGCGAATGACGTCACGGTAAACAACATGAACGTACTGTAGATGAGTGATCTCATTATTAAATTTTTGCAGGATACGTGAGACAAGATATTTATTATCGTCAGAATAAACAAAGATTGTTTATGGCGGATAAAAACAAAACCCCCGATTCCAAATACACGGAACCGGGGGTTTCTATATTTTTTGATCAGCTTACGCCAATACTTCTTTTACTTTGTCTGCAGCTTCTTGCAACAATACTGCAGAGTGAACATTCAACCCAGACTCGTCGATCAATTTCTTCGCAGCCTCGGCATTTGTTCCTTGCAAACGAACGATGATCGGAACTGGAATGTTTCCAATGTTCTTGTATGCGTCAACCACTCCTTGAGCAACACGGTCGCAACGAACGATACCACCAAAGATGTTGATCAAGATCGCTTTCACGTTTGGATCTTTCAAAATGATGTGAAATGCTTTCTCAACGCGCTCAGCATCAGCTGTACCACCTACATCCAAGAAGTTTGCAGGGTTACCACCAGAATATTTGATGATATCCATGGTTGCCATCGCCAATCCAGCTCCGTTTACCATACAAGCAACGTTACCGTCCAATTTCACGAAGTTCAAACCTGCTTCACCAGCTTCTACATCCATTGGATCCTCCTCAGAAGTATCACGCATTGCTGCATAATCCGGGTGACGGTACAATCCGTTTCCATCCAACGTTACTTTCGCATCTACTGCGATCACTTTGTTATCAGATGTTTTCAATACCGGGTTGATCTCAAACATAGCAGCATCACAACCTTCGTAAGCACTGTACAATGCCACAACAAATTTTGTCATTTGCTTGAACGCTTCACCAGACAATCCCAAATTGAAAGCGATCTTACGTGCTTGGAACCCTTGGATACCTACTCGAGGATCGATTTCTTCTTTGAAGATCAAATGCGGTGTGTCATGTGCTACTGTTTCGATGTCCATACCACCTTCAGTAGAATACATGATGATGTTGCGACCTCTTTCACGATCCAACAATACCGACATGTAGAACTCTTCTGTTTGTGCCTCTCCAGGATAGTAAACATCCTCCGCGATCAACACTTTATTTACTTTCTTACCTTTTCCGTTCGTTTGAGCTGTTTCTAAGTGACCTCCAAGGATTCCTTTTACTTTTTCCTCAACTTGATCGATCCCTTTTGCCAAAACCACACCATGAGATCCGGTTTCCTGAACAACACCTTTACCGCGACCACCTGCGTGGATCTGCGCTTTTACCACGTACCATCCAGTACCAGTTTCTTCGGTTAATTTCTTTGCAGCAGCTACGGCTTCTTCAACTTTATCCACTACAACTCCACGTTGTACAGCTACTCCGTACTTCTGAAGGATGGATTTACCTTGATATTCATGTAAGTTCATGACAGCTCTTAATTTTTTTAGTGGGCTAAAGGTAATTATAAATTCGTTCCCTGTATGCGTTGCTATGCGAAAAATAACGCCCTAACACGTCAATTATCTGGATTCCGAAATAAAAAAACAGGTCCCCCATTTTGGAAGACCTGTTTTTAAATATTCTATTTAGCAATTACTTAATGCGCATGCATTTTCCAAGTGGATGAAATATGCTTTGAAGCAGCATCTTTGTTAGCCATTTCAGTCAACTTTTTCCAAATATCGCTCAAGCCGGCTTTCAAGGCAGCACCCTCTTCGTCGTATGCTTCCCACATCGTGTTTGGATCAGAGAAATAATGCTTGATAAAGTTGGTGTCAAAATCTCCTGAACGGAAAGCTGGATGCTTCATCACATATTTACCAAAATCAAGCGTGGTTTTTACACCGGAGATTTGATATTCATTGATCGCCGAAACCATTTTATCCATGGCTTCTTCACGCGTAGGTGCCCAAACGACCAACTTTGCGATCATCGGATCATAATAGATCGGAACTTCCATTCCTTCCTCGAATGCATCATCCACGCGAGCGATATCCTTACGCGGTCGTTTATAGCGATTCAAAGTTCCAATATCCGGAATGAATCCGTTCAAAGTATCCTCTGCGTATACACGAACTTCAATAGCATGTCCGTTGATTTCCAATTCATCTTGTAATTTCGGTAAACGCTCTCCACGCGCTACGCGAACCTGCCATTCAACTAAGTCTGTTCCTGTGATCTCTTCCGTCACCGGATGCTCCACTTGAAGGCGGGTATTCATTTCCAAGAAGTAGAAATTCAGATCAGCATCCAACAAGAATTCAACCGTTCCAGCTCCTTCGTAGTTACAAGCTTTACACACGTTTACTGCCGCTTCTCCCATTTGCTTGCGCAATTCAGGTGTCAAAACCGCAGAAGGTGCCTCTTCAATCACTTTTTGGTGACGACGTTGAATGGAACATTCACGCTCGAATAAGTAAACCGTATTGCCCAATTGATCTGCAAAAACCTGAATCTCGATGTGGCGTGGTTTTGTAACAAACTTCTCAATGAAAACAGCATCATCACCAAATGAAGAACGTGCCTCACTCTGTGCCAATTGCATTTGCTCTTCGAACTCGTCCACATGATTCACCAAACGCATTCCTTTTCCTCCACCACCAGCAGAGGCTTTGATCAACACCGGAAACCCTACTTCTGCGGCGATCTTTTTGGCTGCATTGACATCTGTGATCGCTTCGTCAACTCCTGGTACCAGGGGAACATTGTAGTGTTT
>JBMLQF010000025.1:0-14680 GCA_049241705.1 Fluviicola sp. | reverse complement strand
AGCTTCGAAACATCCCAGAGAACGGCGCATATGTCTTCCACTGGTAACTAGGAGCATTGATTTTGCTTCAGGATAATCTTTTTGAAGAGTCTTTTTAGATTCAACAGCGTTTTCATGAGTGTTTCTTGATTTGATATCCGTTAGAATATCTTCTTTCGGAATTCCCCATCGAATAAGTAAAGCTTTTAATTGTTCGGCTTCGTGCAGACCTCGATTAATCAAGTTTCCATGATCGCCACTAATCAAGAGTTTCTTCACATGTCCTGTTTTATACAACGTGATAGCTTGCCATATGCGGTCGCCACCGCGACGGATGCTTAATTCTTGTAGGTCATTGTTGTAGTCTGTCATTCCGCCAAGAACAACAGCAACATCGTAATGACCCGTTTTATTGATCGGGGTACCGAAGACTTCCCATTGTCGGCAAACCTCTTTGTAAAGAAAGGAATTGGAGAAGATCAAAGCAATGGCAATTGCCCAACGTCTTCCCAATTTTCTGCGTCGTTCATTTTTCGAGAAGAAGGCAAATCCCAAAGCAACAAGTAACCATGTATACGGTCCAAGTAGAAAATAAAAGATTTTGGAAGCTATAAAGAACATTTTAAACGCTTGCTTTTATGAATACTTCGTTGCCACTTCGCGGAGCAATTGAATTGTAACAAGGCTCGCATCTAAAACTACTGAAAATGGGGGTGAATAATTGCTGATATTCGGATATTGAACCGCCGAATGGAGGACCGCCTTCGAAGTCTCTGTTGAATAAGACACCAATTAGTTTTCCACCTGGCTTGAGGAGCTGAGCAATCTTTTGCACGTATTGTGGGCGCATGGAAGGATGAATCGCACAGAACAAGGTTTGTTCAATAATCAAATCAAACTTCTCTTCCAGTTCGAAAAAATCTCCGTGAATGCAACGTACATGCGACGCTTTGACTTTCACATGGTCCAGAGCCTCTTGAACTAGATCTATGACGGTAACATTCGTGAAACCGGATTTTTCCAGATAAATAGCTTCATGTCCGAAACCACAGCCAGGAATACAAATAGCAAGATCTTTTTTGTTTAACTGATCGATGTAAGCTTTCAATGGTGGCGAAACTTCGCCGAGATCCCAACCAGTTTGATTCGTTGAATATCGTTCTTCCCAAAATGTTTTTTCCATGCTTATTTTCTTGAAAGATCCACATCTTCACCTAGCACTGACCATGCGGAAATATCGAATTTCTTGGCCCAGCCCTTTTCTTTGAACTTATAGCATTGTTTCACTTGCATATTGCCGTTTGGTTCATACAGTTTAAATGAAAACAAGCTATCCTCGTTAGCTTCCTTTTCTACGTATTCAACTTCCCAACCATATTCGCGCACGTGTCGGATAAAAGGAACAATCAGCTTGGCATAACGAATAGGCATTTTGTAAACGACCATGGCTGAGTGACGATCAATTTGCTGCTCATCGTACATGATCTGCCAATCCAAATAATCGTGTCTTTTCACCATCCATAACCCATCACGGTTTCTGCAAACAATGGAATCCTTTGTCAAGTCATTTCCGTAGCGAAAATTCATTTCAAAAAGGAAAGCATCCATTTCTTCGTCGTTGCAAGCACAATTTTCCTGACAACTGCCAAGAAGTAAGACACCTACAAATACGAATATGATTGGTCGAAAGATCAGGATTTTAGTTTTCATTGATTTATTCCAAAATGTCACCGAAAATAGGGAATTGACAAGGAAAAAAAAAGTCGGCTTATGCCGACTTCAATTATTCTATGCGTTCTACGTGGAGACCGTCTAATGCTGCTACACCGTAAACCCTGACTTTCTGACCCGGTTTGATCATTTTTCCTTCAAAGTTGCGGATCTTGATATCTTTCTTGGTCCAGTTCTCTTTTAAGTCTTCCATTTGGTTGTTTTCTTTACCGGTCATGATCTTAATTGTGACCGTTTCACCACCTTTTTTCAAATCAATGGCCATTTCCCAACCAGTAAGAACAAACATAGGAACCTCCACTGTACCTTCGATATAATATTCATTATGACGGTTTTCATCTTTCGAGATTTCAGAGAATGATTTAACCGTTTTCCAAGCGCTGTAATCGAATTCTTTATCATCAACTTCCTCGATTTTTTCCACTGTAAAATAGGTTGTTCCCGGTTCTCCTTTGGTGTACGATTTCATATAGTACATTTTACCAGTGAGTTTTACTCGTTGATTCAATCCCAAAGTTTCTCCTTTGTTCCCTGTGATCTTCACATCGGATTTGTCGTATTCCAAAGGAAGTTTTTTCATGCTGTTTTTTCCGGAACCAACGGGCATTTTCGTATAGATGGCAAGTCCGTTAGTTTGATTCTTTCTACCAAATAGCGAAACACTTTGTTCTTTATCTCCAATTGTTGAAAGGGTAGGTAATTGAATATATCCTTCGATTTCCACAGGGTGCTCAGTTGATAGCGTATCTGCCATGGCTTCTTCAAAGGTCATTTTTTTCAATGGGAGCTCTTTTTCAGTGGCAACCTCAGTTTCCAAGGATGATTCTGGAAGTTTTGTCTCATTACCGCCACAAGAAAAGAGTAGTAACAAAGCAGGCAGTAAGTATCGTGTTTTCTTCATGATTTTTTTTGATGAAATTAATGGAAGAAATCAAGTTCGAGTGAACAAATGAGTGAATGGGGTTTTTTATTGAGAGGATCGTTAATTTTATTTGGTAAGTAATGTGTTTAATGCCATGATGGAGGTTGTGTCGACTATTTTTAATAAGCAAGTTGCGTTTTTTCGCTCAGGTGAATCGAAGACTTTAGAATTCAGGAAGAAACAATTGAAAATTCTGCGAAAGATGATTCTTGAAAACGAAGAAGCAATTTATCGGGCTTTGAAATCGGATCTGAACAAGTCAAAAGAAGAAACGTTTTTAACCGAGATCGCTTTGTTGTTAAAAGAGATCGAATTACATTTGGATCATTTGCCTGAATGGATGATGGATAAGGCAGTTTCAACACCCTTAGCCTTGTTTCCATCGCGCTCTAAAGTGCAAGTTGAACCAATGGGAACTGCTTGCATCATAGCACCATGGAACTATCCTTTTCAATTAATGATCAATCCATTGATTGGCGCAATTTCAGCTGGATGTACAGCTGTTTTAAAACCTTCTCCTGCTACTCCGAATACAGCTGAATTGATTGAGAAACTGATCGCGAATTACTTTGATCCGCGTTATATCACGGTTGTTCGTGGAGATGTGGATGCCAATCAAGCCTTGTTGAGTCGTCCGTTTGATGTTTTCTTTTTTACCGGCAGTTCTCGCGTTGGGAAGATCGTTATGCAAGCGGCTTCTAATCATTTATCGAAGGTGATTTTGGAATTAGGAGGTAAAAGCCCGACAATTATTGATAAAGATGCCTCTGTTAAAATTGCCGCTCGACGAGTAGCCTGGGGGAAATTGATCAATTCCGGTCAAACGTGTATTGCACCAGACTTTATTTGGATCCATCGATCCCGAAAGGAAGAATTCATCCAAGCATTTCAATCGAGTGTAGAAGCGATGTATGGATCAGATCCGATGAATCATCCGGATTATGTAAATGTTGTCAACGATGCTGCAATGGAACGCTTAATGGATTATTTAAATTCCGGAAATATTCGCTTGGGGGGCGCGGTCAATAAATCATTGAGAAAAATAGCACCAACAATTCTAGAGGATGTTTCGTGGGAGGATGCAGTAATGCAACAGGAGATTTTCGGACCGATCCTGCCAATTATCGAGTTTGATAATTTGGATGAGGTTATTGAGAAACTGCAGGTTATGGATAAGCCATTGGCGATGTATTATTTTGGTTCAGAGCGAGAAGCAGTGCGCTTAAGAAATGCCACATCTTCTGGAGCATTTTGCCATAATGATGTTCTCTTGCATGTCGCAAATCACGATTTGCCTTTCGGTGGGGTAGGGAATAGTGGTATGGGAAAGTATCACGGTAGAGCTAGTTTCTCAGCATTCAGTCATGAAAAAGCTATTTTGAAGTCATCTTCGTGGTTGGATTTCCGAATTAAATATCCTCCATACCGTTATATGGGTTTGATCAAACGTTTACTTTAAGTTAAAGTAAATACTTAAGTAAAAGTCTTTGAATTTTTAAATATCAAGAGATTACTCTTCTTTATTTTTAGTATTTATTTAATTACTTGCTTGAGTCAAATAAATTATTTTGAAATTTCAGAAATAAATGAAAAATAGTTTATTTGAACAACTCCATCAACCTACCGAAGAAAACGTGTTCATCAGCTCGAATAAGTAGTTTGCTGAAACTGTCCATACGATTGATCAGTCGTTCGATATTCTCTATTGTGGCCACAAAACTGATAGATTCATAACTTTGTTCCACCTTCTTAAGTTCCTGTAAATGTTGGATCAAGGGGTCGAATTCGCGACGTTTTCGTTCTTGTAAGATCCGTTTCGCGACTTCCCACATGTCTTTCTCGGCTCTGAAATATTCGCGGCGATCACCAGAAATACTCTCCCTGTATAATAGATTCCAATTAACCAATTCGCGCAAGTTCATATTCGCATTACCTCGTGAAATAGAAAGTTGCTGCATGATCTCGTCTGTAGATCTTGGGCCGTCACTCACCAATAAATATGCATGTATCTGAGCCATGGTCCGGTTGATCCCCCACTGTGAACCGTAACTTCCCCACGTTTGTATGAACTGATTCTTTGCCTGTTCTAAAGTCATGTTTCAAATATATGAAACTTTCAGTAATAAATGAAAGTTAGATTAGAATGATTTTAGAACGAAACTTTTTTCGTGTTCAGTTTTGCTCCAAAAAAATGACGAGAAATTTAATTTTGAATTACCAGCTTTTTTGTGACACCTTCACACTGTATAAAGTAGATTCCAGATAACATATTGGCAAGGTCAATTTCATTGGTATCAAGTACTTTATTAAATATGAGCTGTCCGCAATGATTCAAGACGCGAATTTCTTTGCCGATTAATTTCTCGGAAAAATGTACTGTTCCCATACTTGGATTGGGGTGCATGTGCCAAGTTGCGAGTTCATTTTCTTCTATGCCAACAAATTGATTGATCACTCCTATGGCATCCAAATCAAAACCGCAGGAAGGAAATGGAGTAGGATAGGGATCGTTGATCGGTTGATTGTCACTATCATAGGATACATGAGTTCCATTAATTGCTCCAATGACATCGATCAATCGGATGTGTGTGATACGTGCAACGTATACGCTGTCATGGATTCCCTGTACTTCACTGAGATCGAATGGAGTGCCAAAACCGGCGCGGTATTTTCCTGCCAAATTGTTAACCATGCGGCAGTCTGCTAATGATGCGTTTCCTAACTGGGTAACAAATGGAATTTCTGAATCATTCGGAAAACGAACGAAATCTGTTCCATTGGAGCTAACTTCAACAAAGGCAAATTCCATGTAATGATCCATGAACGAATTCTCAAAAACTGCGAAGTCGTAACCGGGACCGTTAGTGATCGGTTGATCAAAAGTCAGGGTGATAGTACCTGCATCACCCAGTGAAACAACGGTCATTCCATCACCTTCAGCAGGTCCAAGTGCATTTTCAATTACTCCAAAAGATGCTCTATTCGAGCCGCTGTCCGTTACCAATGTGTCGTTGATATCCAAATAGCCCCGTGATAATGTACCGTTCGTAGCCCATGCAACAAAACAACTACTGTCTTTCGGAATGGCAATACTTCCAGCCGCACCGGGAACATCGTGGTAACTTTGTGCCAACCCCATCAAGGAGGTTCCAAGGAAGCAAAATGCTACTAGTTGCTTAGTCATAGAATAGAATGTTATTCGGATTTAAACCAACAGCATAAGAATTCAGTAATGATCCGGATTGGTTGAATTGTTTGACGAATCCATTCAAGGTGTATCCGTTCGCATCAAACACATACCAAGATGCATTTGCATTTCGATACCTAGCCCCGTAATAGGTTGTTATTCCTGTAAACTCAATCGTCGCTAGGGTGGAAAATTGCTCAGTTTGCGTGTCGAATTGATACCCTTTGATCCCATTGTCAGTTCGAATGATCAGTAATCCATTGGAGTAGGGAACTACGTCATCCACCACAAAAGAATAGCTTGCCGTTTTCGTGTTTGTAGCTGGATCAATTCGGTGTAGCTTGGCAGGAATTGCGCCGTAATCGCCCCGTGAAATCACATACACAGTCCCGTTTTGATCCGTGCAGATTTTTCCCGGATTTGGTCCAACAGTCACACGAGTGAGCTCCGTATGTGAACTCAAAGAAATGATTGAAACTGTGCTGTCAACATTTGGAAAGTTCAATCCTCCTGAATTAGCAACGAATAGTTTGTTGTTGCTCACGACTAACTGTTCCGGATTGGCACCAACTGGTATGCGTTGTTCGATTTGTAAGGAAGCCGTGTCGATGACATCCACAAAGCCATCGTAACAAGAAACGTAAGCCTTACTTCCGTTAAAAGCAATGTAACGAGGTTGTTTGGGTGTTGATCCGTTCATCATCGAGATCTGTGAGGTACTTGCGCCAGTGCTTGCATTCAGGACTTCGATTGTGCTACTAACATTGACAATAACATAGATCTTGTTCCCGTAACGCTGCATGTCATTTCCGGTGTCACCAAGTGATCGATTCGCTTTTTGCTCGAAAAAGTTCGAAATGGCATTCTGACCATCGGCAGGCATCCAGGTCAAGGTAGAATTATTATGCTGAAACAATCCCTCATTTAAAACGAGAAATCCATCAGTAAGCATACTAGGCGCACTGACTTCCGGTTTTTTGTCCTTTTTACAAGACAGGAGCAGGAGCGATACTGCGAGAAGTAGGAAATATTTCATAGCTCAATTTAACTTGGTAATGAATGCCGGGCAAAACAAAATAACGGATATATTGATTGTTGACATTCGTCAAATTCCGAACAACTGCCGAAACTCGCAGAAGTTGCTTTTTGAATGGAAATGCTTTGGTCATTCCAGCATCGAATTGCAGGATTGCCGGAAGCTCATTGGTAGCAATGTTTTCGGGCAATGCATAACGATTTCCGATGTAGCTACTTGCCAGAAAAATGCTCCATGTTTTATAGAACATGGTGAAATCGATGTTTCCAGTATGTTGTGGAGCGTAACTGATCTGATGGCCATAATTACTGGCTTGTTCATTCGAAAGATCTACACAAGACTGGTACGTGTAATTTCCGCTGAATTGATAATCAATGGTCTTCTTCTTGTTCGAGAAGTGCACACTTAGGTAGTTTTCAACTCCGGTATTTCTGCTCTTCGCAATGTTCACGATTGACCAAATGAACGTGTTTTGTGTTGGAATTGCAACAATCTTGTCGTTTGCATTGGTCAGAAATGGCTCTATACTCCAATCCATCGACCACAATCCTTTTTTCCAGGAACCGATCCATTTAACAGAAAGTTGTTCGGCTATTTCCGGACGAAGCTGATTGGGTAAGACTGATTGAAAATAGAGTTCGCTGAATGTCGGTAAACGCATGGTTCGTTTGGCGCTCAATAAAATGCTTTGAAGATGACCTACTTGCCAAAAAATCATCCCTTGAGGTAAGTAATAGCTCTTGGTTCTATCAGCTTGTTCATCAGCTACAACTGTTGCTCCTTGATTGATCTGAACCTTTACTTTGGAATGAAACAAGGATTGTTGGATCTGCAAAAAATGTTGATTGATCACACGAGCAGGATCACTAATTAGTGTGCTTTCCTTTAAACCTTCATATTTCAGGCTGCTTCCAATCAAAAGATTTGTACCGTGCTCGAAAAAGTAGGAAAATTGTGATTCGCCATTCAATTCCTGAGCGGGATAATGCATTTCCAAATAACCTATTGAATTCAGATAATTCGAATCTACATAGTGCAACTGACTTCGATGGGCATTGATTTGGGTGGTCCATAAACTTGATTTTCCAGAGAATTGATGCAGTAGTTGAGCCCGAATAAGTGAAGTAGACAAGTGTGTGTTGGCTGTTTCATTGTAAAACACCACAGCGCCTGGTAACTGTTTTTTGGCATCTTCAATGGCGATCAAAGCATGCAGACGGTGTTTTGGTGAAAGTTTTACATTGACACTAGCAGTTCCATAAAGATCAGTAAGCGCGTTATTTTTGCGGACGGCTTTGATTGTTTGATTGCCATTTTGGTAACGGTAGGGGAAGGCTCCTTCATATCGTCGTGCTTTACCACTCAAAGCGAATTGCCACTTTTTTACAGGAACAAACAACGCCATTTCTGAACTCCACAAGCCAAAACTTCCTTGTTGAGCTGACAGTTTTACGGCGGCATGCGATTGATAGGTAAAAGGACTGTGCCACGTTTGTATATACAAAGCACTACCATTCATTTTTGATGATATAGGCATGTCTGTGCGCAATTGCAGAGGTCCATTCGTTTCAATACTTCGAACGAATTCTGTTGGTAAATTGCTGAGATCAGTTGAGCCACTTTGTGCGACAGAAGCAGCTTGATTATCCACAACGATCGAAGTGTGATTGGCTCCCAAGCCGCGGAATGAAGCAAGCTTCAAGCCTCCAACATCTCCATAATTCTTAACTTGATAACCGGGTATTCGCTGAACAATACTACCAACATCCGGCAAAAGCACACGATCCAAAAGTCGACCGGAAATACTAAAGCCTCCTTCTGAGAACAGACTTTTAGGTAAGATGACGATCGTATCCAAAGTTTTAACAGGCTGTGACCAAACGCCACAGCTTGTCAAAAGTGAGATGATGCAAACGATCGTTAATCGCACGATTACAACTTAATAAGATTCCCTTGGTACAGGTTTCCTTCTGAGGTAAGGCGGTATGAATATGTTCCCGGTTGCAGGTCGCTTAGATCAATAACGGCATTGGCAGCTACTTGCGATACAAAAACAACACGACCGTTCATATCTGTAATACTAAGTGATGCAGGACCTTCATTCGTGAACTGAACTTGGTTTAATGCCGGATTAGGGAAGTAAGAAATATCTGAAGTTGGCGCTTCCTCGATAGCCAAGTTGCCATAACTTAAATTATCCAAAGCAAAATAAGCAGGAGTATTCATATATCCTCCGGAATTATCACTGGATGACAATTCAAAATTCAAATAACGAATTGCCCCCAAGCTCGTTAGATCCACAGTTTGCCAAGAATCAATCAAATAATCTTGTGCACTGTCTGCAAATCTGAAGTCTGCCAAATAAAAATCGATCGATCCAGTTGCAATTGAATCCCCATCAAATCCGTAAATAGTTAGTTTGAACCAATCTTCTCCATTTGTTCCATCTGCTTGACCGGCTGCATTTAAAGGTGAACCAAATTGTTTTCCAAAGAAATCGCCATCACGCATGGATAAGTATGCATATGTGGTATTCGTTACTGCTATACTGCTAATTGTTTTCAGGGAGCCAAAGTCAATGTTCCCTCCATAATTCACGGCGTAAGTTGGACTATTTTGCCCACCTGCCGTAATCGCCGAAAAATCATTGGTGTATCCGGCAGTGGTATCGTTCTGAGAGCTGGAGTAAATAAAACCTCCCGACCAGTAACTCCAATCGTGGTTGTATTCATTCATGAAATAAACAGATCCAGAGGTGAAACCACCTGTGCTATCAGACCCATCCCAATGTGAATTGGCAGGAAGTCCAAGATCTTCAAATGTTGCGATTTGTTGACCGAAAGCGGTCGAGCTGAGTGCCAAAGACACCACGATGTAAATTTTCTTCATTGCTTCACGCATTAAAAAGTTAATAAAAGTGTAGTCAATGAGAAATCAGAAAAGATGAACAAATGCAAGGATACGCGTCTCCTAACAAGTGAACAAGACTTTAATCTGAAGTCTTCATTCATTCAGCTACAGGCAGGTATTCTGACTTCCCTCCGTTGATTTCGCCTTCCCATTCGCCGTGTGGCAATCAGTGGCATCTTGAAATAACGTTTGCAAGGGTTACAGCTGCAGATACAGTTCCGGATTCACACCGGATTCCCTATTAATTTCTCCGTTTTTAGTACGTTGAAAACCTAAAGCCATGGCAAATTTAATCAATTATTTCTGATTTACGCCTGTATTCCTTTAGAAGCATGTTACTGCCTTCTATGGAATGTGTATCCTGCAAATCCGAATACCGCACGGTTTCTGCTTCAAGAATATTCAGATTCAGCTGATCATCAAATCACAGATAATATTGCTATCTTGCTGCGGTTTGTTTTGAATTTTCGAATATGGATGAAAAGCACAATTGTCTGAATTGTGATGCAGATTTAACAACTCCGTTTTGTCCGATTTGCGGTCAGAAAGCAACAACGCATCGGTACAGCTTTAAAACTATTTTACACGATGTTCCACATGCTATTTTTCACGTAGACAGTGGATTTGCGCATACGTTTATTACACTGATCAAACATCCCAAAAACGTCTGTTGGAATTATGTGTTAGGCAAACGTGTTGGGTTAACGAATCCATTGTTGTACATGTTTGTAACCATGGGATTGATGGTGTTGTTCTATCATTTGTTTCCGGTTCAACCTTCACCTCCCGAGGATTATTTGTTTTGGCTGGATAATTTGGAATTGTTTTTAATTCAGTTCTCTAAGTGGAGTTTTACAACAGCATTCATTATAACGAGTGTTTTTTCTGCATGGATGTACCGAAAGATTGGTTTCAATTTTATTGAGCATGCACTCATAAATGCATACATCGCCGGAGAAATTGCCGTTTTGACAATTCTGATGTTGCCTATTGCCATTATTTTTTCAGGTACGGAATTCATGTTGGTACTGAGTCTAAGTCATCTGATCATTTTTCAAGTTGTTTATCCCGCTTGGGTGTATTATCAGACATTTGCAGTGAAAAAAGGGTTTTTAGCGTTTGTTTATGCGCTTTTTTGCTCACTTGCCGGAACAGCACTCTTTTCTACTTTGGCCTATTCGGTATACGCCTTACTTCATGAAGTCAACTCAGTTCATTGATTGACAATGTCAGATGATAGAATATTACCCCGAATAATTCCACATTTATAAAGTATCCGATACAGTTCAGCACATCATATGTTGACTTTGGAAAAAAAGTTTATTTTTGCAACGCTATAAATAATACATACATGTCTAAAAGCACAGGTTTAAGCAATTTTAAACAACAGTTCAAGGAGAACAAACAATTGAAGAATATCACTATTGCAGTTACTGTAGTATTGGTATTGGCAATAGGATACATCTTGTACAAACAATTCGTTTGGGGTCCGGACAATGAGAAGTCAAAAAGTTCTTATTACAAAGGTTTGAACCTTGCAGTAAAGGATTCTACAGATGCAGCAATCTCTGAATTGGAGGGTGTTGTGAAGAAATACGATGGGAAAGTAGGTGGTGAAGTTGCTCAATTTACTTTGGCTCGTCAGCATATGACGAAAGGAAATTTCAAGAAAGCGTTGGAATTGCTTGAAGGAGTAGATTTGAATGATACTTACGGTCCAGTTTATGTTATCGGTCTACAAGGAGATTGTTACTCAGAAATGGGTGATTTGAACGAAGCTTTGAAGTTGTATCAAGAAGCGGCTCGTAAAAACGCGAATGAGAACACCTCTCCGATGTATTTGTTCAAAGCTGGTTTGGTTGCTGAAGAATTGAAAGATTACGAAAAGGCAACTGAATTATATGAGCAGATCCGTGATGAGTACACAGTGTTTGCGTCTCAAAAGAACATTGAAAAATACATTGCTCGAGTATCCAATCAAGTAAAAAAATAAGGTGGCAACAAGTTTAAAGAACTTATCCACTTACAACAAGGAAACTATTCCAAACGGTGCCGATTTTAAGATCGGCATTGTTGTTTCTGAGTGGAACGATCATATCACAAGTAAATTGCTCGAAGGAGCGCTCCAGACATTGTTGGAAAATGGCGTAATGGAGGACAATATTATCGTACATCATGTTCCAGGTGCGTTTGAATTGCCATTGGGTGCTCAATGGATCTTGCGCTCGCAACCCGTTGATGGCGCTATCACCATTGGTGTAGTGATCCAAGGAGAAACACGTCATTTTGATTTCGTATGTAGCGGTGCTACGCAAGGAATTATGGACGTCATGTTGACCGAAAACAAACCGGTTTCATTCTGTTTGTTGACAGATAACACGGAACAACAATCCATTGATCGCGCAGGAGGAAAGCACGGTAACAAAGGTGTTGAAGCCGCAGTTACGCTGCTTAAAATGATTGCACTCAATCGATCAGGAAATAAGTAAAATTTCTGGCAAACCAGATTAATATCCTATTGCTATGACATTAATTAAATCAATATCCGGAATCCGAGGAACTATTGGTGGAAATCCGGGGGAAGCATTGACACCAATCGATGCGGTACTTTTCGCAGCTGCTTATGGAACTTGGTTATCCAATCGTTTTAATGGTCAAAAACTGACTGTAGTTGTTGGTCGCGATGCACGTTTATCCGGTTCTATGATCTCTTCTTTGGTAGTGAATACCTTGGTTGGTTTGGGAATAGATGTGATCGACTTAGGTTTGTCAACTACTCCAACAGTTGAAATGGCTGTTCCATATCATAAAGCAAATGGAGGGATCATTCTAACGGCTTCTCATAATCCGAAGCAATGGAATGCATTGAAATTGCTGAATGAGAAAGGTGAATTCATTTCAGGTAAAGATGGAGAAGAATTGATGCGCATTGCCGATTCCAATAAATTTGCTTTCGCAGAAGTAGATGATCTTGGAAAAGTATCTCAAGATACAACTGCTATTGAACGCCACGTTCAAGCAATCTTGGAATTGCCATTGGTGGATGTACAAGCTATTAGAAATGCAAACTTCACTATTGTTGTTGATGCCGTAAATAGCACGGGTGGTATAGCTGTCCCACAGATGCTCCGAGCTTTAGGAGTTCAGAATATCGTTGAATTGTACTGTGAACCAACCGGACATTTCCCACACAATCCAGAGCCTTTGGCGGAACATTTGACAGAACTTTCTGCACGTGTTGTTGCTGAAAAGGCACATTTGGGAATTACTGTAGACCCGGATGTGGATCGTTTAGCATTAGTCAACGAAGACGGAACTATGTTTGGTGAAGAATACACCTTGGTTGCAGTTTCGGAATTCATCCTAGCAAATAAAAAGGGTGCAACGGTGTCCAATTTATCTTCGACACGAGCACTTAGAGATATCACGGAAGCAGTTGGCTGTAATTACTTCGCTGCAGCAGTAGGAGAGGTGAACGTAGTTGAAAAAATGAAATTGGTTGACGCCGTAATTGGAGGTGAAGGAAATGGAGGAATCATTTATCCAGACTTGCATTATGGCCGCGATTCGTTAGTAGGAATTGCTTTGTTCCTGACGCATTTGGCGAAGAAAAATATGTCAATGACTGCTTTGCGCGCATCTTATCCCAATTATGAAATGGCGAAAAAGAAGATTGAATTGACGCCAGGCATTGATGTAGATGGGATTTTAGAAACGATGGCAAGCAGATATGCTAATCAGGAAGTAGATACTACTGATGGTGTGAAGATCTACATTGAAAAGGAGTGGGTGCACCTACGAAAATCAAATACGGAACCGATCATTCGTGTTTATACGGAAAGTAAGAATGCCGAGTCAGCTAGCTCATTAGCAGATAAGATAATCGCTGAAATTCAAACTCTTATCTAGATGGAAAGAAACCAAAAGCCCGTTAATCGGGCTTTTTTTCTGTTTACATTTGAACGAATTGTACCGATGGAAGTACTGAGGAATATTAAATCAAAAACCATGAAAAGAGTAGTTGGTCTGTTAGTAGTTATTTTGTTTGCTGCGAATTCTTGGGCGGTAGACAAAGAAGTGATTAAATCGAATATTTCGGATGTCACAGTGTATACACAAGGAGCGCAGGTGTATCGCAAAGCAAGTTTTAACGTAAAACCGGGAATCACCCAGTTGATCATAGAAGGTATTTCGCCCAACATCGATGCGCGCAGTTTGCAAGTTAAAGCTTTTGGAAATGTTGTCTTAATTGATTCAAAGTACGACACGTATTATCCGCAACCGGCAAAACCAAAATTGGAAGGGCTGCCCTTGAAGATTCGCAAAGACATCGATCTTTTGCAAGATTCGATCGATCAGGTCAATTATGCAATCAGAGAATTGCAAGATGAAATTGATGTCTTGAACACGAGTAGACGTATTTTGGAAAATAACGGAGCTATTCGTGGTCAAGGAAAAGTAAATGACTCAATTCAGCTTTTAAAAGCGGCCATGGAATACTATCAGGTCAAAATGAATGAGATCAACAAAAAGTTGCAAGCCTTGAATAAGCGCAAGAAAGAGACTGACAAGAAATTGGGTCGCATGAACGAGCGCATGCAAGATTTGTTGAACTACCAATCTTCAAATGTTCCTGAAGAACCTAAAGGGCCAATTCACCGACTTGTTATTACCATTCAAGCCAAAGAAGTTGTCGCAGGAAAATTGAATATTTCTTACTTAGTTTCCGGTGCAAGTTGGGTTCCTACCTACGATTTGCGTGCAGATATCTTAACTGGTAAAGTGAATCTGACTTATAAAGCAAATGTGAGTCAAACTACTGGTGAGAAATGGGACGATGTAAGACTTACGTTGTCCACGAATGATCCTTATCAGAATAAAACAAAGCCTGAATTACACCCTTGGTATGTAGATT